>JAFZVN010000063.1 GCA_017617805.1 Bacteroidaceae bacterium | reverse complement strand
GGTGACTCGTGAATTCTACCCAGACAAAACTTTGGCAGAACTCTATGACCCAGACAAGATGCCACAAGACCTTCGTGAAACTCATGCCAAACTGGATGATATAGTAGAGAGTTGCTATCCTGGCTATCCCTTTGCTTCTGACGAGGCACGTCTGGAATGCCTATTTAAGTTATACGAGAAGATGACCTCTAAACACTAATAATATGGAACAAACAAGCAACAACATCGTAGATATCCGCTACGAACAGACAGGTAAGGCGACAGCTGTCAATGAGATGGGCATGCGTGAAATGCAAGCCAAGGCATACGAGGCACGCAACAAACGTTTCTTGTTGATCAAGGCTCCTCCAGCATCAGGAAAGAGCCGTGCGTTGATGTTCATCGCATTGGACAAATTGGCTCACCAAGGACTGAAAAAAGTGGTGGTGGCTGTACCAGAGAAAAGTATTGGCCGTTCGTTCAAAAACACCAATCTGAAGGAGCATGGTTTCTTTGCCGATTGGCGTGTGACTCCCTATTATAACCTTTGTGATGTGGAGAATGAGAAGGACAAGAAGGGGCGTTTTGTGGAGTTCTTCCATCAGGACAATTCGCACGTGTTAGTGTGTGCCCATGCCACCCTACGCAATGGCATGAAGGAAATATCAGATGATTGTTTCAACGATACCTTGCTGGCGATTGACGAGTTCCACCATACAAGTGCTGATGCTGATTCAGGATTAGGCGATGTGGTGCGTCGAGTGATGAATAACTCCACAGGACACATCGTGGCGATGACAGGTTCTTACTTTCGAGGTGACGGCATCCCTGTGCTTCGCCAAGAAGATGAGGCTCGTTTCTATCCCGTCACCTACAACTACTACCAGCAGTTGAATGGCTATAAACATTTGAAGAACTTGGTGCTGGGTTATCACTTCTACAGGGGCAACTACCTCGACCATATTGATGAGGTGCTGGACACCAGAAAGAAGACTATCATCCATATTCCCAGCGTGAACGCAAGAGCTTCGACTGGCAAGGGAAAATATGCTGAGACGGATGACATCATGCAAATCATCGGCACCATCGAATACAAAGACTATAACACAGGGATCTATCATGTGAGGACACAAGACGGAAGACTGCTGAAAGTGGCTGACTTGGTGGAAGATGACCCGAAGGAAAGGAACATGGTGCAGGGATATCTGCAAAAGATGAAACGGGCTGAGGACATGGACATCATCATCGCCTTGGGCACAGCAAAAGAGGGCTTTGACTGGCAATGGTGCGAGATGTGCCTGACGGTAGGTGTGAGAGGTTCGCTGACAGAAGTGATTCAAATCATAGGACGATGCACCCGTGATTGTGAGGGCAAAGAAACGGCAAGGTTTGTGAATATGATAGCAATGCCAGAAGCAGCACAGGCAGACGTGAAAGTGGCTGTGAACGATTTCCTGAAAGCCATTACTGCCTCGCTGCTGATGGAGCAGGTGATGGCTCCGAGCTGGCACTTCAAAACAGAGAGGGAACCCAACGAGGAACCATCGCCCAGAACATTGATTGTGGAAGGACTGAAACCGCTTTCGAGTGTCAAGACAAAACTGATTGTTCAGGAGCAGTTGGATGACTTGAAAGCTGCCATCTTGCAAAATGAAATGGTTGTGAAGGCAATTAGCGGCTCGACCACAGCGGAAACCATCACCCAACACTTGATTCCGAAGGTGATACGGGAACGCTATCCTGACTTGACAGATGATGAGGTGGAGGAAGTGCGTGAGAGAGTGTTGCTGGACACGATTATCAAAGGAAATGATATTGTGGATGAACACGGACATCCTGTTTCCACATCAGATAGTGATGAACAAGAAAGTGAAGGTAATCGTTTGATTAAGATTGCCAATCGATTCATCAACATCGATAAGTTGAGTATCAATCTGATAGACTCCATCAACCCATTCCAAAGGGCATACGAAGTGATGTCAAAGTCGGTGGATGCACCAACCCTGAAGATCATACAGGATACAATTGCGGAACAGAAGTTTAACCTGACCTTAGAACAAGCCATCAGCATCTTCAAAGGGCCGCTGAAAACATACGTGACAGAACATGGAGGGCAAGTGCCAAGCATAGAAGACCCCAACCCACAAGTGAGAGAAATGGCAGCAGCCTTGCAGATGATTAAGAATCTGAAAGCAAGAAAGCTGGCAGGTTTGGAATATGAAGGAGATAAAGTTTAGAGTTTAAGGTTGAAAGTTTAAAAACGAAGATGATGGAATGGCCCCAAGTATTATTGGAAATCTTCGACGATCCTCTATTAGATGAGGTACGTCCGAAGGTGGCAGCACCAACTGCTGATGACCGCATGGCATCGAAGCTGGCAGAATTGAATAATTGGATGGAACAGCATGGTAGAGAGCCACGAAATGAGGGCGACTTGAAGGAGCGGATGATGTGGGCTGCCATGCAAGGATTACGAAGAAAGAATCTATTGTAAAAACATGGACATCGACAAAGAACTGGAAGAGATATGGGATGACCCGCTGCTGGACATCTCTGAGCAACAGGCAAAGCTTTTTGACATTCCTGCCGACATGAAAAAAGTGATGGAAGCAAGGAATAAGGCTGACTATGTGGCACAAAGGAAACTGTGTGAGGACTTTGAGCTATATAGAGACTTGTTCGTGCAGGTACATCAGGATTTGAAGAATGGAAGAAGGAGTCTTGCCCGATTGTCGAAAACGGCGAACATTGAGGTCGGGAACTTCTTTATCGTTAGTGGACAGATGTTGATGCTTGAAAGTATGGAGCAATTGCGATGGATGCCCAACTTAAGAAAAATGGATGGCAGGACTCGGTGCATTTATGAGAATGGAACTGAATCAGACATCCTACTACAAACACTTCGCAAAAATGTGATGGCTGATGGTTATGTAGTGACAGAAACGGAAGAGGAAATAGAAAGCAAGTTCTTCAAACAACATGATGTCACAGAAGAAGATAAGGTGACGGGGTATGTATATGTCTTGCAATCACTTTCACATGATGCCACAATCAGCAGACAGAAAAACTTATACAAGATTGGCTTTACCACCAACTCGGTGGAAGAGCGAATAGCCAATGCTGAACACGAGCCTACTTACCTGATGGCTCCTGTCAAGATTGTGGCCACCTATAAAGTGGTGAATCTCAATTCTCAGAAGTTTGAGGACTTGGTGCATCAGATACTGAAATCGGTTCAGTTCCATGTAACGGTGGTGGATGATAACGGCTTCAGTCACGAACCCAAGGAATGGTTTATTGTACCACTAAGCGTGGTGGATGCCATCATCAGAAAAATCATGGATGGTACCATCATCAACTACACCTATAATCCACATTTGGAATGCTTGGAGAGGGTTAAAAACTCTCCCGAGTAGATGATAAAACCAATGGAATAAAGAATAACCTATGGCAATCAAGAAATACATCAACACTACAGAAGTGGTAGAGCTAACAGGACGCGCGACAAGTGAGATTTTGAATCTTGCTAAAACGGGTGTGCTGCCTTGCATTCGAAGGTTGTGATTGTCGATAACAAGGTAGCTTATGTTGGATCGGCCAATGTCACGCCAGCTGGTCTGGCACAGGGTGTTATTTCCCCAGGGAACTTTGAGAACCATCACTTTATCTCTCAACTAAATACCCTTTTCTCTAAGATTATGAATGGGGATTATTGCTATGGCTGCCATTTGGCAAATAAATGCGTAGAGTATTAGTTATATTGCAATATTGACTACGTCGAAATTGCCAACGCTCAGCAAAGCCAATGCAAGCATCGCTCTGCATTCGCTTATTGCAATATTGCATTGCATTCATTTTTTTCTATCATCATCTACCACAAGAGCCCGTGCTTTTCGCACAGGCTCTTTCTTTATCTTCTTTCTGTTTCATCGCTCGCGAAGCGGGCTTGTTTTATTTCACCACCACTATTTTTCCGTTATTGATATACATGCCCTTCTGGGTCGGCTCGCCCCGCAGCTTCATGCCGCTGAGGGTGTACCAGCCGCCATCAGCACGATATGGGCTGTTGGTTTCGAGACGGGCAATGGAGGTCGGAACGGTCTGACCGGCCTTGTAGATGAGTCGGTCGTAGCGGTAATAGCCGCCATTGGCGAACGGCTGGATATCGGTCAGCAGGTCGTGGTTGGTGAAGATGAGTTCCACGATGGGCTGCACGGCAGTCGATGTGCCTTTCCAGCGCCATATCTTACGGCCATTGGCGGTGGTGCCCACCATCTCGCAGAGGTCACCGCCCAGGGGACTATGCAAGTCGGTAGTGGTGTCACCAGCCCTGCGAACCTTACAATATATCGGTTCGTCCCAGCAGAAGCGAGGCTCTTCGAAATATACATAGTCAGCATCGTCAACCACTACCACGCAGTCGGGGGCATCAGCCGGACAGGTGTAGTCGGGCTCAGCAGGGGCGGGCAGCGGCTGGGCATCGGCATCGGGGAACACAGTGAGTCGCAACTCTGTGCAGCCGTAGGGTACGAGGTCGATGTATTGTGTCGCGTCACTCAGCAACGTCAGGCATCCCTGTTCGGGCAGCGGGGGTGTATAGCGGTTGTCCACGAGATCCCACGCTATCTGCTTCACGGGGATGCGGATCTTGGAAGTAACGGTTTCCAGGTCGTAGGGGAAAGGAATATCATCATAGTATACTGTCTCCCACGCCAGGGGCTGGCCATCGTCGGCATAGGCGTAGTTGAAGTCGCCCGTCGGCGTGATGTTCCAGCATTTGAAGTCGGGGTTCTCGGGCATCTTGCCGTGCATGCATTCATATTCCGTGGTGTCCTCGACCTTCTGCTGCGGAATGGGGTAGGAGTAGAGCAGGGGACCGCGCTGGAAATAGACTCCCTGACCTTCGAGGGTATGCTTTTCTACCTCCATGGGCAGAATGAGCATGATGATATCGCCGTTCTTGACCTTCTCAGGCAGGCTCACAAAGGTTCCAGCCGATAGAAGCTGATCAACGGGAGAGCCATTGACAGAGAGGGACGCATTACTGCACCACGTGGGGATACGCAGCGTCAGGGGGATGCTGGCATCTTCAGCTCCGCGGACAGAGAAAGCCAACATTGATCCAAAAGGATAACTTGTAGCACAGCTGATGGTTATATCGCCCTCGGCCGTGGGGAATGTCGCCTGGCTTGGGCCGTAGATGGCTGCCACAGCACCGCCCTCACTGTCAGTCATCCACATACGGCTGACGAAGTTGGGCAGCATGCGGTTCACGTTGCCCGAGCAGCACTCCGTCTCGTGCGTGGGGCGATAGGCCATCCACGTAGAGCCGTGCTTGTAGATGTTATGGTTGGACGTACCCGTGGCGATGAACTGATTGACTGACGAGAAGTACTGCAGCGAACGGAAGTCCTTGGTGATGGCACCCATGCCGGCATTGTAGATAGCCCGCTCGATCTTGTCAGCCCACTCAGCTTGACCCGTCACGGCCAGATAATGGCTCAGCGTCCAGGTGAAGTCCACGATGTCGCAGGTCTCGTGGCTGATGTCGATATCGTCGCCCAACAGGAACTCGGCACTCGACGGCACACCGTCGGGCAGCATCGACTCGCGCTCCACCTTGCGGACAGCAGTCATGGCCAAGTCCAGATAGCGTTGCTTGCCCGTGTAGGCATAAAGCAGCAGGGGTAGTTTCAGCATCTCGCAGAACGTCACGCTATGCATGTAGAACGGCTCAGGACTCAGAATGGCTGTCTCATCGACAGCAAATTTGTCCTGAATGGCCCAAGCATCCTCAGCCAATTGCAAGAGTTTCGTGTTGCCCGTCTTGCCGTATGTCCATAGAATGCCCTCGATGGACATGATGTTGCGGCCACCCACGATGCCGCAGGCCAGTTGTTCGGGGGTGAAGTTCAGATAGTGTGTCTCCAAAGCCTTGGGAATGCGCTCGTCGCCGTCGTGCTCGTATTTGGCCTGCAGCACGCGGAAGAACACCGACATGGGCCATGTGATGCCCTCCAGTGTGGAGTTGCCCAGCATGCCTTTCTCGGTAGGATGTTCCAGCGTGTATTCAATGCCCTCCATGGCTTTGTCTACCATCTCCTGAGCGCTCAGCTCGTAGCCCAGCCTCAACAGTCCGTCAGTATAGTACGCCGTCTGCTCGTAGCGCCACCAGTTGTCGCCATAGCTCTCGTCGGCACGCGATATCTCGCCTGCCCACAGACATGAATTATAGGGGTATGACAATGCCTCGGGGTGTCCCGTCAGTCCGTCGTGCTGGCGCTGCATCATGGTTTGCAGCCATCCCTGCGGATGGATATCGCTAACCTTGCCTGCCGCAAACTTACTACTGTTTTGTGCCTCTACGTTGACTGGAGTGCAACAGAAATAAGCCGCAGCCAGCACAACTTGCAATAATGAAAATCTGATCTTCATGGGTTGTTCTTTGTGAATTGGTTGCAAAGGTAAATCTTTCGATAGAAACATCAAAAAGAAATCAGAGTAAAGTCTCCTTCATCGTCTCCATCTTTCTTACTCCATAGGCAATCAGTTGTCGATGGTTAACACCTTCAGCTGCTGGCCGGAATCGATGGCTTGTTTGATGTCTTTACCACCATTCACCACTTTGCAGAGACTGATGTCCTTACCCTCAACAGCTGTAATTCTCAACTTGCCAATTTGCTGGTTGGCCTCACGACCCGCTACAATCTTCGTGATATAGACTCCCATGTAAAGCCCCACATAGGCTCCTTCGTCGGTTCCCAAGTCGATATAGACCTCTTTCTGCTTGTCTTTTTTAAACGAGTTACCTTCGATGATGTTGGCATGAAGCGGACGATACTTGTTGAGCCAGACGGTGATGCGATTGGAAAGACGACCCAGGGCATCCTTGATGGCTTGGTCGGATGTGGAGAAGCTGGAACTGCCTGAGCCCCATCCACCCATGGTGGGGTTGGCAATCACTTCGCCTGTTCTTGCATCTTTCACATTGAGCATCGCCTCTGCTATGCCTGTGTAGGTGGTGGACATCTGTGTCTTGCCATCTCTATCCTTCCATGTGCGAGTGCTCGACTTCGACTGGATGTTGGTGATGACAGCATCGACCACAAGATTGCCTTCCTGCTCCGTCTCACCTATCTGTGGCAAACCATCGTTGAATCTGAAGCGGTAGGCATGGGAGAGTCCCTTGATGATGGCATTCTTTGCATCCTCCTCATACTCGGTTGCTTGCAATGATGTCTGACCCGTCAAGACACCAGCCAGCACTTGGCCGATGGCTTCACCTGCCGTCATCTTCTCGTTGTGGTGAGCATACTGCACGTTGCCCAACGTAATCTTGTACACCTGGTTTCTGACCTCTTGAGCCCTAATGGAGAGAGTGCAGCAAAGGACTGCTGCAAGCATCATGAAGAACCTTGTTTTGTTCATCGAATCTTTCATTGTATCGTTAGTTTTATGGGTTAATAATATGTTCAATATGGAATAAACCATTGTCATATTCCTGAATTAATGTGCAAAATTACATTTTATTTGTCAAACAATCAAATATTTTGTCTAAAAAAGATGATGATTTCAATTTTTAATCATTACCTTTGCAAAAGATATTACAAACCTAAAATAAACCAAGAAAATGAAAGTACGTTTTAGCATCGAATACAATACCCAATGGGGTGAAGACTTGCGTGTACAACTCTGCAAGGTGGAGAAAGGTGGTCGGAAAAGACCCATGAAGGAATACCGTCTGGACACATACGACGGTAAACTGTGGGAAGGTGAAGTCACGTTCCAAAACACTGGCACGGAAGGCATCGAGTATAAATATGCCATGTATCGTGATGACCAGCTCGTGTGGACGGAATGGGATGTGGCACCTCACAAGGTGACTTTCGACGGCATCACCAACCAATATATCATGAGCGACAAATGGCGTCCCATCCCAGAAGACCTGCCTTTGTTCTCGTTGGCCTACACAGAATGTATGGGTGCTGTGTCCAATGGTCATATAGCTACCAATACATTATATTCCTCTACCCTGCAACTGCGTGTGGTGGAACCCCGTCTGAGAAAAGGTGAGTGGCTGGCATTGTGTGGCAACACTCCTCAGTTGGGTGAATGGCAGCGACCCAAGCAGATGGAACTCATGAACCTGCAAGAATGGGCGGTGAACATTGATGCTGACATGCTGTTTGATGAAGTAGAATATAAATATGTGGTGGTGGATGCGGAGAACCATATCCTGCGCTGGGAAGAAGGACCGAACCGCAGATTGCGCTGTCCTCGTCTGCAACCCAAGCAGATGTGGGTGAAGACAGATGACCTGCCTGCCTTGAATGGGGACTGCTGGAAGGTGGCAGGTGTGGTGATTCCTGTATTCTCTCTCCGTACGGCCAAGAGTTATGGCGTGGGTGACTTCGGCGACTTAAAGACCTTGATTCAGTGGGTGGTGAAGACCAAAATGCACGCCATTCAGATTCTGCCTATCAACGACACGATGATGACAGGCAAGTGGCAGGATTCATACCCCTACAACTCTATCAGCATCTATGCGTTCCATCCGTTGTATTGTGATATCAATGCCTTGCCGAAGTTGAAAGACAAGTTGACGATGGAGAAATTCCTGATGAAACAGCAGCAATTGAATGCTCTGAAGGAGATTGATTATGAGCAGGTGATTGCCCTGAAGATGGATTATCTGCACAAGGCGTTTGATCAGGAGGGTCAGGAAGTGATGAAGCAAGAGGATTTCAAGACCTTCTTCTACGATAACAAAGACTGGTTGCTTCCATATGCAGCTTTCTCCTACTTGCGTGATGAATACAAGACTGCGGACTTCGGAAAATGGCCAAAGTACAACCAATACCATGCCCGTGAGGTGGAGAGACTCATTCAGGAGCATCCGAATGAAGTAGCTTTCTACTATTATATCCAATACCAACTGCACAAGCAACTCTTGGCTGTGCGTCAAGAAGCCAGAAAGAATGGAGTCATCATCAAGGGTGACATCCCCATCGGCATCTCCAGAAACAGTGTGGAAGCATGGGCACAACCTCACCTGTTCAATCTGAATGGACAAGCAGGAGCTCCACCAGATGACTTCTCGAAAGATGGTCAGAACTGGGGATTCCCTACATACAACTGGGACGAGATGGCCAAGGATGGCTATCAATGGTGGATTCGCCGTTTCCAGAAGATGGAAGAGTATTTCGACGCCTACAGAATCGACCACGTGCTGGGCTTCTTCCGCATCTGGGAAATTCCGATGCATTCTGTGCATGGACTCTTAGGCCAGTTCTCCCCTGCCCTGCCTATGAGCGTGAACGAAATAGAGAGTTATGGCTTGCGCTTCAACGCTGAAATGATGACCCGTCCATACATCACAGATGGGACGCTGGAGCACATCTTCGGCTACAAGGCAGACTTGGTGAAGGCTCTCTATCTGAAAGCACGTACGGATGGACGCTATGATTTGAAGGATGAATACGGAAGCCAGCGAAAGATTGAAGCAGCCTTTGCAGGAAAGACTGACGAGGACAGCAAGAATCTGCGTGATGGTTTATATGCATTGGCCTCGAACGTGTTGTTCGTGCCTGACAGAAAGTATCCGGAAGTGTATCATCCTCGCATCTCTGCTCAGCTTGACCTTGCTTACGAATCGCTGTCTCAGCATGAAAAGGATGCTTTCAACAAGTTGTATAACGACTATTTCTATCGTCGCCACAATCAGTTCTGGCAAGAAGAGGCCATGAAGAAGTTGCCTATCCTGACACAATGTACACGCATGCTGGTATGTGCTGAAGATTTGGGTATGGTGCCAGATTGTGTGCCTGTGGTGATGAACAACCTGAAGATGCTTTCTTTGGAGATTCAGACCATGCCAAAATCACCAGCCTTGCAGTTTGGACGTCTGTGGGAGAACCCATACCGTTCAGTGGCTACCATCTCCACACACGATATGGCTCCACTTCGTATGTGGTGGGATGAAGATACAGAACGGACTCAACAGTTCTACAACAACGCTCTCTATAAGGATGGCACAGCACCCCACCCTGCTCCAGGATGGCTGTGTAAGGAGATTGTGTCGGCTCATCTGTTCTGTCCGTCAGCATTGACTTTGCTGTCATTACAGGATTGGCTCTCAATCAATGAAAACGTGAGATTGGCTGATGGCAACGCTGAACGCATCAACATTCCAGCAAACCCACGTCACTACTGGCGATACAGGATGCACCTGACCATCGAACAGTTGATGAATGAGAACGAACTGAACGATGAAATCAGAGACTTGATTGAGAATTCTGGAAGAGGATGATAGAGTTTCTTGGCAAGCCAAGCGTGCTAAAGATACGATAAAGAGATTAATTAGAATTGGAAAAGAAAAAGAATTATAACCAGTGGAAGTTCCTCGGAGTCTTTGTGGCTGTGATGGGACTATTTGCCAGCGTGAGACATGTGTCAGGGATTGAGATTCCGCTGAACATCAAAAAAGCCCAAACCAAAATACAGGTGGAAGAGATTGCTGGTGTTGACCTCAAAAAGGCAGAAACATCAACAGAATCCAAGAGGACGAAGAATGCCCATCGCATCAGAGGTGTGTGGAGTTATTCGGAATGTTTTCCTGACAGTCAGAATGTGCAGATCTTGTCGGCTCAACAATATGGCATCACCCCAGTCAAGAATAGAACCGAGGCTGAGGTGCTGGTCAAGGAGCATCAGTTGGTCAACATCTGCCACTCACCTTTCTATGCCATTGACAGTCTCACTCATTCGATACCCTATTTGGTGCCAAGAGCCCAGCATCTGCTGAACACCATTTGTCTGAATTTCATCGATTCCTGTCAAGTGAAGGGTCTCCCCACGCACCTGCTCATTGTGACCTCGGTGTTGAGGACTGCGGATGATGTGTCGAACCTGCAACAAGGCAATAAGAATGCCACCACAAACTCATGTCATTGCTATGGCACTACGGTGGACATTGCTTATAACAAGTTCATGCCGATGACGGGCACGTATGAATCTGACGCAGAACTGCTCAGATGGAACGAGCCCATGAAGCAAGTGCTCTCGGAGGTGCTGAACGATCTGAGAATGGAAGGTAAATGCTACGTGAAGTATGAACGGAAGCAGGGTTGCTTTCATCTGACATGTCGATGAGAAGAATGGCTCATCTGGTGTTCCGACGAGGAAGCAGTCGTTTGGCTATCAACTCGACCACATCCACATTGACGGCATTACCCAATGCCTTAAATTTCTGCACACGAGAGAGCTTCCCATAATCCAGTTCCTGCATGGACTGAATACGAGCCGCCTCATTGTGCGAGATATAGCGTCCCCATCTAAAGTCTTCGGGCTTATAGGGACGCCCTTTTTTGTCCAATGCCCCTCGGGAAGGGAAAGGAACGAAAGGTAGAATCGGCGTAGCAGTCGTGCAGAGAGTGATGGTGGGAACACAATTGATGGAACGGATACGAATGCCTGAAGGACGCAGTTGGATGACATGATGCTTGAAGTCCCAATCCTGATTGGTGCTCCATTCAAACATTTGTTGTGTGCGAGGGAATGGCATGATCTTCGGCAGCCACTCATCTATCCAATCCTTGTGGCGCTGGTAAAACTCGCGGTTCTGGCGAATCAGAATCTTCTTAAATTCAGGATAGGTGTCTTCATACTTGGTTCGCTGCATATAGAATGGGAGACCCGCTATCAGTTCCTCGCGTGTGTCACCTTCCAACATTTGTCCGAATGCTCCTCGATGACCACGAAGACGTTCCATAGGTTGGAAAGCAGGAGGAATGTCCTCAAACTCATAATCAGCCCCAAATTCCATCGTGAAGATACAATGGGAAGGCATGAAACCGTCCCGTTGGGTCACATGATTCACAAACTCCTGCCAGGCATCGAACACAGGGTGCAAATCACGACGGACTGCCACCAGATGGTCATTATCTTCGATATCGACAATGGAATGCACATCACTTACAACATCCTTGGGTGGACGCATGAAATGAAAACGATGCATGCCGCTGACACCCTGCTCATCACGTAACATACCCACAATATAGAAGCGTGGACGATGCTGAGGAATGCCAAACTCATGGGGAGAATAGATGTGGCTACGGATATCGTAACCCAACGCATCCAATTTTCGCTGAATCACCTTCCAAGTGCGACCTCCATCATGTCCTGGCAATGCAGACACATTCTCCAAAAGGATGTATTTAGGATGATGGTGATGCAAGATGCGACAAATCTCATCGAAGAGATTGCCACGTCCCAATTCATCTTCAAACCCTTGCTTCTTGCCTGAGAAGGAGAAGGGTTGGCATGGGAAACCTGCACACAGAATTTCATGGGGAGGAATATCCTCAGCCTTTATCTTGGTAATGTCACCCTCAATGGGCACACCTGGGAAATTCAGTCGATATAGTTTTTGCAATTTAGGCTGAATCTCTGAGGCAAAGACACATTGATGCCCCAAACGGGACAAGGCGAGGTGGAAACCTCCAAGACCAGCAAACAAATCTATAAATCTCATCGTTTCATGTACATTTACTTATTGTCACTTTACACGCTTGGCTTGACACGAATGTGCCATGCGGTTTGACACCAGGAATAGACCAATAAAGGTGAGAAGCCCATTGAACATCAGCATTTCATACCCGAATTTGTAACCTGCATATTGTCTAACTACCAGGTCTATGACATAGCAGATTGCTGGCGAAGCAATAGCGATGTAAGGCACTGCACGTTCGATTGATTTTCGCTGCGTGAACAACCCAAAGGCAAAAAGCCCCAAAAGTGGACCGTATGTATAGGATACCAAAGTGTAAATCAAGTCCATGACGCTACCTGAACCGATTGCATCAAAAGCCAATGTGACGAAGAAGAACACCACAAACATGCCAAAGTGAACTCGTTTGCGTGTGTGCTCATCCTCTTCTTTTCCCAAGATATCGATGCAGAAACTGGTGGTGAGTGCCGTCATCGCTGAATCGGCAGAGGAGAAAGCACTGGAGATGATACCAATCGTGAAGAAGATGAGACAAGCTGTACCCATCGTGCCATTGAGCACGATAACCGACAACAAATCATCACCCTTTTCAGGCAAAGCCATCCCTTGTTGCTGATAAAGCATCATCAGAAGAATGCCCAAAGCGAGGAACAAGAAATTGACAGGCAGGAATAACACGCCATAAGAGCACATGTCTTTCTGTGCCGAACGCAAGTCTTTGCACGTAAGATTCTTCTGCATCATGTCTTGATCAAGTCCTGTCATTACAATCACAACGAAAATTCCCGAGAAGAACTGTTTCCAGAAATTCTGCTTGGACGCAAAATCATTGAACTCAAAAATGCGTGAGTGGGAATCATTCCAGACAGCCGTCATGGCCTCAGACACATCCATGCCCAGCATATTGGCAGCCTTCATCAAGATCAAGACAAGTGCCAACAAAAGGCAGAATGTCTGCATGAAATCAGTCCATACCAATGCTCGAATTCCGTTCTTTCTCGTATAGAGCCATATCAACACCAACGCCACCAACACCACAACAGCGTATGGCACAGCAAAGGTGTCAGCCAGGCAATACTGTAAAATGCGGCATACCACATAGAACTTGGCAGCCGCACCTAAAATTTTGCTAACGATGAAAAAAGAGGAGCCCGTCTGATAACTCACCTTGCCAAAGCGATGATTCAAGTAGGTGTAGATGGAGGTCAGACGAAGCCGATAATAAAGTGGCAACAACACAAAAGCGACAATCAGGTAACCGACAATGAAGCCCATGCACATTTGCAGATAGGTCATGTCTATGTCCATCACCCATCCAGGCACACCGATGAAAGTCAATCCGGAAATGCTGGCTCCTATCATACCAAAAGCCACCAAAGGCCAAGGCGACTGACGGTTTCCACTGAAAAAAGCAGCATTGCTTCCTCTCTTGCCCACCAAACGGGAGAGAAGAAGCAAAACACTAAAATATAATATGATGGAAATGAGAACCAGCATCCTTATTCTACGTCTGGCCTCTTCAGTTGAGCATCTGCATAAATCGAGAATTTAGAACCAAACCCAGGCTTGCTCTCCACATCAAGAACAACTCCCATGCCATCAGCCAACTTCCTTGCCACATGCAAGCCCAATCCCAAACCTGGTATAAGGCCATCGTCCTTCCAGAACAAACCAAAGGCTAATTGCTGTTTCTCTTTTGGAATACCACAACCCGTATCTTCCACATACAACTCTGCCTTATCTGAATTCAGGTGATACTGCACACCGATGAGAATCACACCTTTCTTAGTAAATTTAATGGCATTGCTCATCAGCTGACTCAAGATATACTTCACACGAGCGCGGTCATTGTCAATCGTGATGCCTGGCATAATTCCGACTTCTTTAAAGACAACACCTTCTGGAATCAGATCTTCCCAGTCATGCGCCACTTCATGAACCAATCCAATGGCATCAAACTCATTCTTCACATATTGGATACGTCCACTTTCAATACGTGAGAACATAAGGATATCCTCAATCATCGCAGAAAGGCTGGTATTGTTCGCCTTGATGATTTTAGCATATTCCGCCATTTCCTCTGGCGTGAAGGATTCTGGAGGCATGCTCACCAGCACATCGCTGAATCCCACAACCGCATTCAGTGGTGTACGAATTTCATGGCTGATGGTGGTCAAGAAGTCTTCTTTCTGCTTAGCTTCTTCTGCCAAGAGCATCGCCTTACGCAAATCCTCTTCATATCGTTTTGTCTCATCAATGTTGATCAAGATACCATCCACATGCTTTTCGTCCTTGACGCTATCATACATCACTACAAAACGCAACTGCCACCAACGATAGTTCCCAGGTTTGTCAATATCGGCATATATTTCATGGCTGTGTGTACCAATAATCTCTGTGGACTGCATGATGAGTGGCACCTCTTTCGAATAGTCGGGATGAACATGAGTGATGATTTCTTTCAGGCTCTCCTCCGTTCGAACCATGTGGCTATCTGCACCATGCAAAGCCATCTGACGCATTTCAGCACGACGCGTCACATTTTCAATCAATCCTGCAGCAGCTTGATTCTTCCACGACTGCAATACCAACACAATGGCTCCAATGGCAAGGCAGAATACGAGACAAATAATGATCAGTGTTGCATAACGATAAAAAGGTGAAATCTTTTCCATCGGGGCACCCACGATAATGAAACGATCTTTATAGTCATTATACTCCATGCCCAACTTCTCCATCGCCACATAGTCCATGTAGTATTGTTTTTGGTGGGTCATGCCCACAAATGAAGCCAAATCTGCACCTTTCAACACTTCTGATGCCACACGTGCCATATCTTGTGCCACAGTCTCATAGCCCGCAAAGTAACCACACAAGAAGTCACCATCGCCAGTAGCGAACCCTGCTTTCACAGCCGTAAATTGGGGACGTCCAGTCTTGTCTGCGATTGAAGAGCTGTAGATATCTCTCTTCACAGCCAGCGATGGGTACAACCAAGAATGTACGTAGATGCGACGCAGCGCTCTGTAACCTTCGTCACGCTCGTACATATTAAGTGAGTTCCGCTCTGGTGACTCAGTAGAATAGACCAGCACCATCACACTATCCTTCCAAATTGTAGAGAATAATTCATCTGCAGTCACATCAACATGGAAGTCTGAATTGTCAATGTATGGAGGACGTGCTATAGCCTGTCTCAATTCCCTTCTTATCAATGAGTCTTGCTGGAAAAAGTCGAGTTCTATCTCAACACAGTTCTTGCCCGACATCTCGACAGCCAAATTGATGTTCGTACAATAATCTATTGGGTCATTGATCACCACAAAGTTATTGTACTTTCTGATGCTTTCCCACTCTGGATGATGCAGGCCACCCAGCACAATGGGGATGGTGTCCAATTCAGGAGCCATACGTTTCTCCCTCCATTGGATGAAATCATGGGCTGCACGGTCACCCTCTGTGATAATGACATCTGGTGTCCAACCAATCTTCGTAAGCGAATCCTTGAGCTCTTGATGAATAAAATCGGTCTCTTGGTTAGGATTCTCCAAATCAAGATAAGCCGCGCGGATATCTGCATTGACACCTTGGCTGCGGAAGGTCTGCAACAGCTTTTCATTAAAGCCTTTATAGCCAGGGTAATTTTTCTCATAACTGTAATAGACGAGTACGTTGGCCTTCTTTTCTTCTTTACCTTGACGAGACAGACAAGAAGAAGGAATGAGCAGTCCCAAACCTAACGTGATGATGAGCAGCAGACACTCAACGATGCGAGAGAGACGGAAGAAGAACTTACTGCCATGTCCCAATTCACTCTCCACACCAATCGTACCACCTTGTTTCTCCATGATAGTCTTACTGATGTTCAATCCCAATCCCGTACCCTTATCGGTCTCGTTCACTTTCTGATATCGTTCAAACAACATCGCTTGCTTTTCTGGTGCCACACCTATACCTGTGTCTCTCACATAGACTTCCAACATGTCTGAATCATCGTCCATGTGCTTCCATCCCAATGTCACGCTACCTTCCGTCGTGAACTTGAAGGCATTGCTCAAGAAGTTGTTCACCACTTGCTTGGTTCGAGTCATGTCGATATTGATGGTTTCATCAGGTTCATCCATTTCGAGTTTAAACTCCAGATGGGTAGGCGCAATAATATAATTGGTCTTATAACATTCGTTGATGAGTTTCTGGATAGACACAGGTTTCTGAATAATTTCAAGGTCACCCGTCTCAATCTGTGCTTTCTCCATCACACTGTCTATCATGTTCAGAATCATGTCCGTGTTCTGATGAATGACATCACCATACATCTCTCGTTCTCCTTCTTCGAAGGTCATACCAGGGGTGGTCAACATGGTGGAGAATCCTGTCACAGCACCCAATGGCGTACGGAGGTCGTGGCTGATATTGGCCAAGAAATTCTCTTTCAACGCTACTTGGCTGGCCAAAATCTGTGCCTGTTCCAACTGTTCCTCTGTCTGCTTCTTCTGGTCGATATTAAGCAATAGGCCATAAAGTTCGCCTTTTTTCGCACTTTCTTCTGTAGCCGTATACATCGCCTCTGCCCAATACCAATGTGCGCCGTTATCAGGAGATAAGTGCAGACGTACCGTCTTGCGACCTCGTTGGTTACGGAAGTTCATCAAGAACTCAAATGATGCCCTGGTATCTTCATGCACAATATGCTCCATCTCCTCCAATGTCAAATAGTTAGAAGGAAGATCAAAATATTTTGCAAACTGCTCAGTAAATGTGAACACATTCTCCTTAAATACCCAAATGGTATCTTTGGCATTAGAGAACATCAGGTCGTGCACTTTTTCTTCATATTGTAGCTCTTCCACCAACGACATCTGTCCCTTCCACTTCCATTTCAGCATAAAATACACAATGAAGTAGATGATGAGACCAATCAGCAAGACAATAAGACCCACTTGAATGGCAAACCGTAAGGGTTCTTCGAGGTAGAAGGGTGCGTTGACAATTTTGAACTGATTGCTGTAAACTCCATACGCCATCTTCGGGTGCATGACCTGCATGGCATTCCAATCGAGATAATAGTCGCTGGTATGCAAACTGATGGGCAAAGATTTAGGCTTCTCTCCATGTAGAATACGAACAGCGTATGCAACCTGATCTTTCACCTGGGTTTCTGTACCAGTGAAATAGCCGCCTAAGAAAAGCTGTTCTTTAGAATTATTGAACTGCTCACGAATACAGGTGAATTGAGGTCTTCCGGTACGGTCGATAATACTATTGCTGAAGATATCACACTTCACCTGCAATTGCCACATGTCTCTTGCTCGCTGATAGAACTTTCCCGTGCGTGCCTTACCAACAGAGTCCGATTCCCATTCTGTACGGTTCAAATAAGGAAAGGCGCAAGACACAAAATTCACAATCGCCAGACCTGGATAGTTTTTCCGCAAATAGCTTTCATCGAATCTTTTCAATCGAAAATCACCATTATTCACATATCGGGTGGAATCTGCCAACTCTTCCTCCAACTGACGGCGCAGACGCAAGTCGATAGGACGAATATCCATTTCTATCGTCAGACATTGGGTATTGGCAATCCTCATCATCAACTCAATGTTCCGTCCCAAATCGATACGATCCTCATAACCAGTCATCAAAGGGAAATTGTTGAGTGAATCACGTAACAGAGCATTGACACCAGCAAAAACCACAGGCGTTTTCTTGAAAATGGAATCGCCCTCATGATGGGTCAGCACCCAGTCCACTACGGGATCATCATTCAACAAAATGATATCTGGCTTCAGCGCACGGATTTCCGCTTCCCTTCTTGCCCAATCATACTGCGTAAATACCTCGCCAGGACGATGCACCATGTCCAAATAGAGATGATGGATGTCAGCTTTGACACCTGCTTCCGCAAATGCATTCTCCATACAGTTGGAGAACAGATGTCCTTCTTCGCCTAAGCTATCCCACGAATGTATCACCAATACTTTATGAGTGGGACCTTGTAACCTGAGTTCACGAACTTTGCTACATGAACCAGTCAACAAGACCAGTACAACAATAAATAAAGGAAGTATCTTCGAAAAATATGGCTTTTTCATGTTAGTTGTCTTAAAGATTGCTTTGCAAAGATACGAAAAATAGTATTGCCACAAATAAAAAACTGAAAAATAGCGCTAAAAAAGTGTCTTTTTTATGCCGTTACGGGCATTTCCGTCAACAAAAGTGGTGTTTTTGTGATTTTATTGACATCTTTACATGCCAGAAGGTGCAATTGATTTCCATACACGTTTCCTCATTAGGGTCTGGCAAATGCTTCTGGTGGAGAGATATGAAACGAAGGCAATCCACAAACCATGATTCCCCAACAAAGGCACTAATAACACATATAAAGCGAAGAAGACCACCATGCCAGATGCCATTGAGATAAGCATCCCTTTGGTGGCTGTCGCACCGATATAGACCCCATCCCAGATGAAGGCTCCCATGCCACACAAAGGGAAGAGAAGCGTCCATGGCTGATACACCTCAGTTGCTGCCACTACTGCAACATCATCTGTCAGCATCGAGAGAAATGGATGTCCCAAAAGAAGATAAGCCAATGTGAATACAGCTGCCACACCCCATCCCCATCTGAAAAGCCTACGAATCGTATCGTCATAAATGCTACGCATTCTTCCTCCTATGGCCTTACCTACCATCGCTTCACCCGCAAAGGCAAAGCCATCCATGATATAGCTGTAAAGTGTGAAGAGCTGCATCAACATCGTGTTTACAGCCAATTCCGTATCGCCTTGCTTGGCTCCTGCTGAGATAAAAAAGAAGTGTACCAAAATCAAACAGCAAGTGCGTAAAAAGATGTCCTTGTTAATTAAGAAAAAATGCCGCAGAGAGTTTTTAGTGATAACGAGTTTCTTGCTGATATATTTCTTCAATCTCAAATAGTTACGTGTCAACAAGAAAAGTGCTACTAAAAGTCCAACATATTGTGCTATGACCGTCCCCAATGCCACACCTTCTATCTTCATGCCACCAACGTAAACCAACAAAAGGCTTGCCAATATATTAACCACATTTTGGGTAATCGCCACCAGCATCGGAATCCTCGAGTTCTGCATGCCTACAAACCAACCCATCAAAGCAAAAAGGCTCAACGCTGCTGGAGCACCCCATATACATATATTAAAATAGGTACGTGTGAAATTTGCCACTTCCTCCGATGGCATGATGATTGAAAGCGACAACTCCCTCACAGGCACTTGCAGACACAACATTACAGCCGAGATGCCCAACGAAACCAACAATGCCCTCAGCAACACACTCACCACCTCTGTCAAGTTCCTTGCTCCAAACGCTTGTGCTGTCATACCACTCGTACCCATCCGCAGAAAAGCAAACATCCAATAAATGATGTTAAACAGCATGCCACCCACAGCAATGGCGCCTATATATGCTGCAGAACCTAAATGTCCAGTGATGGCCACATCCACCAAACCCAACAGCGGCACCGTAATATTAGATACGATGCTCGGCAGGGCAATCGTCAATATTTGACGGTCTCGAAGGTTCATTTCAATCCTTTAATTTTTCATATATTCCGCCAGCATCTCAGCACATCTTTCTCCATCCACGCCTGCACTCACAATACCACCAGCGTAGCCAGCACCTTCACCACAAGGAAAGAGTCCATGCAGACGAACATGTTGCAAAGTTTCCCTATCACGCAAAATGCGTACAGGAGCTGAGGTTCGTGTTTCCACACCAATCATCACAGCCTCATTTGTCAAGAACCCATGACACATCTTGCCAAAATTCTTAAAACCCTGTTGCAAGCGTTTTGTCACAAAAGCGGGCATCCAGAAATGCATAGGCGTGCTGATGAGACCTGGTGTATAAGAAGATTTAGGCAAATCAAAACTACCTTTGCCATTCACAAAGTGTGCCATCCGCTGAGCCGGAGCTGTTTGCTTCCGGTTGCCCTGCATCCATGCTGCATATTCCAACCGCTCCTGAAATTCCATCATAGCAAGAGGGGAAATGGAGGAAGTAGCTGAGCTTTCTGGGACTGGAGGCAGTTCCATCAACGAACGGTCTTGTTGCAAATCCTCCACATGCAGTTCCACCACCATGCCCGAATTGCTCCACGGACTATTGCGCAGCGAATTGCTCATACCATTCACCACCAACTGATTCGGTCCACTGGCAGCAGGCACAACGGTGCCACCAGGACACATGCAGAACGAATAGACACCTCGCCCATCCACCTGCGTGACGAACGAATATTCGGCTGCAGGCAGATACTCGCCTCTACCCTCCTTGCGATGATATTGTATCTGATCAATCAGCTGCGACGGATGTTCCAATCGCACGCCCACTGCAATGTCTTTCGCCTCAATCTCAATACCTTGCGAATACAAATAGCGATATACATCACGGGCACTGTGTCCTGTTGCCAAAATCACAGGTCCTTTGAAGATTTGCTCTCCACAACGGATGCCTTCCACACGATCTTTCTCCACAAGAATAGCCTCCATCTTCGTCTCGAAATGCACCTCACCACCACATTGGATGATGGTGTTACGCATTGCTTCGATGATGCCCGGCAACTTGTCTGTGCCCAAATGAGGATGGGCATCCGCTAAGATATTTGTGCTGGCTCCATGTTGACAGAACACATTCAGAATCTTCTCCACATTGCCACGCTTCTTGCTGCGCGTGTAGAGCTTTCCATCCGAAAAGGCGCCTGCCCCACCCTCGCCAAACGAGTAGTTTGATTCAGGATCCACCTGCTGTGTGCGAGAAATCTGTGCAATGTCCTTCCTGCGTTCATGGACACTCTTACCTCGTTCCACAACAATAGGCCGCACCCCCAACTCAATCAGCCGCAACGCAGCAAACAAACCACCAGGACCAGCACCTACCACGACAGCTTGAGGACGTCCCTCCACATTGGGATAGTCCGTTCTCACAAATCCGTCATCCTCAGGTAGTTCGTTCACATACGCCCTCACCTTCAGATTCACATATATTGTCCGCTGGCGGGCATCGATGCTCCTTTTCAGCACCCTTACAGCCGTCACCTCCACGCCTTTCTCTTCCAACAAGAACTGCTTGATGGCCTGTTCGCTCGCCGCCACCTCTGGCAGCACCCTAATTTGATATTCTTCAGTCATTTATTTACTTCTCAACCAGAAAGTCATCAGTCCTCCTTCTGTATTTGGAATCACGAAATCATACTTCACAAACTCCGACTTCTCCAAATCACCCATAATCTTCTCAATCTGCTCATCGGACAACATATCTGGATTGAATCCATTAGAGTAGTTAAACTCATCATTCCAAATAGACATCGACTTTGGATACTTGAAATAGTATGGGAACTCTCCTGGTTCAGGTTTCACGAATGTCAGTTCCTGCACGTTTGGGTCATATTCAATGAAGAACGAATTATTTTCTGGAAAAGCCAACACACCATCCAACATCACACCCACGTCAAAATGTTCGCCCATCAGCTCATCAAATGTAGAACGCAACGCAAGTCCCTTATATTTGCCCTTCTCAATGATTCTGACCTTCACCCAATCAAACATATCTATCATTTCGTTCAGCACATCGTCCGTCACTTTCTCTGGTTTCACATCCTCCACATCCGCCTTCTTCACATAGCCAAACTCCATATCAGTACGATCGTTCCTGATGCCAACCTTATAGAAGTCACCTTCCTCGCCAAGCACAGCCAGCACATCACCAGAGTAGGCAGGACTATCATCACAAAAATAGCCAGAGGGCAGCTTCTCATCCGACCACTTCTCCACAATGTCAGCCATATCCGACTCGATATCTTCCACCCAAGTCACACGCCAAGGACTATCCACGCTGGGCGATTTGTACATCTTCGTGTTTTCCTCCGACGTCACCCTCACAAACTTCTCCATCACAGGCATGCCAATGTGCAACGGATTTTCTGCCACAGCCGAATCACCCTCAGCCTGATCTGAACCATCACTCGTGCCGCCTTTGCAGTTCCACATTATCAAGGAGGCGAACATAACCATCACAAAAATTGAGATCTTCTTCATATTCGTAAAAGTATTAATGAGATAAAAAATCATGCAGTAAGTAAAAAGAACCCGTGCAACGTAAATGTTACACGGGCTACCCATATCTTTTAGCGGAAAGTGAGGGATTGCTTTGCAGCTTTCCTTCACTTTTCTTGCGGAAAGTGAGGGATTCGAACCCCCGGAACAGTTACCCGTTCACCGCATTTCGAGTGCGGCCCGATCGACCACTCCGGCAACTTTCCTTTGTAAGGGGCGGACTTATTTTTTAAGTCCACCCCTTAGTAAAAAGCCGGGAGGAGATGTGATGAAACTCCGATGTGATAAGATTTGAGTATTTACCGCTCTTTGTAATCCACCGACTCAGAGGTTTCCAGAGGCCGAATACCCATGCTCGAAGACATGGCGACTTCTGGGTTGTGGCCCGCCATTGAAACGGTAAAATCATCTCGGTTTCTGAATATAATTTGATGAGTATCCCGATCGATCCTGTACCCCGGCTATATGTAAACGCCAGCCTCCTTTTTCGCGTCGATTCGCTTACCGATTTGGACGACTTTTGTTGTTTCTAAGGCAAAGGTAGTGATTTCAGTGGATACAAACAAGGGATTTGAAGATTTTTTTCCTCAAATCCCTTGTTTTTTAACATTCAGAGCAATTTATTCGCCCAAATAGATAGCGAATGACATCGGTCTGCCAGCTGGAGTCTTACCCCAAATCCAGAGGGTCTGCTCGTCGCTTGCCTGAGCTGCACGGAAGGCGGATTCCATGTCAGCCGCAGATTTGATGTTCTGGTTGTTGGCCTTCAAAATGATGAAATCTTGTGGCACACCTGCGTCTTTCAGATAACCATCTTTCAGCTTGGACACCTGTACACCATAAGTAAGATGCAGCGTCTTCTTCTGGCTGTCGGTCAACTCCTTGAATTCTGCTCCAAGCGCATCCACCTTCTGGGTCTTGATGACATTGGTGCTACCTTTAGCATTGCGGAAGGTGATGGTTGTTGTCTTTTCTTTCTTGTCGCGGATGTAGCCAATCTGTGCCTTGTCGCCAGGATGATACTTCGTGGTAGCTTCTTGCAACTCTGACATCTTCGTCACGTTCTTGCCATCCACAGACACAATCACGTCACCTGCCTTGATGCCAGCCTCTTCAGCTGCACCATCTTCCGACACTTCTGCCACATACACGCCATCGTT
The DNA here is from genome assembly GCA_017617805.1 of Bacteroidaceae bacterium. Lineage (GTDB taxonomy): Bacteria > Bacteroidota > Bacteroidia > Bacteroidales > Bacteroidaceae > Minthosoma. Next base: position 30,754 of record JAFZVN010000063.1, on the reverse strand, counting down.
AGTACCAAAGTCGGCAGAGAACTTCTCGTCTTCGTGCTTCTTAGTATCGATATAGTCATGGAGGGTCATACCGCTGATGCCAATCATGGCACGCTGTACAGTTCCGTAGGCTTGCAAGTCACCTACCACCTTCTTCATGATGGTGGTTGGGATGGCAAAGCCATAACCTGTGAAAGAACCTGTCTGCGAATACAGCATGGCATTGATACCCACCAACTCACCACGTGTGTTCACCAAGGCACCACCTGAGTTTCCTGCATTGATGGCTGCATCCGTCTGGATGAAGGACTCGATACCATTCTTGTGGGCACCGATGTTACGAGCTTTTGCCGACACGATACCAGCCGTCACCGTAGAGGTCAGGTTGAAGGGATTGCCGACGGCCAGTACCCACTCTCCCACTTTCAGTTGTTCAGAGTCACCAATCACAATGGCAGGAAGACCTGTGGCATCAATCTTCAAGAGCGCCAAGTCTGTGTCAGCATCGAGACCGATGACACGTGCTGAAAACTCACGGTTGTCATTCAAAGTGATGGTGATGTCATCCGCATTCTCCACCACGTGGTTGTTGGTCACGATATAGCCATCGTCAGAGATAATCACACCAGAGCCAGCGGCTTCACGCTTGGGAGTTTCCACCTGGCGGCGTTGTGTACCACCGCCACCACCACGTCCGAAGAAGTCACCAAAGAAATCCTCGAAAGGATCACGATACTCGATGGTCTGCGTCTTACCCTTTTGCACCACTTTAATATATACCACAGCATTGCAAGCCTTCTCTGCTGCTTCGGTCAAATCGACAGGCTGAACAGCAGGCATTGTGGCCTGTGAAAGCTGCATGCCCATATGAGAGGGTTCTTCCGACTTCTGAGGCTCTGTGAACGAGAACTTAGGTATAACGGTGCTTGCCGACTTCTGCGAGAGAGAATAAGCAAACGCACCAGTCAATCCTGAAAAGAAGGCAACACCAATGAGTGCGCCGTAAAACCGTTTAGTTGTCTGTTTCATCATTTCTTTTATTGAGTTTTTAGTTGTATTTTTGCGATTTCGGGTGCAAAATAACAACATTTTGATGGGATGACAAAACATTTTCCGACCATTTTTCCCTTTCTTTGAATTAGTTTAACAAATGCCCTTCAAGTGTTAACACCGATTAAGAGAAAATCTTAAATCATTCACATTCCATTAACATTTTCAATAAAGGGGTATGCGTCAATCATTAGGCAAGCCCCCTATCTCGCAAATCGCCAAGCATATTCTTAGATCCGGTTTTAACAACCTCAGAAATGCTTGTGTCGCCAATGATTTGAGACTGTTGGACGCTTTTGATAATTCTTATCTCACCTTGAGCAAATCGCCTGTGGCAGGAATGTAATCATCGTCCTTGAAGTTCATTTTGTAGAGGGCGTCGAGACGGATGCCGTAGAACTGGCAGATGGTGTACATGGACTCGCCAGCCTTCACCTTGTGCCAGGTGTCTTTGTATTGGGCATCTGCTTTTTTAGCCTTCTTGTCGAGGAAGATGTTCATGCCTGCTGGTGGGGTGAAGTCTTCGTCCACCTCGTTGAATTTGAGGAGCTTCTTCTTCGCAATCTTCAGTTCCTTGGCAAGGGCATCCCAGGTGTCACCATTACGCATCTGGATGCACTGGATGCCGTTGACAGTCATGACGGAGTGGCGGGTTGGTGCCACAATCACTGGTTCTTCCTTCTTCTTACGCTTTCTCAAGCCTACACGGTCTTCGTCATAGTCATCGAGTTCGTAGGTCTCGATGATGGTGATGAGCCGATTGGCATAGGTGGGCGATGTGGCATATCCACAGGCTTTCAGCCCACGAGCCCATGCCTTGTAGTCTTGAGGGTCGAGGTCGAAGAGCTTCTTGTAGCGGTCTTTGAGCAGGAACTGGGAGTGGTCTTCGTAGCTGTCTGCCACATTTTTGTATTTGCGGAACCGCTCATTCTTCTGATCATCATCGCGCTTGACATAGGGACCATTCCAGCCCGTGCTGACCTTGATGCCAAAGTGGTTGTTGGCATGGGTGGCGAGATAACTGCTCCCAGCACCACTCTCGAGCAGTGCCTGAGCAAGCGTGATGCTGGCAGGGATGTGGTAGCGGCGCATCTGTTCGATGGCTGCATCCTTATACTTATCGATGTATTGCTGATAAGCAGAGTTTTTCTGTGCAAAAGAAACGGATGACGATGCGATGGCAAGGGTCATCAGGATTGTTCTCAAATATCTCATTAGAAAGCGTTTGGTAGAAGTTTCAGCGGCAAAGATACGAAAAAGTTAAGAGTTAAAAGTTAAAAGTTAAAAGTTTTTTGTGGGTCAGGCATCATTTTTCTTGCAATAATCGATGAGTTGGGCATATAAAGCGTTGTTTCTAAGCAGTTTTTCGTTGCCCAAGATGAAGAGCTGCTTGCGGGCACGGGTGATGGCGACATTGAGTTTGCGATCCACCAAACCCGATGGCGTGTCAGTGAGATTGGACAGGATATCAAGCTCGTAGCGCTGGGTGATGGTGGTGCCATAGATGATGATGTCGCGCTGGGAACCCTGATAGCGCTCAACGGTGTCGATGATGAGTTGGGCAGCGACCTCTGGCTGGAGTTTAGCTATCTCTGCGCGCACCAAGGCTATCTGGCGACGGAAGGGAACGATGATGCCCACCTGACGCTGTGCCTCGAACGGAAGGTGATTCTGCTCATAGAGGGAGACGATGGCCTTGACGAGTTGGGCAATCATGCGAGCCTCCAAGATGTTCGCCTTGGGCTGACGGTCTTCGAGCGAGGGTCGAGGCACATTGATGAAGGCGCATCGATGGGTGGCGACCAGCTGCTCGATGGGGTTGTCGGCATGATGATGCTGATAAGGAAGTTCCTCCTGCTGATGGGGCAATCCGACAGGCAGGAGTCGCCCTTCGTAGAATGCAACGGAGGCGAAGTTGGCTATGGCAGGATGCATGCGACCTTGGTGGTCGAGCAAAGCCACGATGTCTGGGAGGCCCCGGAACTGCTCGTAGAGACGTTCGAAGAGGGAGTTGCGGCAATTGGTGAGTCCGATAGCATGGAGCAAGGGTGACGAGACTGCCGACTTCTCCTCGTTCTGCACCACAACGGCGGGCAACTGCTTGTGGTCGCCAATCATCACGAACTTGTCGATGGCATTGGAAGTGAGGATACCCAAGATTTGAGGTTCCAATATCTGGGAGGCTTCGTCGAAGATGGCCACATGGAAATGCTTGAGTTGGAAGAGCGCGGTATGGCTGTTCATCGAGGCTACCGTGCTGACAAACACGGAGGTCTCTCCTATCCTTTCCATCACCTGCTGACGATTGGTGAGATTTCCAATCGCATGACTCAACAGATGCTCCTGATAGGCTGGCGCACAAGAGAGTTCACGTCCCAATCGGATGTAGTCAGGCTCAGGGTCGAGGGTGGAAAGCATCTGGCAAATCTCATCGACAGCACGGTTGGTGTAAGACAGCAACAGGATGTTATGCCCTTGCTCCAACTGCTCCTCCACCATACGACGGAGTGCCACCGAGGTTTTGCCTGTGCCTGGAGGACCCATCAGCAGGAAGAGGTCCTCGGCAGTAGGCTTGCGCTGACAGAGCAAGAGGTCTCGACGCTGCTGGTCGCAAGTGAGCAGAGAGAACAGCCCACTGTAAAGGCTTCGAAAATTGGCATCCACATGGTCGTGCTCCAAGGCATAGAGGTCTTCGCGACTGAACACCTCTTTGTTGCGCTGCACATTCTTCAGCAGCAACCAAATACGTTCGGCATCGTAAGCCTCCACGCTGCAACGGAACACCTGCTGGGTAACAGCTGAGTCGGTCTCGTTGTTTCGTGAATAGAGAATGACGGCATCGCCAATGCGGAAGTTGGGCTGACTGTCTCCTTCGTCCGTTCGTTCCAAGCAGATCGCCTCTACCCCATCGTTGATGCGCAGGTCAGCCAGACGTAAGTTCAAGAAGATGTCGCCATTCTCCATCTTCGTGTTGATGTCGGCACTCCAGAGCGATGCCAAAGCTCGTGTGGAATCGGGACGCGTGTCACACAGCTTGCTCTCGAACTGCTCACGCTCAATAAACTGGAGGAAAGCGTAGAAGTATTCAGCCGTTAGGGCATCCATCCCATGCAGGGCATCAGTGATGGGCTGAATCTCTGGCAGACACCACCCCATCCAGAACTTGTCGGAACAGTCCTTGTTACGTCTCAAAGCCTGTGGCGTGAGCTTTGGCACCCACTTGCGGGCTTCGCCTTCCAGCAATCCACGTTCGAGCACCACAATGCCATTGCGGATATTCATGGCACGCAGCACCATCTCCTGAAAGCTTCGCTGCTCCTGCAAATGGGGATAGCGTGAATAGAGCAGATGTCCCATCACATCCGACTGCTTTACACCCATATTATAATAGAGAATCTCCTTATAGAGCAACATCTGCATCAAATGCTCTTCTTTGGCACGATTGTGGTATTCATCCCACTTGCCAGACTTCAACTCAATAAGGAACTTCTTTCCTTCATCGTCCAACTCTATCAGCGCATCCATACGTCCCTGCAAACCCAGCGCCTCGCAGAAGAAGGAGGGTTCGATGTGCACCTTCACCTTGGCATCCTGCATATAGGGCTGTGCATAGAGTTCCTTCACTACCTGCTGAATATGCTCGAACTGCTGCTTCGTTTCAACGAAGAACTTCTTGTCGATGTCCTCACAAGCACAGATGTCAATGGCTCTGTCAGCAAAGACCTTTCGCATCGATGTAAGGTAATCGGCTTCAGGCAGATTCAAGGCATCATCGAGAAACTGGTTGGCAAAGTCTCCTAATAACGTATGTACCGTGCTGGTCGAGGGCTTGAATTTGGCGATGAAGTGATTGAACGGCGATTCGCCCCACCCTTTGATGCAGCTTGTCACGCTGGTGGTGTCGAGCAGGAAGTCAGGTTCGACAACTATATATAAAGGATGATAGATGCCCTCATTGTCGATGGTAAACGAGAGCGCATTGAACTGCATGCCCTCCTTCAACAATTGTGCCGCCTGTTGGGTATGTTGATTCGAGGTCACATCCACACGGAAGAGTTCATCGGAGGGTATCTCACGCGACAGAGCATAGATGTAAGGCTCATCGATATGATCGACCATGAAACGGATGCGACGTTGACGGGCCACATGCGCTATTCGTTCGCGAGGCACAGGCAACACCTCCACATCGGGCAATCTACCTACTAAAGCAACAGGAATCTTGGTGTTGGTGAAATGCGACAATGCCTCCACAAAGATGCGTACATCCACCAAAAACGTGTGCTCATCAACTTCCATGTCCAAATGGGAGACCTGACGAGCACGCCATCGGAACGAATCCACCCGATGCAAAGGATAGTTCGTCAGTCGGCAAACAGCTTGCAGACGTGAAAAGAAATCATTGTATTCGGCAGGCAGATTCTCCGTCTTCTCAATGCACACACGATGCAACGTATCGTAGAAATAACGATACTTCTGCTTCCATGTCTGCTCAGAGAAAAAGACTTCAAGAACTTCCTGCCAAACGCTGTCCATCATGCATTCAACTGTCCCACAATCTCGCTGACAGACTTGCAGCCATGTTGGTCGAGCCACTCATTGATACCCTCTGCCACCTTCACCGTCACAGCTGGGTCAATGAAATTAGCCGTGCCGATCTCGATAGCAGATGCACCTGCCAAGAAGAACTCTATGGCATCGTGAGCATTCATGATACCACCCAATCCCACCACAGGGATGCTGACCGCCTTGGCCACCTGCCACACACATCGCACAGCAACAGGTTTCACAGCGGGTCCAGACATACCACCCGTGGCAATGCTCAACACAGGCTTACGCTTCTCGATGTCAATCACCATGCCCATCAAGGTATTGATGAGCGACACAGCATCAGCACCTGCATCCTGCACAGCCAAGGCTATATCAGCTATCGAGGTTACATTAGGCGACAGTTTCACAATCAAAGTCTTATGATAGGCTTCTCTCACAGCCTTCACCACAGCAGCAGCACCTTCAGTGGTCACACCAAACGCCATGCCTCCCTGCTTCACATTGGGACAGGAGATGTTCAGCTCAATGGCTGGAATCTGCTCCAATGCATCGATACGAGCCGCACATTCCGCATAGTCTTCGAGCGATGAACCACTCACATTCACAATCATATTGGTGCGAATATCCTTGATTTCTGGATAGATGTACTCGCAGAAATAATCCACACCCTTGTTCTGCAAACCCACACAATTAAGCATACCACTCGCTGTCTCCACCATACGTGGATAGTCGTTGCCCTCACGATGATGAAGCGTGGTGCCCTTCACAATGATGCCACCAATGTCTTCAAGATTGACAAAATCGGCAAATTCCACGCCATAACCAAACGTGCCCGAAGCTGTCATCACGGGGTTCTTCATAGTGAGACCCGCTATCTTTGTTCTCAAATCTGCCATAGCCTATACCTCCCAAGTTAAATCTTTCACATCAAACACTGGACCTTCCTTGCATACGCACACATTACCTTTCACCGTCTTCTCCACACAACACAGGCAAGCACCCAATCCACATGCCATCATGTTTTCGAGGCTCACCTCACAAGGCGTGTTCGTAGCCTTCGCATATCTGGCCACACTCACCATCATGGGTTTGGGACCACATACGGAGATGCGGTCGAACTTCTCTATATTTAATAATGTGTGCTGGGTCACGAACCCTTTCTCCCCTTCTGAACCATCTTCAGTGGTCACATACACGGAGGCAATGGCTTTGAACAAATCCTGTTCCAAGAGGTCACTCTTGCTACGTGCACCTAACAGAAAGACAGGTTCTGCACCATGCTCTTTCAGATACTTTCCATAGTCGAGCAAGGGAGCCACACCCACGCCTCCACCTACTAAGAGCACCTTTTCACCCTGTTTCTGCACAGGCGAGAAACCATTGCCCAAGGGGAATACAAGGTTGAGCGTGTCGCCCACCTTCAGTTCTGCAAGTTTGTTTGTGCCCTCACCCACTTTCTTGATAAGCAACCACAATTCATTCTTCTCCCTATCCACATAGTTGATGGAAATGGGACGACGAAGGAAGGTCTTCGGACTTCCCTCCACCTTCACCTCCACAAACTGTCCAGGGAGGCATGCAGGCAACGGTTCCGAGTCTGTCAGTTTCAACAGGACATACAACGCATGCGGAACCTCCACAGCCTTCACTTTCAAATCCTTTACGTATTTCTTCATTCTTATTCTTAATTGACTTACACCCAATAACTCTTAACTTTTCACTCTTAACTTTTCACTCTTAACTTTTCACTCTTAACCCATCATATTCCCCATGCACCAGGATTACACTCCTTCTCCAACTGTTTCTCCTGTTTATCGTCCAACTGATAGAAGAAATCCATGCCAGTCTCTTTTTCCACCTTATCGACAGACACAGCATAGTCACGCATATCGCCACTGCATGGCTCGTTTGGATAGATAAAGCCAATAGCCTTGGGCACACGTCCCAACGTGAGAATAACCTTGAAGAAGCGGTCAGGAACGGCAATCTTCATGTTCTTGCGCTGTCCGATGGTCTTGGGTGTCTTGCTGTCGAAGATAGGGCCACAACAAATATACAGCGTTCCATAGTTCTTTGCCCAAGAACGGCATTGCACCTCCAAGTCGTTCCATGCGCCTGTGTTCAGGTCGTGATTCTGCGGACAGATGTTCGTCATCAGAAATGACTCTTCCATCGCCTGCTGCGTGTTCTTGTTATCGCCAGCAGGACACATGTGGCCTCTGTCATATCTCGACCCATTATAGTCGTAGAAATCCACCTTCGAACTCTCGCCCATCACATTGTCTGCATAGAATTTATTGGTACGTTGTACCCTGCCATTCGCACGCTGGCTGGTCAGACTCCAACACACGTAGTTCGGACAGAGTGTTTGAACATTATATGAAATGATAAACTGCGACTTGAACAGCAGCATCTCGCTCACTCTCGTCAGTTGGGCAGGCTGCTCCAAATTCTCGTATGGAGTTTGTGAAAGACCTTCGTCTGGTGCATCCATCTTCTTTCTTTCGGCCTCAAAGTCGGCAGTCCTTTCTGCTTCCTCCTCAGCAAAAGCAGCATTACGTTCAGCGCTGCTCACCACTACAGCCTGCCCATTCACCTCCGCTGGCAATTTGTCACCCATGTTGCCACATGCCCACAACTGATTGATACCAGCAACTACTCCGCAGAGCAGCACACTCATCATCAGAATGGACAGCGATTTTTTCTTTTCTTTCCTCATTTTGCCTTGATTTTAGCCCCTTTCCGTGGGGGATTTGTGCTTTTTCTTGCAAATTTAGGAAAGATTTTCATGAAAAGATGCGTTATGATAAAAAAAAGTATTACCTTTGCATCGCTTTTAACAAAAGGCATGGTCTTTTTGCTATTTGCCTTGCCGAATTGGCTCAGTCGGTAGAGCAACGCATTCGTAATGCGTGGGTCGGCGGTTCGAGTCCGCCATTCGGCTCAAAACAGGCCTCCTCCCATCACGGAGGGGGCTTCGTTGTTCAAGAAGTGAAAGATGATAAAAAGCGCTACTAACATAGAGAAAATCATCCTTGGTGTTGACCCCGGCACCAACGTGATGGGCTATGGAGTGCTGAGTGTGAAGGGCAACAAAGCCGAACTGGTGGCGATGGGTGTCATCGAACTGAAGAAATACGAAAGCCACTATCTGCGGTTGGGCAAAATCTTCGAACGCATCACTTCCATCATCGATGCCTACAAGCCTGACGAGATGGCCATCGAAGCCCCTTTCTTTGGCAAAAATGTTCAATCCATGCTTAAACTTGGACGTGCCCAAGGAGTAGCCATCACAGCCGCAATCATGCGTGACATCCCCATCACAGAATATGAACCTCGCAAGATCAAGATGGCCATCACTGGCAACGGCTCTGCTGCTAAAGAGCAGGTGGCAGGAATGCTCCAACGCATGCTTCACATTGCAAAGGAAGACATGGATGTGCAATTCGATGCCACCGACGCCCTTGGCGCAGCCTATTGCCACTTCATCCAGATGGGCAAACCAGAAGTGGAACACAAATTCAGTTCCTGGAAAGACTTTGTCAACAAAAACGCTGACAAGGTTCATGGCTCAGACTAAATATGGGCACCTCGATGAACACCCATCAGATGCTGCAGTTGATTTAGCGAGAACACCCATTAGTGAAAATCATCCACAGCGTGAAGATTCACTTGGGGTTGGCAATGAAGGAGATGGGATTTGAGCACACCAATTGCTTTGGAGCAGAAAGCAAACAAAATTGTATCAGGTCTCTTTGGTCGTCACGAGGATTTTAATCAAGGGAACCTTGAAGAATGTTACGTGGTTCATAAAAGCAAAGCTGTTGTCATTAAATCAGATGCCTTCACTGCCCCAGATAAAGAATCCATCAAGAAGCTGATCTACGACATGATAGAAAAACTGAGGACATAACCTTATGGGCTATGTCCTCGTATAACGGTCAAAAAGGTCCTTTCCTTCGATAGATGAAACTTCCGATGGCAACGAGGATGAGGAGGATGGTGACGACGTATGCCCAGATGTGGGTGACACGCGAGGTGGCGGTGATGGTGTAGTCGCCTGGAATGAGGCGTTCACCCGTCAATGGGTAGTAGATGACTCCATCCTTGATGGTTCCAGTACCAGCATTCACCACCGTGCCAGGCATCGTGAGAACGTAAGGAACATCGAAACTGAAGATGTTCAACTGGGTAGAAAGTTTGTCGGAAAGTCCCTTCCCAAGAGGAGTCTCGTCATCGAAGAAATCAGCGTAGGCATCAGAATGGAAGAATTCTTTGTAACAGTCCGGAGCCTCAAAGTTTAATTCATCACCATATTTACTAATGATGTAATGGTATATAGAGTCACGCAATTCCACGAAACGCTCCTTGCTGACAGGTGGATTGGGGATGGAATCATAGTTTCCCACTATGTATTCAACAGCAAATTGATAGATGTTGGCATTCACCCATTTATCCACCCAAGTTTCCATCGTGTCAATTCGTTGCGCTACCTCTGCGCCTGTGAGTCCCTGCATCAGATTGGGCTGTCCTGTAAACCAGTAGCTAACAACATCTTTATCCGCATAATCGGAAACAGGAATCTTGAATGTGTCTGCCACAGAGATGAAGGTTTCCGTGTAGGTATATTCCGTATAGAACCAACGGAAATGCTTCTCCAGCGACGCTTTGGATTGGATGCGGCTGCCGTTCAAGTTCAAGGGGGTCATCTGACACATTTCTTCCACTGTATTGAAGCTGTTGGAGAACGTAGTGGTGACGGTATCACCATCCACATCGGTGTGTGAACCCATGAAGGCATCGGTGTTGAGGCACTCTGGCAATGGCTGTGCCCAAGCCACATTGTCACCTCCCCAGAGGGAATCACGGTCTTCCTTCGACATGACGGTGTGGTAAGAGACTTCACGCTCACATCTGCCGTCCTCATGAATGATGGTGTGCAACTGCACATTGGGTTTGTCGCAAGAAGCGATGAACACCACTGATGTCAAGAGCATCAGGTATAAACTAATTTTTCGCATAAAGCATTCTTTTGATTTGAGTGTAACTAATTGGTTTAGGTTGATTTGCCTGCGTGTAGCGTGTGTACATGTTCTCGAGCGTGCTACGGCGTGGAAAATCGGTTGTATAAGCATAGGCATTTTGCGCCTCTGTCTTCATTGGTTGATTGACATAGAAGAACAGTCCAATCAACAGAATAGCTGCTGCCGAGGTGATGGTGCGTAAAGCGATTAGCATAGCACTTGGCTTCTTTTGTGCATCAAGAGCGTGCGCTTGAATATCCACCGTCTTCACATCGGGAAGGCTTGCCATGATGGTGTCCACCATCTCCTCAGGGTTGTCCAACGTTGGCATCTGCCCCTGAAGCCTATCGAGTATATCATCAATCTGTGTCATATCCTAGTTTTTTTAATTGTTCACGAATTGTTTGTCGGGCTACATATAGGTTACTCTTCACCTGTTTGGCATCCATGCCCGTAATCTCTTCTGCCTCCTGCGACGAGAGACCTTCCAACTGAATAAGGGTAAAAACCAATCGTTGCTTCTCTCCCAACCCTTCAGCCAACAGTCTCACAATCGATACCCATTCCTTGTTTTCCAGCGCTCTCTGTGAGTCGGCATCTGAGGCAAAGCGCCGCAGTACCCGCTCATCGTCAGGCAACGGAACTGTGTGTTTCATTCCTCGCAACCTATCCAAACAAAGACGTGTGGCTATCGTATAGATCCATGTGGTCAAACTCTTCCCTGACTCATACTCCCTCATGCTTTGCCACACACGGATGAAGGTTTCCTGCACCATATCCTTCGCTTCTTCCTCATCGCACAACATCTTCAGTGACAACGAAAACACCATCCGCTGATAGGTCTGCACCACCCTGCGAAAAGCTTCCTTCTCGCCTCGTTGGCACCTAAGCACTATGTCTTCTTCTATCTGAATCATTTTGATGTTGCTTTTGACCATTATACGATTAAAAAGAGGAAAGGTCAAATACAATTTGGTTAAAAAATATTAAAAAATGAAATAAAATAGCTTTAACTATTTGCAAGATAGAATAAAAGTACATATCTTTGCAACGTGTTTTTCATGGTATTAGATTTATTTTAAGGTTAGTAAAGATTGCTTGTCGTGAGATAAGCAATTTTTTATTCGGGTGAGTCATTACACGTAATGATTCATCCGAATATTTTTTATTGGTCTTGTATCACCATCGTTGGAGGGCACTCATACATGACCTTGGCATGGTTGGTACGAATGAGTTGATGGTCTATGCACTCGCCTGTATTGCGGTCGATGGTATCACGATAAACCGTCCCATTTCGATAAACGACCCCATCCTCTCTGGAGAAATATTCGCCTTCCGCATGGATATGGAAAGTATGTGGAAGTGCATCAGTAGCACGAAGTTCTCCACAAAGATATTCATCGTCAGTCCAGAGACGAAGTTGGTAGGTGTTCTGTGTATTGTTCTTCACCCTATAGTCAATGTAATTGTAGGAAATGCTGGTGCCTGTACCAAAAGGAATCTGACGACCATGATCTGGAAACAAATCAAGCGCATCGTGGTGGTGATGTTCCGTGATTGTGAGATCGCTGTGAAGTACCATCCAATGGATGAGATTAGAGAGTTGACACATGCCACCTCCTATGCCCTGTGAGGGTTTACCATGCGTGATGGTCAGCCCTTCCTTATAACCTTTGCTTTCAGTGGTGCGTCCGAGGAGTTTCCATACAGAGAATGTTTCGCCTGGACGAATCAGCAAACCATCAATGTGCTTGACAGCTAATGCGAGATTGACTGCCTTGTTCTCTTGTAATTGCATATTGACATTACCCAGACGTCTGCGAATGAGGGAGTTGTGACGATAGACCACTACAGGCAGAGACTCTTCTGTTCGTTCCTGGGCAAAACGTACCTTGTGGCAGAAGTCTTGCCAATGGCGTTTCAGAATCTCCTTTTCCATCGACAGGCGATAGGTGAAAGGACAGAGTTCGCAAAACAATTTTCGCTTCATGATTACTTCAATTTTTCAACTCTTCAATTGACTTCGTCGAGCTAAAGGTTCTTCAATTCTACTTAATATTATCGCCCTTGGTACGCAAGATATCGAACAGATAGGTCATCTTGACCAAAACGGTTTGGTTGGCCGAACGACCAAAATCTCCACGTTTGCTATTGTCATACAAATCGCCCAAACCATAGTAGTAACGACCTTGCAAGAGGAAATGTCCAATGGGAGAAGAAAACTCCAAGCCAAGACCGGCAGCAATGCCATAGTCAAATTTACGATCTGGATCTTTGCCATACTGATAAACCACGCCATTGGGACGATTGGAAGGATTCCACTCTCCTCCGCCTCGATGTTCCTTGCCTGAGAGATAGAGCCCCACTTGTGGACCTGCTTCGAAAAGAAATTTCAGTCCCTTGCGTTCTCTCCCCCATCCCATTTGCATGAGGACAGGCATTTCAATAAAGTGCCAATCACGCTTATAAGTGTTTCCAGAGCCATCCTCGATGACTTCCTGCCAACCCAAGTTGTTGTATTGCAACTCGAGTTCAACAGCACAGATGGTCGTGAAGTACCTTTCACATACATAACGAGTGGCAAATCCCACCATGGGAGAGCCTTTCATTGACTGTTTGATTTTAGGCACAAAGTCCATCTTATTCATCGTGTATCCACCCATGAAGCCGATGGAGAAGTCGTTGCGGTGCTCACCCACTTGCGCCACGAGTGTCGAAGCGTAAAGAAGGCATATCCATAATATAATCGCTCGGGCTCTCATGCTCTTATCTGACAAAGACGGAACCGTCACTACGATAGGTGACAATCATCATGGAACGGTTCTGATAGCCAGACCATTCATTCTTCTTTTCAAAAGCCATGGGGAACTCCATCGAAATATATGAAAAGTTGTGGAGATTCTCATAGAAGGATGAACCAAAGTCGTTCAAGCCCTTGATAAAATAGGCAGCTATATCATAGCCCAACTCTCCATACTTAGGGAAGCTGTTGTACTGATCCTGATTGAACCAACGACGGAAATACCCATTGAACTGCTGAGTACGAGCTGAGGAAGCATTGCTGTAGAACGACGTGAAAAACTGACACTGATACTTGCCCAAATACTTGTCGTGCTTACCTGAAAACATCTGCCACTCAGGAAATCCAAACAACTGTATAGTGTATTCAGAAGTGAGATTCAACGCGTCCAATTTCTTACATAAATTTTCAAAAGCTGAAGCTGAACTACTGGTAGGAATGATAACATTGTTCTTGCCGGGTTGTAGCACAGTCTGGATGTCAGCAAATTCAGAGGCGTTCACATAGCCATACGAGATGGACTTCATCTCAAGGTCTCTCTTGAAATCATTGATATAAGCCATATTGTCACCCCTGTCGTTCATGTTCACAAAGATGATGTTATGGTCTTTGTGAATCAGCGAAAAACGATTATACACCTGGTTATACATCAAGGAGGTGGGAGCATTCACTTGGAACGTGGTAGGATGACTATTCACCAGCGACATCTCGTTGGAGAAGGGCACCACATGAGCAATATGATTCTCATGAGCGTAGTCGGCAACATTCTTCACGTTCCACTGACGGATAGGGCCTACAATAAGATGCATATCCTTCATCTCTGGCTTTTGCAGGATGGTGGACACAGGAGTGGCGGGACTCACTTCATCGTAGGCAAACACCTCGACATTGCAACCATGCTGCTTGAGCGAATCTACGGCCAACAGAAAACCCTGATAGAAATTGGTCATCTTCTGTGATTCAACAGTCATCTTCTCCTCCGCTTTCGAGAAAGGCAGAATCAACGCCACTTTAATGGTTGGATAAATGACCACCTTGGGCTTATTGGCCTCTTCAGTGATACGCTGTTGCTCAGCCTGATACTGTGTGTCCTCCTCTATTGTATATGGAATGTTGAGCACTGTACCCTTCTTTAACTTTCCCTTCTTCAATTCAGGATTGGCAGCAATCAGCAGTTCTTCCGTTACGCCATACATACGAGAAATACCATAAATAGTCTCTTTCTTCTTCACCTCATGTAGCGTCTTGTAACGAGGACGGTTTGGGGTAATGATTTGCTGCTGACCCACAGCTGGTCCTGCCACATTGTTCTGTTGAGCGGGTACATTAATCTGCTGTCCAGCCATGATGTAATCAGGATCCAATCCGGGATTCAGGTCAAGCAAAGACTTCACCGGCACATTATATTGTCTGGCAATACTGTAAAGGGTTTCTCCTGATTTCACCTCATACTTTTGTGTCGCCACAGACTGTGCATTGACGGTCAACGCCAATGTCAAAACCATGAAAAAGAATGCTATTTTTTTCATCACCTTTATGTAAGTTCGAATGATTTCTGGGGGCAAAATTAGTAAAAAATGCCGTTCTGAACAAATTAAAACAGCTTGTTGAGCTTTTTTAAGGGTGTTTTCATGCGTTTTTAAGAATAGATTGAGTAATTTTGCATCAAAATATACAGACAACGATGATAAAACTGAATATAAAAACAAGAATCATTCTCGCCATCAGTGCTGTGCTTTTAGCTGTCGCATGCAGCCATGATGATGACAATTTTCATGGCACCAACTATTCCACCCGACAGACAACCGATACTGACAGCGTGACTACCGACAGTTTGGTCAATGATAGTGTTGCGACCGACACTGTGAAGCAGACAGAGATTCTGCCACCCGATGAAATGGGTGCTAATCCATACATCAAGTTTTATTCCCTCGAGGAGGAGGACACCGTAAGGATGACAGCAGGTGAGTCGCAGACCGCACAGGCACCGCTGATTTTCGAATTGATTGGTAATGTGGGCAACCCTGATGGTTACCATTACATTTGCGAATGGCGTATCTGGAGTGTGAAAGACAATGGCAGCGAGGACAATCCATTAGTGACACGCTTCGAACAAAACACCAGTTACACACTCACCAAGTCTGGTGGCTATGGCATCAAGCTTTATGTGACGTTCAGCCTCGATGGCGATACGATTGAATATGAGAGTGAACCCATCAATATCGTCATTAGCGAATCGAAACTGGTTTGTCCAGATGGATTCTCGCCCAACAATGACAGCATCAACGACACTTACCGTATCACGGCACAATCTATCGTGAAGCTTGATGCGAAGTTTTTCAATCGCTGGGGTGAAAAAATCCATACAGCTACGCTGGAGACGGCCAAACACGTGGAAGGCGAACCCAACAAGTTAGTGCTTTGGGATGGTAAACACAATGGTAAGGTTGTAAGCGATGGTGTCTATATCCTCAACCTCTACGGACTGGGCAGCGATGGTTTGGAGTACAAAATTCGCAAGTCCATCAGTATCATGACCAAGTTCCATGAAGGAACGGAAACCAATAGTAGTGGAGGAGGCTCATGATCAAAATTGAGGGAGCGAGGGTTCATAATCTGAAGAACATCGATGTAGAGATTCCTCGCAACAGTTTAACGGTCATCACAGGACTGAGTGGCAGTGGAAAATCTTCGTTGGCGTTCGACACCATTTTTGCTGAGGGTCAGCGACGCTATGTCGAGACCTTCAGTGCATATATTCGCAATTTCCTGGGAGGAATGGAACGTCCTGATGTTGACAAAATCAGTGGACTCTCCCCTGTCATCAGCATCGAGCAGAAGACGACGAACAAGAACCCACGTTCAACGGTAGGCACAGTGACAGAGATCTATGACTACCTCCGACTGCTCTATGCCCGTGCTGGTGAGGCTTTTAGCTATGAGACGGGTGAAAAGATGGTGAAATATACGGAGGAGGACGTACTGCATCTCCTCTTGGAACAATACAATGGTCAACGCATTTACCTCTTAGCTCCCCTGGTACAAAGTCGCAAGGGACACTATCGTGAACTTTTCGAGAGCATTCGCAAGAAAGGATATCTCTATGCCCGTGTGGATGGCGAGATGATGGACGTGACCGAGGGCATGAAAGTAGATAGATACAAGACCCACGACATTGAGGTAGTCATTGACAAACTTGCCATCAACGACAAAGATGAGGAACGTTTACGGAAAAGTCTGGAAGTGGCGATGAAGATGGGAGAAGGACAAGTGATGGTCGTTGACTATCAACAGTCAACACTCAAGCATTTCTCCAAGCGTCTGATGTGTCCCACTACTGGCCTTTGCTATCGCGATCCTGCACCCAATAATTTCTCTTTCAACTCGCCACAGGGAGCGTGTCCTCATTGCAAAGGGTTGGGGGTGGTACCAGCCCTTAATGTGGAGAACGTGGATTATCAGGAAATGGCTGCTTATGTGCAGGGACTGAACATCGATGAACAGAGAGCATGGGCGGAGAAATGGGCGGAATCTGTCGACAAAATGGTGACCTGCCCTGAATGTGGGGGCAAAAGATTGAACAAAGAGGCACTACACTTCCGAATCGATGGCAAGAACATCGCCGAAGTGTCGGACATGGAACTGTCGGCACTCTACGACTGGGTGATCAGCGTTGAGGAACGCATGGAGTCCAAGCAGCGTGCCATCGCCCACGAAATCATAAAAGAAATCGCCACCCGACTGAAATTCCTTCTCGACGTGGGACTCCATTATCTAAGTTTGTCTCGTAGTTCGGTCAGTTTAAGTGGCGGAGAGAGCCAACGCATCCGACTTGCCACACAAATCGGCACAAAATTAGTCAACGTACTCTATATATTAGATGAACCGAGCATCGGACTCCACCAACGCGACAACATGCGACTCATCCACTCGTTGAAAGAACTGCGCGATGAGGGCAACACAGTCATTGTGGTTGAGCACGATAAGGACATGATGCTCAATGCCGACTACATCATCGATATGGGTCCCTTCGCTGGACGCAAAGGTGGGGAGGTTGTCTATCAGGGCACTCCCAGGGATATGTTGCAGACCGACACGCTCACCTCCCGATTCCTCAATGGGATGGAGATAATCGAAGTACCCCAAAAACGTAGAAAAGGAAACGGAAAGACCCTCCGCATCATCGGTGCTAAGGGCAACAACCTGAAAGATGTGAGTGTGGATATTCCGCTTGGGATATTGATTTGTGTGACAGGTGTCAGTGGAAGTGGTAAGTCAACATTGATTAACGAAACTTTACAACCCTATTTAAGCCAACACTTTTATCATTCTCATCAAGAACCACTTGCATTCGAAAGCATAGAAGGAATTGAGAACATCGACAAAATAGTCAGCGTGGATCAGTCGCCTTTAGGAAGAACCCCACGCTCCAATCCTGCCACCTACACTGACGTCTTCACCGATATCCGCAAACTCTTCGTCGAGATGCCAGAGTCGAAGATGCGTGCTTACAAGCCTGGCAGATTCTCATTCAACGTAGCAGGAGGACGTTGCGAAGTCTGTGGAGGGAACGGCTACAAGACCATCCAAATGAACTTCCTGCCTGATGTGCTCGTGCCCTGCGAAGCCTGTCACGGCCGTCGCTACAACCGCGAAACCCTTGAGGTTCGCTTCAAGGGAAAAAGCATCTCCGATGTGCTCGACATGACCATCAACCAAGCCGTCGAATTCTTCGAACATCAGCCCAAAATTCTACAGAAGATAAAAGTCCTTCAAGATGTCGGGCTCGGTTATATCAAACTTGGTCAGCCCTCCTCCACCCTTTCTGGCGGCGAGAGCCAACGCGTGAAACTCGCCACAGAACTCGCTAAACGCGACACGGGCAAGACTCTCTATATTCTCGATGAACCCACCACTGGGCTTCACTTCGAGGACATCCGCACCCTCATGGTTGTCCTCAATCGCCTCGTAGATAAGGGCAACACGGTCATCGTCATCGAGCACAACCTCGATGTCATCAAACTTGCTGACCACCTCATTGACATGGGGCCTGAAGGTGGACGACAAGGGGGCACTGTCGTTGTGACAGGTACCCCCGAATCTGTTGCTCAAAGTGGCAAAGGAATTACTGCCGAATTCCTCAAGAAAGAATTATTTTTCACCACTGAATCCAGGGGCGATAGTCGTAGCGAGTAGGATAATCCTCTGGCGCAATGCGGACGGTTGTATTGGCATCCTTGCCTAAAAGGAACTTGTCGAGGAAGGCTTCCACCTCTGGATATTGCACCTCGGGCAACTGGCAATGGCCATGGCCTGCAACGATAGAATAACCGATGCGGTCGGCAATACCAAAACGTTCCCACACCTTAATGGCTGCATTGGCAGACACATACATCGAGGGATCAGCCAGCCACTCGTAGTCGGGATTACCTAAGAGTAACACGGCACGAGGACAACACATGGCCACGAGTTCATGACGGTCATGAGGAAGACGATTGACTTTCTCTTCACCAAAAGTCTCTTTCAGACTCTCCTTGAACCAGTTATAGTCTGTCTTATCAAGGTTCTCCACATTGCCCAATGTACGTGAGAAGCGCCAAGAAGCAGCACCTCCTCCACCAGGTTCCTGAGCAATGATGAGTGCAACACGCTCGTCAAAAGCGCCACAGAAAAGCGCCATCTTACCAGCATAAGAGCACCCAGTCACACCGATGTGAGACATATCAATTTTAGTTACTTCCGACCCCAGTTTCTGCAATCCGTCAAGAAGTCTGCTGAATCCCCAAGCCCATTCACTATAAGCACCGTTCTCTGTGAGCGTAGGATACATCTGGTCGAAAGGATAATTGCCACGTCCAGCCGCACGCCCCATCTGGGAATAGCTGTTCACCTGACGCTCAGAGTAAACCATCGAGGCAATATTGCGGTCAGTGAACAATTTGCGAGGCAAGGCATTGTTGCTGGCACCAATGATCAGCGGATAAGGAGCTGCCCCCTCCTGCGGATAGTAAATGACAGAACGGAGTGTAATGATCGCATCGTTCTCGTGGACATCAACAATAAGGGTGTCACCAGACATGCGTGCATCGATGTGATCCATCGACACAACGGGCTTAGTACCAATCTCATAGTGCTGAATCTCGTGAGCAATCTCAGCACGACGTTTTGCCCACTGCTTGAAATTCTTCACTTCGCCCTTGCCATTCGACCACTGGAAAGGATTGGGCAGCGTCTTCACTTCTGGCAACTGAGCAAAAGGTGGATATTGGGGTTCTGCGAACTTTGCCCCTGTGTTTTCAACATTATAAACAAGAGGCACACTTTTCTGAGCCATTAGTTGGCAGGCATCAAGATGGGTCAGCAAACCAATCATTTGTAGGCCGCCAACAAGTGCCATTCCATAAAGCGTTCTTTTCATTTCAAATTTAGATTAGATAGTTGTTATTATAAATAATGTGTATTCGATCAAATGCGAAGGAGAACTTTCAGGAGGTCAGCGTCAACGCATCTCCATAGCCAGAGCCATCAATCCTTATAATAGTCAATGTTCTCCTTGGTCAACAACTCAATGGACATGTAGTGATCGCGTGGGATGTTCATCTTGAGCACACAGGTGTTGAACATGGAGCGGAAACAATCAAGACCTTGCGACTGCGGATGCTGTGCGATGAGAAAGTCGGCAGAACCATCCTTGATACATGCCACATTCGCATCAACAGCATCATATCCCAAAAGGGTGACATGAGGATGATCAGGCATCTTCTCCTTTAAGAAGTTGGCGATGATGTGAATGGAGGAGTTGAAGGACAAGGCATGACGAATGTCTGGATTCTCAGAGAAAAAATCTCGCATGATATCCTGCATGCCTTGCTTGTCGTAAGCATAGAGGTTCACATCCACAATTTCGATATCGGGTTTATGCTCCTCCATATATTTACGAAAACCCACCTCTCGATTCATCTGTTGGCGGCTCGCCACTCTACCCTCGCCCAACACCTTAAAAATTGCAATCTTCTTCGTTTCAGCATCGGCAGCCAACGACATAATGCGTCCGGAGAAGGCACCACTCCGCAAAGAGTCTTGTCCGTAGAAGATGCGATGGTTGAACTCCGGCCAGTTGGAGTCGAGGAGTGCGTAAGGAATTTCGCGTTCATCGAGCTGGGTCGTAAATTTCAGCATGATATTGTAATTGAAGATAGGACCTATGATGACGGTATCAGGATTCGAATCGAGCAAGCTTTGACATTCGAGTTTGAAGGACTCTGTATTGAAGGGATCGTAACGGAAAATCTTGAAAGAAAGTCTGAAATCGTTGTAGCGACGCACGCCATCAGTCAGTCCCTTCTCCACACGCGCCCAATAGCTATCTACTTCGTGCATCGGCAAAATAGCGGCAAACTGATGCACGCTATGGGAAGCCAATGCTGAGAAATAATGATTTGGGGTGAAACTAATTTCGTCCAGCACTTTCTGAACCCTCTCAAGGCTGATAGGCGAGACATTTCCCCTGCCATGAATGATACGATCGACTGTGCCCACTGATACGCCTGCCCTCTCTGCAATGTCCTTGATTCGAATTTTGGACGTATTCTCCATCATAAAAACATCTTCTTTACAATTCTTAGAAAAATCGTGCAAAGATAGCGTTTTTTCACCACATGGAAATTTAATTGGGTTAAAATTTGACCGAACCTATATTTTTTGTGATGAAAAGAAGGTTTTTCTCGTAAAAAAGATTTACATTTGCACATTATTTCAGATTCAATTGTAGGCAGAAATACATTTTATCTCAATTAATATGGCAAAAATTGTTACAATGGGCGAGATTATGCTTCGCCTATCACCTGAAGGAAACTATCGTTTTGTACAGGCAGAAAAATTCAACATCATTCCAGGCGGTGGCGAGGCTAACGTTGGCATCAGTCTTGCAAATTTCGGACACGAGAGTGTGTTTGTAAGCAAATTGCCCAAGCATGAAATTGGACAGATTGCTGTGAACGCATTACGTAAATATGGGGTCAACACAGACTTTATCGCTCGTGGTGGCGATCGTATAGGCCTTTATTATGCAGAGACAGGTGCTAGCATGCGTCCATCCAAGGTCATCTACGACCGTGCCCACTCTTCCATCGCAGAGGCAAAACCAGAAGATTTCGACTTCGACAAGATATTTGAGGGAGCAGATTGGTTCCACTGGTCAGGCATCACACCTGCCATCAGCGACTCTTCGGCTGAATGTCTGAAGCAGGCCTGTATCGCAGCCAAGAAGCATGGTGTGACCGTTTCATGCGACCTCAACTTCCGCAAGAAACTTTGGACAAGCGAAAAGGCCATCTCCATCATGCGTCCACTCATGCAATATGTGGATGTATGCATTGGCAATGAGGAGGATGCGGAACTCTGTCTTGGTTTCAAGCCCGATGCTGATGTAGAAGCAGGTGTGACTGACGCTGCTGGCTACGAGGGTATTTTTAAAGCTATGGCTCAGGAATTCGGCTTCAAGTATGTGGTATCGACTCTTCGTGAAAGTTTCTCCGCCACTCACAACGGCTGGAAAGCTCTGATCTACGATGGGAAGGAGTTCTATCAGAGCAAGCGTTACGACATCAACCCTATTATCGATCGTGTAGGTGGCGGTGATTCGTTCTCGGGTGGTCTCATTCATGGCTTGTTGACTAAGTCCACCCAGGGTGAAGCCCTCGAATTTGCCGTGGCTGCATCTGCTTTGAAACACACCATCCCTGGTGATTTCAATCATGTGTCGATTGCTGAAGTGGAAGCATTGGCTGGTGGCAACGCCAACGGCCGCGTCCAGAGATAAGATTTGAGAGTAATAATTTAAGTTAAGGTTAAGGTTATCGTTAAACAATATGGCAAAATTCGATAAACTTGCCGTTATGGCAAAAATTGGTGAGACAGGTATGGTACCTGTTTTCTACCACAAAGATGCAGAAGTGGCCAAGAAGGTCATCAAGGCATGTTATGATGGAGGCGTCCGTGCTTTCGAATTCACTAATCGTGGTGATTTCGCTCACGAAGTGTTTGCTGAGTGCGTGAAGTTCGCTGCTGTTGAGTGTCCCGAATTGGCACTTGGCGTGGGGTCTGTTGTTGATGCTCCTACTGCAGCCCTCTACATTCAGTTGGGTGCCTGCTTTATCGTAGGACCTCTGTTCAACCCTGAAATTGCTCCTGTATGCAATCGCCGCCTCATTCCCTACTGTCCTGGTTGTGGTTCTGTGAGTGAAGTGGGTGCAGCACAAGAATTGGGGTGCGACCTCACCAAACTTTTCCCAGGCGATGTGTATGGTCCTGCGATGGTGAAAAACCTCAAGGCTCCCATGCCTTGGTCGAAGATTATGGTAACAGGTGGCGTGGCTCCCACGGAAGAGAACCTTTCCGCATGGTTTAAGGCTGGCGTCTTTTGTGTAGGTATGGGTTCCAAGCTCTTCCCATCCGATAAGGTGAAGGAAGGCGACTGGCAGTATATCACAGACAAGTGCAAGGAAGCGCTTACCTACATTGAAGCAGCTCGCGAATCTATCCCATATTATTTTGGTCATACTTCTTTCAAGAAATAATGTAAAGTACAATCATATCATTAAAAAAAAACATAACGTTATGGCAATTTCAAATCTTCAGAAAGCTCGTGCTGCTTATCAGCCCAAGCTCCCCAAGGCACTTCAAGGTCCAGTGAAGGCTGTTGAAGGTGCTGCAACTCAGTCCGTTGGCAATCAGGCTGAAATCAAAGAATTGTTCCCCAACACCTATGGTATGCCTGTCATCACTTTCGAGCCAGGCGAACCTGTAGAACTGCCACCATTCAATGTGGGTATCATCCTTTCAGGTGGTCAGGCTCCTGGTGGTCACAATGTGATTTCAGGTTTGTTCGACGGTGTGAAGTCTCTCAACCCAGCCAACAAGCTTTATGGCTTCATTTTGGGTCCTGGCGGTCTCGTTGACCACAACTACATGGAGATTACTCCTGAGTTGATGGATCAGTATCGCAACACGGGCGGTTTTGACATCATCGGTTCTGGTCGTACCAAACTGGAAGAGGAAGATCAGTTCGAGAAAGGCATCCAGATTCTGCGCGAACTCGGCATCAAGGCACTCGTCATCATTGGTGGCGATGACTCCAACACCAACGCTTGTGTGCTCGCTGAGTACTATGCAGCCAAGAAGTATGGTGTGCAGGTGATTGGCTGTCCTAAGACCATCGACGGCGACTTGAAGAACGACCAGATTGAGACTTCTTTCGGTTTCGACACCGCTTGTAAGACTTACTCTGAGCTGATTGGCAACATCCAGCGCGACTGTAACTCTGCTCGCAAGTACTGGCACTTCATCAAGGTGATGGGCCGTTCCGCATCTCACATCGCCCTCGAGTGCGCACTCCAGTGCCAGCCTAACATCTGTCTCGTTTCTGAGGAAGTTGAGGCTAAGGGAATGTCACTTGACGACGTGGTTACTTACATCGCCTCCGCTGTGGCCAAGCGTGCAGAGGAAGGCAACAATTTCGGTACTGTCATCATCCCAGAGGGTATCATCGAGTTCATCCCTGCCATCAAGAAGCTTATCTCTGAGCTCAACGACGTGCTCGCTACACCAGAGGCTGCAACCATCACCAGCGCCAACGAGCAGATTGAGTTCGTCAAAGGACGTCTCTCCAAGGAGAACCTCGAAGTCTTCAAGTCACTCCCAACTGACGTGGCTGCACAGCTGGCTCTCGACCGCGACCCACACGGTAACGTACAGGTATCGCTCATTGAGACAGAGAAGCTCCTCTCCCGCATGGTAGCTGCCAAGCTTGCCATCTGGAAGCACCAAGGCAAGTTCGTAGGCAAGTTCGGCACTCAGCACCACTTCTTCGGTTACGAAGGTCGTTGCGCCGCTCCATCTAACTACGATGCCGACTACTGCTACTCACTCGGTTATAATGCTTCTCGCCTGATTGCCAACGGCAAGACTGGCTACATGTCTGTCATCAAGAACACAACAGCTCCAGCAACTGAATGGATTGCAGGTGGTGTGCCAATCACCATGATGATGAACCTTGAGAAGCGTAACGGTAAGATGAAGCCTGTGATTCGTAAAGCGCTCGTTGAATTGGATGGTGCTCCATTCAAGTACTTCGCAGCACACCGCGATGAGTGGGCTAAAGAGACAGCTTACGTTTATCCAGGTCCTATCCAGTACTGGGGTCCATCAGAGGTTTGCGACCAAACTACGAAGACTCTCCAGCTGGAACAGGCTAAGTAAGCATACACGAACAGATGACCGCTACAAAACGTAAAACGACAAAGCGCAAATCTAACAAAAGGAAAAAGGGCACACGACGGAGTTTTTTCCGCCGTGTGCCTTCCTATATCCTGTGGTTAGCTTTAAGCTTGATTGTGGTCATCTACATCACCTTCTTCTATAAAACTTTTGTCGGTCCCTATTCCTTCCGATGGAAAGCCCTTTATGGAAATGTCACCTATCCGAAGGGACATGTGAGAGGACTCGACATCTCTCACTATCAGGGTGAGATTGATTGGGACAAACTACGAAATGCTGACATCCAAGGATCCCCCGTATCCTTTGTTTTCGTGAAGGCCACACAGGGCACCAACATCTGGGATGAAAACTTCAACCAGAACTTCCACAATGCTCGCAAGAACGACATTGTGCGAGGTGCCTATCACTATTTCAGCCCTTTCACCTCAGGCAAAGCACAAGCCAAATACTTCTGCAAGATGGTGCAATTAGAGGAGAAAGACCTGCCACCTGTATTGGATGTGGAAGAATTGGGTAACAATACCCCTGCTCAGCTGCAACGCGAAGTGCTCAATTGGATGAACATCGTGGAAAAACACTATGGCATCACCCCCATCCTTTATACTGGCTACAAGTTCCGGACTTCCTATCTCAACACACCCGAATTTGACAGATACCCATATTGGATTGCCCACTACTATGTCGATTCGCTCGAATACACAGGCGATTGGGCATTCTGGCAACACACAGATGTTGGCAAGGTGGATGGCATCAAAGGCAACGTCGATATCAATGTGTTCAAGGGCGACTACCAAGACCTTATGGACATGACCCTCAAAGCAGAAAACTAATGCAATATATTTACGCAGACATAACGGTATCGCCCTATTCTGAGATGGCTTGCGATGTGCTGTCAGCCATGTTAGGCGACATTGGTTTCGACTCCTTCGAGATGACAGAAACAGGTGTCAAGGCCTACATTCCTCAAGAGCAGTTCGATGAGGAAAACCTCAAAGAGACCTTGGCAAGCATATTCCTTCCTGATGTCAACTTCACCCATACCCTCCACACTTTGGAAAATAAGGATTGGAACGAAGTATGGGAACAGAATGGCTTCGACCCTATCCTCGAACGTGAATTCGGCATCCGGCTCCATCCCCGCATGGCGTTTGGTTCTGGATCTCACGAAACTACCTACCAAATCACCTCCCTGCTGTTGCAACAAGATTTTAGCCATCAGCGAGTGCTCGATATGGGAACAGGTACTGGTGTGCTGGCCATCGCTATGGCAATGAGAGGCGCTCAAGAAGTTATTGCCATCGACATCGACGAGTTCAGCGTGGAAAACGCACAAGAGAACGTGGCGCTCAACAACATAAATAATGTACGTGTGGTATTGGGCGACGCATCCACCATTGAAGGGACCTTCCAAACCATCGTGGCAAACATCCACAAAAACATCCTCACAGCCGACATGCCCACCTATGTACAGCACCTCAGCCCACATGGTACCCTCATCATTTCAGGCTTCTTCATCGATGATGTGCCAGAGATGCAAAAAGTGGCAAAAGCCAACCAACTCATTCTCAAGGCCACTTACGAAAAAAACAATTGGGCTGTCATGCAACTGACAAAAAAATAATAAAAAAACAATAAAAGGAGGATTTTTTGCCCTTTTGAACCGAAAAAACATCTTGCTTCCTTTGCCAATTGTCAGAAAATCACTAACTTTGCAGCCGTTTTGTGAAAATTAGATTTTATCAACATAATGTCTAACTTTATTAATTAAACAAACATTTATTTTATTTATGGAAACAAAAGAAATCAAACCGCTGGAAGGTTTCGATTGGGAAGCATTCGAGAACGACGGCGTGAGCGCAGCTGACAAAGCCGCTCAGAAGGCTGCCTACGAAGGCACACTCAACAATGTGAACGACAACGAGGTTGTGGAAGGCACAGTAACTTCTATCAACGACCGCGAAGTTGTGGTGAACATTGGTTACAAGAGCGAGGGTATCATTGCTCGCAATGAGTTCCGCTATGCTCCCGACCTCAAGGTGGGCGACACTGTTGAGGTGTACATCGAGAATCAGGAAGACAAGAAGGGTCAGCTCGTGCTGTCTCACAAGAGAGCTCGTCAGGCTCGCTCTTGGGATCGTGTGAACGAAGCCCTGAACAATGACGAAATCGTAACAGGTTTCGTGAAGTGCCGCACAAAGGGTGGTATGATTGTTGACGTGCTCGGCACAGAGGCATTCCTCCCAGGTTCTCAGATTGATGTGAAGCCTATCCGCGACTACGATACATTCGTTGGCAAGACCATGGAGTTCAAGATTGTGAAGATCAATCAGGAGTTCCGCAACGTGGTTGTTAGCCACAAGGCTCTTATCGAGGCTGAGCTTGAACAGCAGAAGAAGGAGATCATCTCCAAGCTCGAGAAGGGTCAGATCCTTGAAGGTACAGTTAAGAACATCACCAACTACGGCGTATTCATCGACCTCGGTGGTGTTGACGGTCTCATCCATATCACAGACCTCTCTTGGGGCCGCGTAAGCGATCCTAAGGAAATCGTTCAGCTCGACCAGAAGCTCAACGTAGTGATCATCGACTTCGATGATGATAAGAAGCGTATCGCTCTTGGTCTGAAGCAGTTGACTCCACACCCATGGGATGCACTCGATCCAAACCTCAAGGTGGGCGACAAGGTTCATGGCAAGGTGGTTGTGATGGCCGACTATGGTGCATTCATCGAGATCGCACCAGGTGTGGAAGGTCTTATCCACGTGTCAGAAATGTCTTGGAGCGCACATCTCCACTCTGCACAGGAGTTCATGAAGGTGGGCGACGAAGTGGATGCAGTTATCCTCACACTCGATCGCGACGAGCGCAAGATGTCTCTCGGTGTGAAGCAGTTGAAGGACGATCCATGGGAGAAGATTGATGAGAAGTATCCTGTGGGCAGCAAGCACACAGCTAAGGTTCGCAACTTCACCAACTTCGGTGTCTTCGTTGAGGTAGAGGAAGGTGTTGATGGTCTCATTCACATCTCCGATCTCTCTTGGACCAAGAAGGTGAAGCACCCATCTGAATTCACCAAGATTGGTGAACCTATCGAGGTTCAGGTGCTCGACATCGACAAGGAAAATCGTCGTTTGTCTCTCGGTCATAAGCAGTTGGAAGAGAATCCTTGGGACAAGTTCGAAGAGATTTACACACAGGATTCTGTACACGAAGGCAAGATTACTGAAGTGCTCGACAAGGGTGCAGTCATCGCTCTCGAAGGTGGCGTAGAAGGCTTCGCTACTCCTAAGCACCTCGTCAAGGAGGATGGCAGCCAGGCTCAGCTCGGCGAAACCCTCGAATTCAAGGTAATCGAGTTCAATAAGGATGCCAAGCGCATCATCCTCTCTCACTCTCGCATCTTCGAAGATGTGGCTCGTGCAGAGGCTCGCGCAGCCAAGAAGGCTGAAACAGCAGCCAAAAAGGCCGCTCGTCCACAGAAGGAGCAGGCTCCAGTCATCAAGAACGTGGCTGCCTCTACTTCACTCGGCGACATCGACGCACTTGCAGCGCTGAAGGAGAAGATGAACGACACGCAGGAGTAATCCCAGCGCGACCGACATTTTCAAAACATACCCAAGGGACATGTCCGCAAGGATATGTCCCTTCTTTTCAATCATACAATCATATGAGAAGAACACTACCCTATTTTTTTGTGGCAGCCTTATTGCTGACAGCCTGCCAGCCCACCAAGAAGAGAGATGGCTCAGACGCTTTCAACCACGACGATGATGACCTGCCCACTGCAGAGGAGGTCATGTATGACAGCATTGCCGAACAGAAACATATCAGCGTGGAAAGCGCTGCTGTGTGCCACAATTTGGATGAAGTGGCTGAGCAGCTGAACAATGTCCGTTCACCCGAGGCACTCATCATCGCCAAAAAGACCTATGCCGTTGCACTCGCCTCGCTGAACAAGGAGCAGGCATCTCTCAGCGCCCAAGACCGTGCCGTTCTCAATCAGGTGAAGAAAGAGGCCGAGGAGGCATACGAAAAAGCATGCAAAGAATATGAAGTCCCAGCAGCAGGCGTATTGGCCAATCTGAAGAACCTCATCGAACGGCTCGATCACATCAAGACCAAGCCAGAATTTTATCGTTTTCAAGACTGTCGCCTCGGCATGCTCAACGGACTGGACGACATCCATCTGTGTGTGGAACACAACAGCAAGCAGATTCCCGAAATCAAACGTTTGGCACAGAGTCTCAAAAGCAAATATCTGGCAAAAAAACAGGAAATGGATGTGAAATGAAGAAAGCGATAGATTTGACCCCTCGTTACGAGCAATTTTGATGCCATTTTGCAAAAAAGCTTCGCTACATGATAATTATGTGGAAAAAAAGCCGTATATTTGCAACGTTTTTTTAACGTAGAAAGATTTAATTAAACTGACATTATATGATTACAAATGACATTTATGGAGCTTTACAGCTCCTTGTTGTCGGTATGGTCACTGTGTTCCTCGTGTTGCTCATTGTGATCAATCTCGGCAAGTTGCTCATCTGGGCAGTGAACAAGTGGGCACCTGAAGAGACGGTTGCCAAGAAGATGGCTCTGACCACAAACAAAGCCATTGAGAGCATCGACGCAAACACAAAGGCAATCATCGACGCCACCATCAACCAGATTACAGGTGGCAAGGGACGTGCATCAAAAATCACGAAGTTGTAAACAAAAATAATAAGCATTACAAAGATATGGCAAAAGCAAAAGAAGTAAAGTTTTCGTTGGTCTTCCGCGATATGTGGCAGAGTGCTGGTAAGTACCAGCCTCGTGTGGACCAACTCGTTAAAGTGGCTCCAGCCATCATTAAGATGGGGTGTTTCGACCGCGTTGAGACAAATGGCGGTGGTTTCGAGCAGGTGAACCTCCTCTACGGAGAGAACCCCAACAAGTCTGTGCGCGAATGGACGAAACCTTTCCATGAGGCAGGCATCCAGACCCACATGCTCGACCGTGCGCTGAACGCATTGCGCATGAGCCCTGTGCCAAAGGATGTGCGTAAGCTCTTCTACAAGGTAAAGAAGGCTCAAGGTACTGATATCACTCGTATTTTCTGCGGATTGAATGACCCACGCAACGTGATTCCTTCTATCCAGTATGCGAAAGAAGCTGGTATGATTGCACAGGCTTCTCTCTGCATCACCTACTCCCCTATCCACACGGTGGAATACTATGTGAACCTCGCCAAGAAGTTCATCGACGCTGGTGCTGATGAAATCTGTCTGAAGGATATGGCAGGTATTGGCCGTCCTGTATCTCTCGGCAAGATTGTGGCTGGTATCAAAAAACTGAAGGAGGATATCGTCATCCAGTACCACTCTCATGCTGGTCCTGGCTTCAACATGGCTTCCATCCTTGAGGTCTGCAACGCTGGTTGTGATTATATCGACACAGGCATGTCTCCTCTCTCTTGGGGTACAGGTCACGCTGACATCATCGCCGTTCAGGAGATGCTGAAAGACGCAGGCTTCAAGGTGAAGGAAATCAACATGGCTGCTTACATGGAGGTGCGCACTCAGATTCAGGAGATGTGCGACGACTTCCTCGGCTACTATATCCCTGACCTCAACCACATCAACAACTCGCTGCTCGTGAAGCCAGGTCTTCCAGGTGGTATGATGGGTTCGCTGATGACCGACCTCGAGGACAACCTCAAGTCGCTCAACAAGTGGAAGGTGAAGAATGGTCAGCCAGAATTGACCACTGATGACCTCCTCATCAAGCTCTTCGACGAGGTAGCTTATGTATGGCCTAAGGTGGGTTATCCTTGCCTCGTGACCCCATTCTCTCAGTATGTGAAGAACCTCGCGCTGATGAACGTGATGCAGATGGAGAAAGGCAAGCAGCGTTGGAGCATGATTGCCGACACCATTTGGGACATGATTCTCGGCAAGGCAGGTCAGCTGCCTGGCCCTGTGGCTCCTGAACTCGTGGCAATGGCCAAGGAGCAGGGTCGTGAATTCGAGACACAAGATCCACAGTCATACTTCCCAGACAAGTTGGATGAATTCCGTGAGGAAATGAAGCAGAACGG
>JAFZVN010000062.1 GCA_017617805.1 Bacteroidaceae bacterium | reverse complement strand
TTCACCTCGTTGCCGTTGCGGTCGTAGCAGGTGATGATGATGGCGGTGTTGGCCAACTCGTTCTTCAGTTCCACAGCAGGCGTGAACACGATGCGGCGGGTCTTGATGAGCGACGTCTTCACATCGTTCACGTCAGCCACCGTCTTCGCGCTCAAGCTGAAGCGCATGGTGCCGAGACCTGGCAGTGCCACAGAGTGACCCTCCGTTGCCCATGCCTTGATCACTTCACCAGCCGCGTCCCAGCAGGCGTGCATCACACCCTCCGAAACTCCACTGCGGAGTGCCGCTTCACGAATTACCTTCTCTTGTGTGAGCGCAGAATACAGTTCAGGCTGCATCACATAGCGCCAAACACCTTCGTCGTCCTTGGAGAACTTCAACTGTTTCTCCCTTGCTTTTACTTTCAGTGCCATAACTAATCTGTTTTTTAGTTGAGGTTGAACAAAAATTTAACTAACTCTATTTGCAATCTCAGAGGGTCTTTTTTCCAGAACCCGTCGTAGAACTTTTTCCTTCGCGACGTAGAAATTTTTCCGACGCGTCGTAGTAAAATCTCCTCCTCAATCACACCACAAAGTTACGACTTTTTTTCGATATACACAAGCATTTAAGTGATTATTTCTCAAGAAAATGAAAATAAAAAAGCCTTGATGCTCCCCGCATCAAGGCCTTCTGTTTATAATACTGCTGCGCAAGCTTTTCTAATGTCGATTAGTCTTGCAAGAAGAGGTTTCTTCTGCCTGGCCACAGTCATATTATAGCGTGTCTGCAAATTGATGAGCAATTCTGGATTGATACCAAGAGCCGCTTCTATCATCAAGGCAAAATCCGTTGTCACAGGACGTTTACCATTTAGAATTTCGTTCAATTGTGTATAAGGAATTGACAGCACCTCGGAAAATTTTTTCTGAGAAATGCCTCGTGCCTCGAGTTCCTCTTTCAGCACGTCTCCTGGGTGTGTGGTTGTTCTATTCATATCTTCTATTATTGATAGTGGTTTGTAATGTCTGTTACGGTGCAAATCGTTATGAAGGATTCTGTCCCCTCATTTCTTATCTTGAACTCCAAACGATAATGATAATCTATGCGGATGGAGTAATAGCCATTGTCAAGCGCCTCGAAGTTGAGAGAATTGAACACAAACAAATCTTCTATACGAGTGGCCGCCATCAGCGTATCTATACGCTTCTGGTATTTCGCAACGACAGGTTTTTGGAAACGATACTTTTTGTTCGTGCATTTCCCGTCGTTATAGAGTTCTTCGAGATAATCCTTTTCGTATTCAATGACCATAATCTTTCTGATTTGGGTGCAAAGATAAGGACTCTTTTCGAAATTCACAAATTTAGTGAAGATTTTTTTAATAAAAATTCTGTTGCCACTATGGAGGCTTCAATAGAAGGTCGGCAAGATCGGTATTAGGAGGATAGGCTTCCAATTGATTCGACACGTTGTAGTCGATGCCTTTAGTGAGTTGCATCTGATGATTCCACTTTTCATAACATCCGCTGTCAGGGAAGAGAGTAACGCAGCGTCCTTGGAGACACTTCAACTTTTCAGTCGAGAGTCCTCCACTTCCACAAGTTGCCAACCAAAGGTATTCCGGTTGATATGCGGCCATGATGAGGGCGGTCTTCTCACTCTCGACAAGACACACATGGGCTTCAGGTCTTTGGTTCAACAGATGCTGACCGAAGAGGCATTGGTAGAGCATCCAACTACGGGGAAGCAGTCCTGCACGAATGAGCGGTATGTGCGTCCAACTTTGGAAGCCGTCACGATGTCCATCAGTGCGGTATTGCATGATGTGACCTCCATGCACCTGCTGTTGCTGGTCTATCTGCCAGAAGATGACGTTGCCACGACGGGTGGCACCAATGAGATAATCATCATAGACTTTCTGAAGCCGTTCCGTAGAGAGTTTGAGTTTCTCAGCTAAATCGGTGGAGAACCACTTCCAGAAAGTGCTTCTTGGTGAATGGCTTCGCACGACATAGTCCATTGGCAAAGGCTGAAAAGGAGGCAGTGGTGGCGGTGTGTAGCGGCTTTCTGGACAGGCTACAGGTTCTTTCCTCCATTGATTGTCCCGATAGTATTCGGCAGGCTTGTAATGATAACCGCAGGAATGCTGATGATCACACTTGCCCACATGGTCAGCCACATAGTTACAGCCATTCTGGGTATCCACATAACGCACGAAACATTTCCGTTTTCCACAATGCGGACAGGTGAACTTCTGCTGACGGTGTCCTGTCAATTTGCGGGTCTCTAATTGATATCGATATTGAGTAGTCATAATATTCTTTACTTTTGAAGATTATACATGTTAAAATGGCATACTGAGGTGCTGTTTTCTTGTTTGTTCGTTGGAGGCTTTACATATATGTTGCCTCCAACAAACAAACATAAACAACACTGTGCCTCAGGGGTTTTTACTCAAGATAAGGGTGTACTTCAATGCCGTCTTCTGTCTGCACCAGAGTCTTACCCAACTGACCTGTGATGAAGGTTGCCACAGTGGGACGCTTCACCCCGAACAGGTCCATGAGCCTTTCGGTGAGTTCTTTGCGGCTGATACAACCACCACTTTCCCGGACAGCAGTCAGCATCATGTCCACACGATCCTTCTCGCGCTGCTCTTTTTCCAGCTGTTGGCGCTCTTTCTTGCTCATCCTTTCCCTCTCCACTTCCAAGCGGTGCTGTTCATCGGCATCGTGCAAACGACCTTCAGCATCGTAGCAGATGCTCCATTCGGGCATCGCACCATGACGGGAGTCTGGACAGCTCACACTGATGATGCCTTGCTTGCTCTTATGACATTGAAGAACGGTTCCCGCTTTCTGAGCCAGCACTGTTCCAAGGTGTCCACGCATGTTCTCATCGTCAGACGCCTTGTTTTCGTGCAACACACAGACAATGGCACAGTGATGTTCCTGAGCCAGCATCATCAATTCGTGGATCAGCTGACGAGACAGAACCTCATCATTGAACGACGCCACATAATCGACTACGCCATCGACAAGAACCACCTGCGGATGAACTCGCTCAATGAGCATGCGTGTGTCACCCAAAAGCGTCTCGTAGTTCATCTTGCGCAGCGGAAAGAGGAAGAAGTGTTCATCGAGGTAGTCATCGCTAACACCCGACAACAGCTTCACATCGTCCACGATTGCCTTCACGTCGGCAGGTTTCTGCTCCGTGTCGAGCCATAGGACAACAGGGCTATCCATTTCCGACTTCACACGCATAACCTGCTCTGACATCAGCGCAGCCGAGCACACCTTCAGCACCGAGGTCTTGCCCGCTTTCTGCTTCGACTTGAGTCCATGCACGTCGTCTTGTGCAAAGAAACCCACGCCGTCAACAGACAGCACATACTGCTCCAGTTCCACCATGGTGTCGGACTTGATGCGCAACCCCCATAGCAGTTCCATTCTTTCAGCCTTTGCCTGCTCCTCCGCAGACGGTTGGTTGACAGCCTCGCTCACGATGGTATCCACCGTCTGAACTTGGTTGTTTACTTGTCCAGTCAGACCCACAGTCTGCTGAACGTTTCTACTCTCTTCAAAACTTGCTTTCATTTTATATTTATTTAGCAAGTTATAGCCCATACGCATACCAGTCTATTAGCGGGCATATACCACGACTGGTCGGGAGGCTGCGTTACACCTTTGATCCTATAACTATTATAATAGTGAGAAAAACCAGCTTAGACGATTCCCTCTTTTGTGCAATATAGTGCGAGACTTTTTTAAAAGCAAGGGCAGACTG
Organism: Bacteroidaceae bacterium; assembly: GCA_017617805.1. GTDB lineage: Bacteria > Bacteroidota > Bacteroidia > Bacteroidales > Bacteroidaceae > Minthosoma. Next base: position 23,273 of record JAFZVN010000062.1, on the reverse strand, counting down.
TGCTAGTTGTTTTCTGGAGCAAAGGTACGACATTACTATGTAAAAGAGTGTTACGAAATATAGCCACGTTTTGTCTAAAAAATGACCGAAAGAAGAACAAAAACATGCTCGTTGATGCCAACAAAGGAGATAAAAGTACACATTTTAGCACTAAAAGCATAAAAAAAATGAATTATAATCCAGTGACAATAAAGTGACATTTTGTTACCAAAAAAACTCCTAAATTTAACATCATTTATGATTTTCTTTAGCAAAATGCTTTGCCATTCCAATCTTTCTTCGTACTTTTGCCATCATAATTGTAAGAAATGTGCTTTCGTCCTGCATCTGATGTGAGGGGATGGCGCAAGTGTAAAACTAAAATATTGAAGAAAACAAGACAGAAACTTAGATAACATAACATATTAACTTAAGCATTAGCTATCTCGAAGTACCCCGAAAATTTGGCGATTTGAAATGGTATAGAGAAGATTTAGTTCATGTTCACGTTGGAGCGTGGGCAGAACTTATCACTCTATACAGGTTACGCCAAATACCTCGGGTACTTGATAAGGAAAGTTCACGCTTCTCTTATGCCCTCAAGTGCCCGAGGTTGCTGATGTAACCTGTATTCTTCCGATTTAGACTGATGTGCAGCAAGAAATGCACATGGGAGACATGGATGCAGACTTGAAGCCTTCGCCTGCGAAGGGGCAAATCAAGTCGAAGGAGCGTGTGTCGAAGCATGGAGAGGTGTTCACTGCCGAACGTGAGGTGAATGCGATGCTCGACCTCGTGAAGCAGGAAACGGAACGCATTGAGAGCCGTTTCTTGGAACCAGCTTGTGGCGATGGCAACTTCCTCATCGAGATACTGCGCCGCAAACTGGCTGTGTGTGAGGAGCGTGCCAAAAAGAAGCAATACACCCAGCTGCAGTATGAGAAAAATGCGGTCTGGGCTGTCAGCAGCATTTATGGCATCGAGTTGCTTCCAGACAATGCAGCAGCTTGTCGACAACGGCTCTACAAAGAGTTTTGTCAGCAATACGAACGGTTGTATGGTCAGCAATGCAAACCAGAATGTCGTGAGGCGGTAGCCTATCTGTTGGAGCGAAACATCATCATGGGCGATGCCTTGACCTATCGTCGAGTGGATAATCCAGAGGAGTGGATTGTCGTGAGCGAATGGTCTTTCATTGGCGATGGCAAGGTGATGCGACGTGACTACAGCTTCTCCTATCTGGTTGCCACCGGACAAGGTGGTGATCTCTTCAGCGACCTTCCTTGTGCCACCTTTCCACCTGTGTATTTCTTGAACCTTAACCACAAAGCCTATGAAAAGTAATGCGTACAATCCCGATGTGCTCAATTGCATCGCCAACCTGAGCAACGACGAGGTGTTCACGCCTCCAGAACTGGCAAACAAGGTGCTCGACATGCTGCCGCAGGAACTATTCCGCAGTTCCCAAACCACTTTCCTTGACCCCTTCACCAAGAGTGGTGTGTTCTTGCGAGAAATCGTAAAGCGGCTGGACAGAGGATTGGAGAGCCAGATACCCGATCGTCGCAAACGCATTGACCACATCCTGCATCATCAAGTGTTTGGCATTGCCATCACAGAACTGACCTCCCACATTGCCCGCCGCTCTGTCTATTGTTCCAAAGATGCCAGCAGCGAGTATAGCGTCTCTCGTTTCAAGACTGAAAGTGGAAATATCCTCTATCGTCCGCTTCGCCATACATGGAGCAATGGCAAATGCCGTTATTGTGGAGCCTCTCAAGAGGTGTATGACCGTGGTGACCAAGCCGAACAATATGCTTATCAATTTATTCATACAGACAACCCACACACATTATTTAATAATATGAAGTTTGATGTTATTATTGGGAATCCACCATATCAGTTAAGTGACGGGGGAAACCGAAATAGTGCTTCACCGATATACCAACGATTTGTTGAACAAGCAAAACTTCTCTCACCACAATATTTAATTATGATCATCCCATCAAGATGGTATTGTGGCGGCCGTGATTTAAAAGACTTTCGAGCATCAATGTTGAAAGATGGACATTTGCGAATTCTATATGATTACAAATCAGGTGCTGATTGCTTCCCTGGAATAAGAGCTGGAGGTGGTGTATGTTATTTTCTATGGGATAATTCCTATATGGAAAATAAAGTTCTTTTTACAAGTCATGGAGAAGAACCTATTGTGAGGCTAAAAACCGAATTTGGATTAGATTTCTTTATTAGGGATACAATTGCAAGAAATGTGGTTGCTAAAGTTAGAGCTATTGATCCTATTGCTCTTTCATCAAAAGTGTGGTCTCAAAAGCCATTTGGCTTCAGAACAAATTTTACTGATTTTAAACAACAAGGAGAAGTAAAACTTTACACAAAAAAGTCCAAAAGTGGATATGCTTTTGTTTCAAAAAAAGATATTACAAAGAATGCAGAATATTTGAATTATTGGAAAGTCGTCACGTCTCGTTCAACGTCTGTTCCAGAAGAAGATAATGGACAAGTACTCAGAATGTCTCAGACTTTCATTTCAGAGCCAAATTCTGTTGTAACTGAATCATATGTTGTGATAGATGTTTTCAAAAATAAAAGTGAAGCAGAAAACTGCATGAGTTACATAAAGACAAGATTCTTAAGGTTTCTTTGTCAACCAACTATAGTATCTCCAGATGTTTCTAACAGAACTTTTGATTTAGTTCCTCTCCAAGACTTCTCTCATCCTTGGACAGACGAATTGCTTTACAAGAAATACGAGCTTGGTACAGAAGAGATAGCTTTTATAGAATCGATGATTCGCCCAATGGAATAGAAACAAAGATGGAGACAAAGGCACAATTAACCTCGCAGAACTTTGATGAACTCATCGATACCCACCACATCAATATACGGGAAAGGTGTCTGTTTGAGCACATCGTAATGATGATCTTGTGTTACGATGTAGCGGGCATTGGCCTTGAAAGCACAATCTACAAACTTATCATCGTCGGGGTCAGATGTGATAAGATGCAAATGAAAATACACCTGAACCATCTTTGTGTTGGGCAGATCAAGGATGGCTTTGATGACGTTGGAAGCAATCTCGGCTCCAACCTTTTCGGTGAGAATCTCTTCGTATTCTGCAAGAATTTCATTGGTGACACAAAGCGTATATTTCCCATCAACGAAATCTCGCCAGACGGGATAGTAAGGGCTGCGGCGCGAAAGCGACATCAGCAAACAATTCGTGTCAAGAACAACGTTCATTACTGCTTGTATGGAGTACGCATGTGTTCGTTCTTCCACCCTTCGACCACACTCTCATTGAGCACACCCTCGTCCCAAAGACGGTCAAGGGCATCCTCTGCTCGTTGGGCAAAATACTTGCCAAGCAATCGGCGAATGTCCTGCATTTCCAATTCTGACGTTACTCTTGAAACCAGTTCCAACATCTCGATTTGGAACGGATTGAACGGTTTGGATTGTAAAGTTGCGGTTTCCATTGTCATTCTATTCTTGTACTATTCTGGGGCAAAGATAGAGAGAAACAATGAAACGAACAACTAAAACGATAAAAAAATTAGATTTTGACTGAATTTCATATCTGTATCATCGTATGGCAGCACAAGATTTATTAAGAAACAAGGTAGATGAGACTCCTACCATCTACGCTTATACATTGCCAGATGTGCCCAAATATAAGGGGCTTCTGAAAGTGGGCTATACATCAAGACCTGGAACTGTTCGCATCAAGGAACAGGGGCATGAGTTGTATCTTGACAAGGAGATTCTGCTGAGACGGAGTTCGATGCGTCCTGATGGGACATACTTCACAGACAAAGGGTTGGGTGGTGTGCATTACTATCTGCGCAAGAGTCACATACCTAATCCTTTTGGCGAGTGGTTCCGTTGTGATATCAAGGATGTGGAGAAGGCTATCCATGCCGCGATGGAAAGACGCGACAGCATGACGGAACGCATCCAAGATTTTGGTATGCGTCCTGAACAAAAGAAAGCGGTGGATAAGACTTCCGACTATTTCAAAGCTTTCAGGAACGACCCTGACAATCGCGGATTGACTCCTCACTTCCTTTGGAATGCCAAGATGCGTTTTGGCAAGACGTTCACCACCTATCAGTTGGCGTTGAGGATGGGATGGACGAAGGTGCTGGTGCTGACCTTCAAGCCTGCTGTGAAGACAGCATGGGAGGAGGATTTGAACACGCACAAGGACTTTGAGGGATGGCAATTCTGTCAGAAACAGGAGGACAGGGAGTTCAACTATGTGAATGAGCGGAAACCTTTTGTGTGCTTTGCCTCGTTCCAAGACGTGCTGGGCAAGAATGCGATGGGTGGCATCAAGGCGACCAACGAATGGATACAAACCATTGACTGGGATTGCATCGTGCTGGACGAATACCACTACGGAGCATGGGGCAAGAATGCCAAGAACTTCTACGACAAGAAAGACCCTGCCCTGCAACGAGCAGAGGAGATGGGAGAAATCATCACGGAGGATGCTGATTCGAACAAAGAGTTGGAAGCCCGTGAGCTGTATGATGAAGGGCTGATGCCGTTACGCACAGGTGCATACCTATATCTTTCAGGCACTCCTTTCCGTGCCATCTCCACAGGTGAATTCATCGAAGAGCAAATCTACAACTGGACATATTCTGACGAGCAGGCAGCAAAGGAAGCTTGGAAGGGTGAGGATAACCCATACGCCCAACTGCCCAAGATGGTGATGCTCACTTATCAGATGCCTGAGAGCATCAGCGAAATTGCTTCTCAGGGAGAGTTTGATGAGTTTGACCTGAACGAGTTCTTCCGTGCCGAAGATGATGCTTTCATCCATGAGGAATACGTGCAGAAATGGTTAGACTTGATTCGAGGAGCTTATACGGAAAATATCATCACGGAACTGAAGCAAGGCAAGGAGAAACCACCTATGCCATTCTCGGACAGCCGTCTGCTGAGCTATTTGCAGCATACCTATTGGTTCCTGCCAAGTGTGGCGGCATGCAAGGCAATGGCAAAACTGCTACGCAAACGTGCCAACCGTTTCTTCGATGATTACGAGGTGATTGTGGCGGCAGGCAATGAGGCTGGTATGGGAGCTAAGGCTGTGATGCCTGTCTATAATGCAATGGGCGACCCTCAGCAAACCAAGACCATCACACTCTCATGCGGCAAACTCTCAACAGGTGTCACCGTGAAGCCTTGGACGGGCATCATGATGCTGAGGAACACGACTTCGCCTGAGACATATTTCCAAGCAGCATTTCGTGTCCAATCGCCTTGGGTGACGAAAGACGAGGAGGACAAGGAAGTCATCCTGAAACCGCTCTGCTATGTCTTTGACTTCGCACCCAATCGTGCCCTTAGACAGGTGGAGGAATACAGTTGCCAACTGAATGTGGAAGAGAGTAATCCAGAGAAGAAGGTGGCTGAATTCATCAAGTTCCTGCCTATATTGGCTTACGATGGTTCGTCGATGAAGGAGATTGATGCGGCTGGTGTATTGGATATGGCGATGAGCGGTACCACTGCAACCCTGCTGGCACGTCGATGGGAAAGTGCCGTGCTGGTGAATGTGGATAATGCCACCCTGCAACGCTTGCTGAACAACCCTGAAGCGATGAGGGCTTTGATGAATATCGAGGGCTTCCGCAGTTTGAATGCTGACATTGAGACCATCATCAACAAGTCGGAACACGTCAAGCAAACCAAGAAGACGAAAGACCCAAGCCAGATGACGCAAAAGGAGAAGAAGCAACTGACGGAGGAGGAGAAGGAATACAAGAGCAAACGCAAGGAGATACAGGAGAAACTCATCAAGTTTGCCACACGCATCCCTGTGTTTATGTATCTGACTGATTTCAGGGAATACTGTCTGAAGGATGTCATCATGCAATTGGAGCCAGAACTCTTCCGAAAGGTCACGGGTCTGACGCTGAAAGATTTCAGTCTGCTGGTAAGCCTGGGTGTATTCAATAGCGAACTGATGAACGATGCTGTTTATAAATTCAAGCGCTATGAGGACTCGTCGCTCGAATATACAGGCATCAACACGCACACTGGTACCTTGATTGGTGGTTGGGACACAGTCATCGACACAGCCGTTCTGAACAAAGAACCTGCAGAGGAAATAATCGAAACGAAAAAGGAGGAAGAACGTCCCAAAGTTGCATCACAAGATGTGGAGAAAAAGCCCGAGCAGAGGAAAGAACCTTGGGAACTTTTGAAGGTTGGTGGAACCATCACCCACAAGAGTTTCGGCAAAGGCGTGGTCATGTCTCTGGATGAAAAATATGTCATCGTGAAGTTCAAAGACCGCGAAGCAAAGTTCCCAATCGTCTTCTCGTTCGAAAGGGGTTATCTCTGTTTGTAATGAAATCCAATTCATCGAGTCAATGATAAAGCCAATGGAGTAATATCCGATGATTCCTAAATTGCAAAAAATACTTGACAAGTACCTTCCTTTCAAACACAAATGCGAGAAGGAAGTGGACAGTTTTTTCATTTACTTGCATTTCATTCACATCATCTATACTCCAATGGGAGGACAAAACAAAAGGTATTAATGGCGCAATAGGGAAAACCCTGCATTATGGATATAGCGGGACGAATTTGTCGGCATAATAGTCGAGATGGTGCCGCATGGTGGGGAGAGTACAATAGGTGGCAGTCAGATATTTGTCGCGTGTCTCTTTTGTTTTTTCGTCTTTCGGTACATTGTGCGACTTGTAAATGCCAAAGAGCATCATTGTAAAATCACGTTTCAACCCTTCTTCTTCTGCATTTGGATTGATAAAGGTCTTGAGAATGAAGTTGCCATGAGGAGTGATGCGACCATAGAACATGGAGTTTTTCATCAATGCGATTCCATATATATTGCCTTCGCTGTCAAAACGTGGTTCGAACTTTCCCTTCCGTAGTTTCCCTGACTTAAAGAAAATGCCGCATTCGTGGCGGTCGAACACAGCCCAGTCGCACACGTCTTGTATTTTTTTATCTGCAAAGAGCATTTCTTGTTGCGTGTTGATATAACGTTCGCGGATGCGACGAATGGCGTGAGGAATGAGTTCCACATAGTATTGGTGAGGTGTTCTCATACCTCGCAGATAGAAGTAGGATTTCGTGCCGTATCCATTTTCGACCATGGCATAGGTGACGCTCCACCATGTTTTCGATCCATCATAACAGTAGGCGCTGGTGCTCCAGATGTTGCCGTTCTTCGTGCGGAAGGTGTCACGGTAGCCCCTCACGTTGGCTTTATCAAGCCCGACACACCACTTGGGCATCTTCTTCATCAGAACATCTCCCACTTTTTTGGCATGTCGCTTAACAGATGGCCAATCATCTATCAATTCTTTTAATATCTGGTCGTCATTATATCCAGGTACAATCATCTTCCGTCTCTTTTTAGAGGACAAAAATACAACCTTTTTCTGACACCACAAAAGAAAAGCAGGGAAAAATCCAAGAATTGTTTTGTGGATAAGGGAAAATGCTGTACATTTGCAAACAATAGAAGTTATACCCGATAACCATCGAGATATGAAACACATCATTCTAATGCTAACAATCAGCCTTGGGCTAAGTACTGTGCCTTTATCTGCCCAGCAGGTCACAAAAGAAGTGGCTATGGAAAAGGCTATGAGTTTTCTTCATCAGCCTGAGAGTTCTGGCTCTAACATGAGAAAAGCACCACGCAAGGCTCCACAGTTGGTTCTTGCCAATGATCGTGACGATTTTTACGTGTTCAACGACGAGGCTAATGGTGGATACGTGGTTGTCAGTGGCGATGAACGGATGCCCGATGTGTTGGGTTATTCCTACGATGGGCACTTTGATAATGACGATGTGCCTTGCAATCTGGAGGCGTTGCTCGAAGGGTATGCTGAGCAGGTGGCTCAATTGCGCTCGAATCAGCAGGCTCGCGTGAAAGAAGCTGTCCGAGTCGATGCCTCGCGGAAGGCGATTGAACCAATGGTTGAGTGTACCTGGGGTCATTGGGTTCCCTACAATAACCTTTGCCCGGCAAAAGGCGGGAAGCGTACTGCCAGTGGGTGTGTGGCTATAGCCATGGCGCAAATCATGCACTATCATCAGTGGCCAAAAGAGACGACGGACTTCATACCAGGCTACACGACGCAGACACTGGGAATCGAGGTTCCAGCCCTTCCTGTTACGGCCATCGACTGGGATAACATCTTGCCTTACTATGACCCTTACGATTCCAATAGCTATTCGAAGAAAGAGGCTGATGCGGTGGCAACACTGATGCAGCTGTGCAATGTGGCTGTGGAGATGGATTACGGATTGGAGACCAGTGGCGCATATCTGTCCGATATCCCGAATGCGATGATAAAATATTTTGATTATGACAGTCGGATGGAGGATTTGGTCATTGATGATTTTGAAGAAGACGAGTGGAATCAGATTGTGTATGATGAACTAAGCAAGAAGCGTCCCGTCATTTGTTCACAGCCAGGACACGCTTTCGTGATTGACGGTTGTGACCAGAATGGGTATTTCCACATGAATTTTGGAGAACACGACCGAGTGACCCGAGTGGATGGGTATTTCCTTCTCTCAGAAGGGGCGGTTTATGAGTTGATCATAGGCATTCAACCGAGTGACCCGAACAGTCCTCAAGCCTATGCCACACTCGACAACGGCAAGATGACTTTCTATTATGACACAGAGAAAGCTAACCGCAGCGGGAAAATCTTTTCCGATGTGTCGTCGTGCGCATCCAACAATGCCGAGATAAAGGAGTGCGAGTTCGACCCCTCGTTTGCCAACATGAAGATGCGAAACTTGAAATACTTCTTCGCCAATTGCACCAATCTGAAATCCATCGCAGGAATCAACCACCTGAACACCGCTGACGTGAGGAGCATGTGTGAGATGTTTATAGGGTGTTCCTCGTTGAAATCCTTAGACCTTAGCAGCTTCAATACAGAGAAAGTGACGGACATGGAAGGGATGTTCAGAGATTGTTCCGCGTTGAGGAGTCTTGACATCAGCCATTTCGACACCAAGAAGGTGATGAGCATGATGAACATGTTCTGTAGGTGCTCTTCGTTGACCAGTCTTGATGTGAGCAGCTTTGATACAGAGAATGTTGAATCTATGGATGGACTCTTTTATGATTGCTCTTCACTGAAGACCCTTGATGTCAGCAAGTTCAACACCGGAAAAGTTACAGATATGGCAGTCATGTTTCAGGGATGTTCCTCTCTGTCGAGCCTCGATCTGAGCAATTTCAATACTGAGAATGTGACACGAATGGGATGGATGTTTGGAAACTGCACGAACCTCAAGAGCCTCAACGTGAGCAGTTTCAAAACAGGAAATGTTCAAGATATGAGCGGGATGTTCTACAATTGTAACAAGTTGACATCAATCTATGCAAGCGAGCAATGGGATATGTCGAAAGTGGAAAACAAAGAAGACATGTTCGGTGGTTGTACCAACCTCGTTGGAGGTAAAGGGACTGTTTATGACTGGAATCATAGTGATGGTGAATATGCACGCATTGACGAAGGGTCCAACAATCCTGGCTATCTGACTAATATAAAAGACACCGCCATCCGTTCCATAAAAACCAATGAAACAAATGGCGCTGTATATAACCTCAGCGGCATCAAAATCAGTTCTTTCTCTCATGACCTCAATCATTTGGGAAAAGGCTTGTATCTTGTCAAAGGCAAAAAGATGATCAAGTAAATAGCTGAGGATCTGATGCGTGGATACGAATCGCAAAAACAAGCATCGCTTCAATTAACAAAAAAGCCAATCGTCAGCTCCTCGCTCACGGTTGGCTTTTTGTATTGTGACATTAGATTCTGTCCGATTGATGTTCGTTCTTTCCTTTCACCACAATCATTAGTGTTCACAGATCAGAAGCCCAAGAACTCTTTCAGACCAGGACAATTTTCGAGGTCGTTTCTACTTACATAGAAGGAGCCTGGGGAAACCAAATCGAGGTACTTATCCAGAAACTCCTCCCAAGGCAACTTGAGATAAGAAACAGGGATGAAGAACGTGCGTGACCCACCTGCCGAGCGGTTTCCAGCCTGAACATAGGCCGAATAGCCTCCCAACTCATGCTTTCGTATCCGATAGGTCTCCAGATACCAGTCGCTGCTGTAAGTGTTTGTAGCTGGCACGTCGATGGATTCCTTGACGGGGTTCGCACGTTCAAGCTCCCATTCATGGCCCTCGACGAGCTTCTTGATAAATCCTTCGCAATCTGTTTTCTGGGGATATGGTTCGAGCTTTCCCTCACTATTACTCCAATAAGCAACATACTGATATTCGTCTTCCACCTTTGCGATACCATAATAGGTGTGCTCCGCTATCATCTCTCTTGTTGCCCAGGGGAAGTCTGCTTTCAACTGCTCGAATGCCTTGTCAATATAGGCATTCACATCGTAGCCATACGGAAATTTCTTGTCCATACCAATTTGATTTAGTTATCATTCATGAGTACGAAAATATCACTTGATGCGGATTTTCTTTCCGTCTTTGACATAGATGCCCGGAGAGAGTTGACGCTTTGCATTGACTTGATGACCGTTGAGGTCGTAGGTCGGCGTTTCGGTCGGAGCCACGGTTTGTTTCGTTTGCTTTATATCTGTAGATGTGCCGCTAAACTGCCAACTGTCAAAGTCCAGGAGGGAGGTTCCGCTTCCTGAGAAAGTGAAGAAAATGTTACGCACCCCCGTGAGAGGAGAGGAGAAATCGCACTCGAAGTCCTGCCACTCACCATTGGTCGGCTGCACATTGATGCGTCCCTTGATGGTTCCTGTATTGCTACCGATGCGCAGCACAAGCCCACATTTCTTCTCGGCACGCACCCTGACGGTCATCGATTTGGCACCTTCTTCACCAAAATCCACCCCTCGCACCTTGATGTAGTCGCCTTGGCTGATGTTCGTCACATAACATCCGTTGTAGTCGCCTTCGCACTTCACCCCCGAACATTGGTTGATGGTCTCAGCCTCCTGCCGTTCGTAGGGATTGACGTTCTGCAGCTGATCCACGCCTGTGGTGGTAAATTTGATGAAAGGAATCGTTCCATCTTCGTTAGGCGTGAACTCCTCAATACAAGTTGCACGGGTATATCCACCACCACCAGGCAGATTGCCATTGTGATAGAACATATAGTGATGACCCTTGAACTCCACACTGCCCCCGTGGATGGTGAAACTCTTCTGAGCTTCTCCCATGATCTTACCCTGATAGGTCCACGGACCCGTAATCTTGTCTGCGGTGGAGTAAGCCCAGTGTTCTGGCACGCCACCTGCCGCATACTCCAGATAGTATTTGCCATTACGTTTGTAGATCCATGACGCTTCTTCAAAGTTCGTCTTGGGATTGCCGTTGTCATCGTAGCCCTTGTAGGGTCCAAAGGCCTTCTCGTCTTTTGTCACGATTTCCTTCTCACCGCCCGTTATGGCAGTCATGTTCCTCGTGAGTTTGGTGTACCAGAGCATGTTGTTACCATAGAAGAGGTACGCCTGTCCATTATCGTCGATGAACACCGATGGATCAATCTTGAACCATCCCTTCACCAGCGGCTTGCCTATAGGGTCTTTGTAGGGACCAGCAGGATTGTCAGCCACCGCCACACCGATGCCAGGATATGCCTCACCCTTGATGGTGGCAGTGCAGTACCAGTACCACTTGCCGTTGCGCTCGATGCACTGGCTGGCCCAACAGTCGTTGTCCTGCTTAGCCCATTTCGAAAATGTGGCAGAGGTGATTGGAGTGCCGAGATTAGTCCAGTTCACCATATCGACGGTGCTGTACAGCAACCAGTCTTTCATGGTGAAATAACCATTCACAGTCACATCCTCGTCGTGGTCAACAAAGAGATAAAGAGTGTCGCCATGCACGTAGGGTGCAGGGTCTGGCGTGTAGCGGTCGCAGATGATAGGGTTCTGCGAAAACGCCGTAACTGAAGCGGACAGTGCCGCTAAAGCGCATAAGAAAAACCTTTTTACCATAGTGAGTTAAACTTACTTGATGTACTTCACCTTCGAGGTATCACGTGGCTTGGCTTCAGGCTGTTCGTCAGGATAGCCAATAGCGATGACATACAGCAGTTTGTAGTCAGCAGGAATGTCGAGACTATCGCGGAAGGCTTTGGCTTTCTCGTCAGTGGTGAGGAAGCGTATTGGCCCCGTCTGAATGCAGGTGCCAAGTCCCAATGACTGAGCAGCCAGCATCATGTTCTCACCCATCAGACCAGCATCAAGGTCGAAGTTTCCGTTGGCTGGAGCACAAACACAGATGAGGTTCGGTGCATTGCGGCACATATCCTTCACATCAGCCATCAATTTCTGGTTTTCGATGATTCGCACAGCCCAGTTCTGTCGATTCATCGCACTTGGAGCGTTAATGCCAGCAAGTGCCACGGTTTCCAGCTTCTCGTGTTCAACAGGCTTGGCAAGATACTTGCGAACCGAGCGACGAGCCATGATGTTACTCAGCACAGCCTCCTTGCCTGCATCGTTCTTCACATTGGAATTTTTGAGACTCTGCGCCGAAAGGGTCAGCACACCCATGATTGCCATAAGGCATAAAATCATCCTTTTCATCATAATTATCTATTTGTTATAATTTTTCTTTCTCCGTTTATACAGATTATATAGATTCCACTCGGTAATCGTTGTAATTCATTGTTGGAAATAGCTCCGCTGACTACACATCGACCAGTGGTGTCATAGATGCCATCTTGTGCGTTAGCAAATTGACGAGTTGATGTGTCAATAATCTGATCAATGCTGGTATCGTCGCCCTGACTCTTCAGCGGACACAGCATCCATTGACGATGAGTAGGAGTATCGGTGTCAGCCGTATATTGCCATGTACACACGGTGGTGCCGGCATTGCTGTTGGCGTTGCTGAGGTCGAAGGAATAACTGCGGTTGCGGGCAGGAGATATCTTATAATAGGGCAGGTCGATGGCTTCAATGAGGAATTGCTGTTCGTTGGATGCTTTTGATTGAGCAGCCAGTTTTGATGAGCCAGACGAACGGAATGATGTCAGACGCTGCCCACGTGCATTCTCGAGGATGAAGTTGTCACCCTCTGCCACGAGTTTCCACCGCTGTCCATCGGAGTAGGTTGCGGTTTCGATGGTGACATTCCCCGTTTCTGAGGCCGTAAGCGCTGCGTTCAGGTTGTGTCGCGGCACAATCATGTATTCACGTCCTGCCACGATTTGTGGTTCAGTCGTCACACCGCCTACAGGTAGCACAAGGGTGGTGATGCTCTGCATAGGCAATTTGACCAGCATCGTAGAACCGTCAAGTTTGAAGTCCCTCACACTCTTCAAGTCTTCTGTTGATGAGGTGCGATAGGCCTTGATGGCACTGGAAGCTGGTAAACTGGCCAATTGTGACAAATCAACACAATGATAGGTCAGACTACCTTCGTTCAACAGCACCAGCACGAGCGTGTCCTGTGCTTCGTTCATGGCAGCCAGCGACTGGTCGTTGAGCGATGCCACGATGTTGTAGCCGTGTTTGATGAAGCGTGAACATTGCTGGCGCACGTAGTAGTTTTTCACCTTGGCGTAGGTCTGGTTGCTGAAACTACCTCGGATGGTACACCACTGGTCGTTGGCTTCCTCCATATACTGCCAGTCAATCCATGTCTCTGGTTGCAGATAGCGCATGTCGTCGAACAATTTCTGGGCAAGACTCAAGTTGCCGCCAATGCCGTTGCCACCAGCTCCCACTTCACTCATCCAGAGGGGCACGTTGTCCTGATGAGCCAAGAAGGCCATGTGTACACGATCGGCATTGCTACCCGAATAGGTATGTGTGTTCCATTGTCCCAACATCTTGAGTGCACCGCCCTGCTTGAAGGCCTTGTAGCCGTTGACAGCCAGTCCCACGTTGGTCTCGTCAGAGGCGGAAATGACAGTGCTGAGTCCGGACTGGTCGAGAATAGGTTTGAGCACCTTGACGAACTTCACCTGTGACTCATAGTCGAAGTGACAACCCTCCTGCACACCGTTGGCGTACCAAAAGCCCGTCACCGATTCGTTAAACGGCTCCAACGTCTTGAACTCGATGCCATATTCGTCCTTGTAGTGCTTGCAGACATCGACGAGGTAGTGGGCAAACTCCTCGTAGTACTCGGGTTTCAGGTTGTCCTTGCCTCCATCGGTATTGCCGCTCACGCAACCGCTGTAGGTCATGTAGTAGGGACAGGAGTTGCTGAATGCTTCGAACACGGCATCAGGACGTTTCTCCTTTATCTTCAGCATGATCTTGCGCTGTGCCGCATCGCGGTCCCAGTGATACTCGTCGCCTGAGAAGTCCTTGAAGCCCTCCATTTCGGCACGCAGACCCTTGCCGTTGCCCATGTGGTGGGGCGTGCAGTTCTTGTTCTCTGGGTCATCGCCACCGCCAATGTTATACCGAAAAAGGTTGTAGTTCAATCCGGAAGGACTGACCATCCACGTCACAATTTCATCTATCTTCTTGTCGTCCCATTTTCCGCACATGTTTGCCCACCAGCAGAGCGAAACGCCCCATCCGTCAAACTGCTGACGGACAACTGTTGGGAATACCGTGTATGAAAGGGTGTCGGTAGGAACCGTGCCTTTCACCTTATCGCTGAAGAACCAGAAATGTTTGATGTCCGACCCGTTCTTGTCGGAATAGACTTTCGTGTTCGCATCGTTGTTGTCGGTTCCCAGACATTGACCGTTGCCCTTGCAGCGGATGCGAATATAGGCTCCAGAAGCCTGTTCAAATGAAAAACGTGCATCGTCACTTGTGGCATCGGTGACGAACGACGTATTCCATGAATTCAGTTTCGAGAGATAGCGGCCCGATTTTTCCTGAATATAATAATAACCATTCCCATCGGGAACGATGGTCATTTGCTGGGGATTCGATACCGTTGCTGCTTCCAACTGACCGCCATAGTCGCTTGCCATCTTCAAATGGTTACCGCTGCTGTGCATCACGAATACTGTCGTAGGCTCCGTAAACTGCACTTGCGCCTGAGCTGCCAAGGTCAGCACACCCATGATTGCCATGAGGCATAAAATCATTTTTCTCGTCATATTTGTTTTGGATTCAATGATTGTTTGGCAAAGGTACGCATTTTTTGTTTGAAATAAACCATATTATACAAAAAAAGTTGTCCAGCGGATGATTGACCGCTGGACAACAATCAGAATCGAATCGTTTTTTCTATCTGTTATCACATTGCCACCACACTGATGGAGTAAGGCGCAAGGGTGATTTTGAAGTTGTTTGACACCTTGAGGCTACTCTTTGAAGGTGTGATGTTGTTGGGGTTGTCGATGGAGTTGGTGTCCTCTGGCTTGGCAGATTTCAAGGTGGTCACCGCTGCCTTACCCTTCACTTTCGCACCAGTGGTCTCTACTGTGATCGTCTGGCTCGATGCGCCGATGTTGACCAACTTCAGGTAAATCTTGCCTGTCTGAGTATCTACGGTTGCGTTGTAATAAAGTTGTGGAACGGGTTCTTTGCCCATTGGTACGGTGGGTACACCCTCAGCCTCCATGGGCACCACCTTGTCACCCAAGTTCTGTGCAAACATACATTGTGCATGATAGGATGGAGATCCGAATGAGGTGAGTGCATCATAGCCGATGAGGTCACTCTTCCATTGCATGCCACCTTCGTTCACGTTGACGAAAAGCGGAGCGTAGCAGTGTGCCACGAGGATGTCGGAGTTACGTTCCATGCAGGTCATCCATGCAGCATCGCCCAGAGCGGCGTTCATGTTGGTGGTGGGGTCACCTTCACGTGTAGCCCACTCGCCACAGAAGATCTTCGGTCCCTTGCGGTCGTAGGAATCGTATTGCTGTGCGGCACGGTACATGGCCTCCGCATTGCGATAATAATGTTCGTCTATCACATCGACCTTAATGGCAGCAGGATCTTCTGCATTGCCTCTCAACATGCGTTCGTCCTGTGTGGAGATGATTTGCAGTTGCGGATATTTTGCCTTGATAGCATCATAGAACTGCATGAAGCGGTGTGAGTAGCTGCCACTGCGGTCGAAGAAGTCCTCATTACCGATTTCCACGTAGGTCAGTTTGAAGGGTTCTGGGTGACCGTCGCGTGCTCGTACTGCACCCCACTTGGAGGTAGAGCTGCCCATCACGTATTCTATCTCATCGAGCGCATCTTGGATGAATGGCTCAAGCGCATCACCTTCCACATAGTCACCGTTCAACACATAGCCAGCAAAGACGCCAAGGATGGGTTCAGCACCACATTCTTCAGCCCAGCAGAGGAATTCCAACAGTCCCATGCCGTCGGTTGACCAGTAGTTCCAAGGGCTGCGATGACCTGGACGGGTGGAGAGAGAACCGAGGGTTCGTTTCCAATCGAATCGCTCCTTGAAGGTGTTGCCTTCCAGATAGTTGCCTCCAGGGAATCGGAGAAACTTTGGACGCATCTCACGCAGCAAGTCCATGATGTCGGTGCGGAACCAATCTGACTTGACGGAGTATGCCTTCTTTGCCTTGGGGAACAAGGTCGGATATGACAGGCTGTAATTGCCCGCCTGATGAAACTGCATGAAGAACTGCACGTCTTTCGTAGGCTTCACGTCGGCAGCAGTCTGGAGCGTGTAGGTGTATTGTTTCCACTCATTAGCATCCAGATCGAGGTCTTGGCTGGCATAAACTTTGGAACCATCGAGCGAACGCAGTCCAATTGTCACTTTGCCTTGACCTTTTAAGTACGCATCACCATCATAGGTGGTTGCTGGTCGTACAGCAATACCCCAGAAACCCGGATTGACCACATCGGCGGGTCGGGTCAGCTCGACGGCAAGATATTTCTTCAACGTGAAGTTGATGCCCCCCGTGTTGTTGATGCGGATGGTGCCAGCGGTCGTGTCGCTCAGTTCCCAGTATTTGGGTTTTGGAGCTGGTGCACCAGGGGCAAATCCTCTGCGACGCTGTCCGTCACCTTGGAGTTCTTGCATCGTGGGATCACGAAGCAGTTGCGAATACAGTCCTCCCTCATAGGAGTAATTGATTTCCTCGGTCATCAGTCCGTAAAGTGTTGGACTGACAGTCCGTTCGGCCTTGTCAACCCGCAGGGTCAACTTGGTTTGCGCTACTACTGATGTGGCAATCATACATGCCACTGCTGTTGCAATAATAATTTTCTTCATAAGTGTTTTGTGTCAGTTTAGTTATTGTTTATTTGGATTGTGACGGCAAAGATACAAAACTTTGGGGAATTATTGGCACGATTGAGGCAATAATCATGCAAAAACATGCTTCTACTCATTTGAACTGGTCAAAGAACAAGAAAACATCGGGTAAAATCATGGGCACCATCTGCCCGTGGTCTCCGTCCACCTCTTTGTATTGCAAATTAAGGCCATACTCCTTGGCAAAGTCACGCAGTTGGCGGCTACTCTGTAGAGAGGCTCCTGCACGAGTTCCTTCGCTCATGAAGATAGGCATCCGCTTCAGTCGTTCCCATGGATAGCCCTCGCGTGTGACAAAAGGGCCAGACATGGGAGCCAGCGCACGCCAATAATCGGCATATTTTGCCCCGAGATACCAAGTTCCACCACTACCCATCGAATGACCACAGAGGAACAAGCGTTTGCGGTCAACAGGATAATTCTTCAGCACGATTTCCAGAACTTTGATGACATCCTTCTCACTCAGTTCCTGTTCACGCATCATCTCTGGAGAATTGCGCTTTGCCAACGTTTCCTCCACTTCCTTGTCCTTGCCGAACTCAGCAGGCAACACCAAACGGTTGCCATAGGACGAGTGAGCACCCAACGGAGAGACCAGCAAGACACCATGTTCGTCAGCCAGACGCACCATCAGTTTGTCGTTCTCATCAAGGTAGGAACTTTCATTGTTCCATCCTCCATGCAGGAACATCACTAAAGGGAGTTTCTTCTTGCCGTCCCAAGCCTTGGGCACACACACCCTAAAAGGCATTTCCTCACCCAGTTCCTCAAAGAAGTAGGCACACTTCTTGTCACGACCTTCTTCCCAAGTCTGCAAGGTCTTCACCTCAGCCTTCTTGGCCAAAGCTGCCGCCTCCTGCATGACGGTTTGGGCATCCAGTGGTGTGCCAAAGACGATGGAAGGGTTTTGTGCTGTTGCTGCCGCAGTCGTGATGGCGAACAGGACGGTTGTGATTTTTTTCCTCATATTTATTATGTTTTTATGGATTACTTGACAAAGATTTTCTTGCCACCCATAATCTTGATGCCATGAGTGAGGGTTCCCTCTTCCTCTTTCCGTCCGCTCAGGTCATAGATGCAGTTTTTGCTTGCTGATTGCGGCTCTGCCTTGATGTCCTCAATACCTACCGCAGCATACTCATTGACCATCAGTATCAACTGCCCAATCACACAGTCACCCCACTCCACATCATCGGTATAGAAGGCGAGCGCATACTCCCCTTTTTCTGTAATCTCAAACTCAAAAGTCTGCTGGACAACGGCATTGAAGCTGTTGGATGCAGTATTGCCGATGTTGACATTAGGTGTGAATGTCTGGGTGGCAACAGCCTCTCCATCCGACACCTTCTCTATGCAGATGTCCACAGGGGAGAATTCGGGCTTGTTCCAATTGCATATCCTGTATTTCAACGTGTATTTTCCAGGATGAAGTGTGAGCGTGGTTCCAGATTTCGCCTGTCCGTACTTGGCATTACCTGCACGTGTCTGACCTTCGACATTGCGAAAATAGAGACCATAGTTGAAACTGCGACGTGTGCCCGTGAACTGAAGGACACGGCATCCGAGGGTGTAACCGTCGCTGAATCCGATGCGCTGCTCTTTGCCATCGTTCGTGATCCATCCTGCAGGAATGCTGCCAGCTTCGGTGAAGGATTGAGAGATGACATACTGAACCATCGGAGCATTAAGAGCAATTTCCATCGTGGCTGAAGCGGTCTCACCGTCGTTGTCAGTAGCAACCACTTTGATGGTATGTTTGCCCGAGATGGGGTTCTCCAATGTTGCTGTGTAGGGTTTCTTCTCGCAGGTGGCTATCAGCTTGTTGCCATCATAGAAATCGACCTTGGCCACTGTGCCGTTGGGGTCATCCGCCTCTGCCCTGATGCTGACGGAGGGGAATGCCGCCTCGCCTGATGGAGCGAAACAGGTGTAGCTGAGACCTGCCGTGGGAGAGGTGATACGGACATTGGGCGTTGTCTTGTTGAGCGAGTATTTTTTGCAAAAGTTCCACATCTCCTTGCCTGTATATACCTGAGGCTCCTTGCACACCCAGTGACCTTTGTTGGGTAATTCCAACAATTTGACTTCGACACCATCATTGCCAGGAGCCCAAGTGTGGAGCTTGGCACCATTGAAACCATTGTAGTTATCCACAACTGTAGCGGTTGTCGGACAACCATTGTGCTTGATCCACACATTCAATGCCGGTTGCACCCCACTGAATCCACACACATTGTCAGCTGTACCATGAATATGCATGATAGGCAACGGACGCACATTAGCATTGGCCGTCGCACCACCCATTGGGTAGCCACTGACAGGAACATAAGCAGCAATGAGGTCGGGAATCTTGTTCATGGCATGATAGGTGAACATGCCACCCATGGAAAAACCGCCGAGATAGACGCGGTTGCGATCTATCTTGTACTGCGTCGCCATCTTGTCAATCAGCGCCTTGACAAAATTGATATCGCTGTTACCGCCAATATCCCACTGGTTATTGATACCATTGGGGAATACCATCACAAACTTGGCAGTATCGCAAACGGCTTCAATGCTAATCTTACGTTCAGGTTTGTCCGAATCACGAAACTGCGTGTTCAACATATAGTTGGCATCCTGACCTGCACCATGACAAAAGATGAACAACGGACGGTTCTCGCCCAAATTCTTCGGGGCATAGACGATGTACGAACGGCTGGCACCGTCAACAGTGATGTTGTCTGCCTTCATTGGCAGAATTCCTGCGATGAGCAGGATGAATAAAAGAATCAAAAAACGTCTCATATTCACAAATGGCATTAAAATTTAGATTTCGAGTGCAAAGGTACGATGAAAAACGTGCAACATCCATAGAAAAATGTTGCACGTCCGTTGGAAAACGTTTCAAACCTACCCATGCCTTTAATTTGCCATTGATTCTCTTTGGAAATTCGCAACAAAAACTGTACATTTGCAAATCATTTGCATCACACTGAAATAATACACCCACGTATGAACACTAAAGCAATTCTCCTCTTAGGCATGATACTTGTCTTGAGTAATGGCAACCTTTTGGCTCAAAGTCAGACCATCCAACTCAACAGCCAATCCACAGGCAAGACCTTCGACGGCATCGGCATCGTCAATGGCGGTGGTGCCACATCCGTGCTGCTGAAAGATTATCCAGAGCCACAACGTTCGGAAATCATGGACTTGGTGTATAAGCCCAAGTATGGAGCCTCGGTGAGCACGCTGCTGGTTGAGATTCCAGGCGATGGTAACTCCACGCAAGGCTCTATGCCCTCCCATAGCCATTACAGAGGTGACTGTAACTTCCATCGTGGTTATATGTGGTGGGTGATGAGCGAAGCCAAGCGGCGTAATCCGAAACTGTCGCTCGATGCTACAGCGTGGAGCGCACCAGCATGGGTGGGGAACTATTGGTCGCAAGATATGGCTGATTATTATGTGTCATGGCTCAGCGGACTACGTGAGGTGTATGGATTGGAACTTGATGCCATCGGCTGCCATAACGAGAAAGGAGTTAGCTACGACTTTGCCAAAATGCTACGCCACACGATGAATGAGCGAGGTTTCTCAAAAGTGAAACTGCATGCTTTCGACAACTGGGGTGGCGGAAAGATGAATTTCTTGAAAGATATGCAGAATGACCCAGAACTCAGTGATGCCATTGATGTGGTCAGTGCCCACACATTCAGTGAAATCCCATTGACAAAGGAGCAGCGTGAAATGGCAGAAGCGATGGGGAAGCCCATCTGGAATAGCGAGGATCATGTCTATCGTAAGGGCTTCGACTGCCTCATCAGCATCGTCAAGTGCTTCAACGAGAACTACATCGTGAGTGGAGCAACGAAGGTGGTCAACTGGTTCGACATTGCTGGTGTCTATCCTTTGGAGCCTTACAGCCACGACCCAGCAATGGTGCTGGCGTGGGAACCATGGAGCGGTCACTATGAGGTGCGTGAAAACCTCTGGGGCTATGCCCATTATGGACAATTCACCGAAGTGGGTTGGCAGTATGTGGATGATGGATGTCTGACACTGGATGGTGGCGGTACGATGGTCACCCTGAAGAATCCTGCAACGGGCGACTATAGTATCATCATTGAGACGAAAGATGCCCAAAAAGAACAGACAATCATGGTTAAAGTCGGCAAAGGTCTTTGCAAGGGAAAGCTGTGCGTATGGCGCAGCACCGAAAAGGAGCAGTTCGTCAGACAACCTGACATCAAGGGAGGCACATTCACCATCACGCTCCAACCCAATTCCGTCTATTCCCTCTCCACGACCAGTGGACAGCAGAAAGGTTCTTTCGCCGACATCCCAGCCTCACAACCCTTCCCCCTACCCTACGAGGACAACTTCGATGCCTATGATCCCCAAGCGTGTGGCTACCTGCCTCGCTACACTGCCGACATCATAGGCGCCTTTGAACTAAGACCAAGCCCCAAAGGGGGGCTCTCTCTTCGTCAGGTGGTGGGTGAGCACACTCTCAGTTGGGCACCCGAATGGCATTACTACACCATCCTTGGCGATTCTGCCTGGCGCGATTACGAGGTGAGTGCCGACGTTTATCTGAATCCACAGGACGAGGCTGCCGTAATGGGACGTGTTTGCGATGTCGGTTCTGGTTATGGCATCTGGGCTAAAGGCTATTACTTGAAACTCGATGACCAAGGACACTGTACGCTCGTCATTACTCGTGGCAAACTCGACCAGAAAGAACTCATTGGCGACAAGGAGCAACAAGAAGCCATCCTCGCCCGCAAGGATGTGGAAGTAGGCGGCGAATATGTATTGGCCGAGGCGAATCTCCTGCCCCTTGGGGAAGGTCGGGAAGGGGCTTTTGCTCCCTGTCATTGGTACAACTTGCGCCTACGTTTCGAGGGCGACACCATCACGGGCTATGTTGATGGCAAACAGGTGGTACAAGCAAAGTCCGACCGCTACCCAAAAGGTATGGTCGGACTCATGACTCCGATGCAACAGCACCGCATCAGCACACCTTACTTCGACAATCTCAAGATTGTTCCCCTCGACAAGTAATGTATACAAGCTAAGTGCTTGGATAACAAACGTACATCAATCGATGCTACTCCCTTGTCACACCGAAAGTACTCTATGGCTACGCCTTGCCTAAGTTGAAATTATCCTTTATCCGGTTTTGGTGTCATTCTATTTCAGTTGTAAGCTCTGGCGGTACTCATGTTAGAGTTTACTTGCCAGTTCTATCACCTTCTGCTTGGTTTCATCGGTCTTCTGTTCGTCAATCTTGGCGCTGACATAGCCCATGTTCTCTACACCCCAATAGTTGCAGATGTCACGCACTTCTGCGATGGCGCCGTCATAGACGTTGGGCGAATAGGATGACATCAGCAGAGCAATCTTTTTCACCTTAGCTGGTTTGTTCACGCAGTACATACGCTGGATGGGCGCCTGAATCTGTGCGCAGAGTGTGAAGTAGTAGATGGGTGCAGCCAGCACCAGCACCTCTGCCTCCGCCATCAGTGGGTAAAGCTCCTGCATGTCATCCTTCTGGATGCAGGCACCATTGCCCTTGTTATGACAATACTCGCAAGCCAGACAGCCTGCAATCTTCTTTTTCGACACATTGACCAGTGTGACCTGATGACCTGCTGCCTCAGCAACTTTCTTGTACTCTTCCGCCATCCAAGCGGTGTTTCCGTTTGCTCTTGGTGAGCCTTGCAAAATAAGAATGTTCATAATCTGATTGTGTTTAGATGTTTGTTAATAAAAGTTTTATTCTATTTGTTGATTTATATTTTTAACCTGCTTCTTTGCCTCATGTCTCATAGTACTCAATTTTTAACTCATCACTCACGTTAAAGTCCTCGAGGAAGTCATCGTCGTAGATATAGACGATGCGAAGACCACGATAGGCAGCAGGTACTTTCAGTGTATCAAGCAAATGCCATCGAGGCCGTCCGAAGTCATACGAAGCACGGTCAAGCAGCAGGCGGTTGCTTGCCCAGTCAAACTGGTAGTACCCGCCACCGATGCATTGGTCATCGCCAATCAGCAAATCCTTATGC
>JAFZVN010000061.1 GCA_017617805.1 Bacteroidaceae bacterium | reverse complement strand
CTTCCTTCTCCCTTCCTTCTCCCTTCCTACTCCCTTTCTTCTCCCTTCCACCTTGCTACTTCTTATTTGATGACCCTGATGTATTGAGGCTCAATGTGTGTGCCCAATGCGCCGAGCATTTCGAAGTTGATGAGGAACATGCGTTTGGCACGGCCTTTGGCTTTGAGGAGGGTGCCTTCGTAGCCGTCGAAGAGGCCGCCGACAATCTTGACGCGGTCGCCTTGTTTCAGTTCCACTTCATCGGGACTGAAGTAGGTGATGTCGTTCTTCATCTTGGTAGAGGAGTCGATGAAGCGTTCCATCTCGCGGGTGGGCACTTGGAGAATTTTGAATTTGCCGTCCAACTTCTTGTAGCAGTAGGTGATGAAGGGGTGTTGGTTCTTCAGCGCGTTCACTTTGCGGAAGGGAGCGAAGACGAAGACGGTGTTGGGGATGATCGGACGTTCCACAATCATCTTTTTGCCGTGGATGGTTGTGTCCGTGGCAGCCATGGGGCAGTAGGTGCGCACGCCTGCATCCTCCATCACTTTGATGGCGAGTGCTTCCTTGCGGCTCACCTTGAGGGCGAACCATTTGGGCTCGTCCTGTAGGCTCGGAGTGAGTGTTTTTGTTTCCGTTGAGGCTTCCATGTGTCCGTTTTCGGTAAAATCCGTGCAAAGATAGTGCTTTTTTTATGGAAAAGTCCTAACTTTGCCGAAGAAACTGACTAATCCAACGACAAGATGAATAAACTGACGACCTATTTCGGGCTGAAGACGTCGTTCCTGACGCTTTGTCTCTCTCTGATTTCCATTTCTGTTGATGCCCAGCAGCGGGTTTCTGTTGATGCCCAGCAGTGGACTGGTCCTGCAGAGTTGGCTGTTCCCATGCCGCAGGAGGCTAAACCCTACACCCGATGGTGGTGGTTGGGCAGTGCGGTCGATTCTGCGGGGTTGGACTACAATCTCACGGCGCTTGCCAAGGCTGGCATAGGTGGCGTGGAGATTACGCCCATCTATGGTGTGCAGGGAAATGACCGAAACGACATCCCATACCTTTCTCCCCGATGGATGCGCATGCTGAAATACGTGGAGGAGCGTGGTGCCCAGTTGGGCATTGAGACGAATATGGCGACTGGCACGGGTTGGCCGTTCGGTGGGCCGTTGGTGACTGAGGACGATGCAGCCAAGCGGATTGAGTTCGAGTTGACACTCAATCTCGATGGGACTATCGTCAAGCAGTCTCACGAAGCGGGAATGGCTCACCTCGGTCTGACCAAGCAGAAGGTGAAGCGTGCGGCTCCTGGGGGTGAGGGCTATGTGATTGACCACTTCGACCGCGATGCAGTGGCGCATTACTTGGCACGTTTCGACACTGCCTTTGCCCATCAGCAGGTGGCGTTTCCTCGCGTCATGTTCAACGACTCCTACGAGGTGTATGGGGCAGACTGGACACCTACATTATATCAGGAGTTTGAGGCTCGACGTGGCTACGACCTGCAACCGTTCACCTACATTCTCGCCAAGCCCGACTCCATCCGCACCGTGGCTGACCGTCTCATCGTGAGCGACTACCGCGAGACCCTCGGCGACCTCCTGCTTGAGAACTTCACCACCCAATGGACCGACTGGGCGCATCGCCACGGAGCCATGACCCGCAACCAGGCGCACGGCAGTCCTGCCAATCTGCTCGACATCTATGCCGCCGTCGATATTCCCGAGTGCGAAGGCTTCGGACTCAGCGACTTCGGCATCCGTGGACTTCGCCGCGACTCCGGATTCACCAAGAAGAACGACTCCGACATCTCCATGCTCAAGTATGCCTCCTCCGCCGCGCATATCTCCGGCAAGCGATACACCTCCTCCGAGACCTTCACGTGGCTGACCGAGCACTTCCGCACCTCCCTTTCGCAGTGCAAGCCCGACCTCGATCTCATGTTCGTGGCCGGTGTCAACCACGTCGTCTTCCATGGCTCCTGCTATTCTCCCGAGGATGCCGAGTGGCCGGGCTGGCGGTTCTATGCCTCCGTCGATATGACGCCCAACAACAATTGGTGGTCGGCCATGCCCGCTTTCTCCGCCTACATCCAGCGATGCCAGTCGTTCCTCCAGTGGGGCGAGCCCGACAACGACCTGCTGGTCTATCTGCCTTACTACGACATGCTCTTTGACCAGCCCGGCACGGTCGCGCTCTTCGACATCCATTCGATGGAGAAGCGGGCTCCCAAGTTCATCGAGGCGGTGCAGACCATCATCCGCAACGGCTACGACGTCGATTACATCTCCGACCGCTACCTCCTGCGCCTCGACTCCACATCCTCCTATTCCGCTGTGCTCGTGCCCGATGTCCGCTTCATGCCTGCTGCCACATTGCAACGCCTTCTGGACTTCGCCGACCGGGGCGGACAGGTCGTGTTCGTCGGCTCATTCCCACAGTCCGTGCCAGGCTATGGCAAGGATGAGGAGCGTCGTGTCTTTGCCCAACTCATGAGCGAGCTCCAGAGCCGCGTCACCTTCCATCCCGAGCAGGCCATGGCCACGCGCTGGGGCAAGGGCTCCATCATCACCACGCCCCACTATGCCGACGGGCTCCAGTTCACGGCGGCACATCCCGAGGCCATGCGCACCGAGCAGGGACTCAGCTGCATCCGTCGCAAGAATCCCACGGGCCACCACTATTTCGTCTCCAATCTCCAGCCCAACGACGTGGATGCCTACGTCTCATTGGGCGTTCAGGCCAAGAGCGTCGTGTTCTACAATCCCATGAACGGACAGATTACCCAGGCCAAGACCGACGCGAAGGGTAGGGTGAGGCTCCAGCTCAAGAGCGGCGAGAGCATCATCCTCCGCACTTTCACCCAGCCATCCACCGCATCCATCGCTCCCCACCGATACCTCAAGCCCACCGCCGCCATCCAGCCCGTCGAGCAATGGACGCTCACCTTCCGCGATGCCGCTCCAGTGCCCATCCAGAAGACCTACCAGATGCCGGGTGCAGCCAAGGCGTGGACATCTCTCGGCGACAGCATCCTCAACACCACCATGGCGACGGGCATATACTCCGCCACCATCCGCATCCCCAAGGCCCAGTGGTCGCCCAGCATGGCCTATCTGCTCGACCTCGGCGATGTCCGCGAGACCGCCCATGTCTACGTCAACGGACAGGATGCAGGCATGCTCTTCGCCGTTCCCTATCAGGTGGACATCACGTCCTACCTCAAGCCCGACACCGACAACACCCTCCGCATCGAGGTGGCCAACCTGCCAGCCAACCGCATTGCCCAGCTCGACCGCCAGGGCATCCAGTGGCGCCGCTTCAAGGAAATCAACGTCGTCGATCTCAACTACAAGAAGACCCTCTACGACCGCTGGGACACTGTCCCCTCCGGTCTCAACAGTCCCGTCCGCCTCATTCCCTGCAAGGTTGAGTAGGACTTAAAGTGAAAATTGAAGAGTGAAAAATCTATTTTACTGCCATCCGGATGGTTTGTAACTTGGATTTTTCACTTTTCACTTTTCACTTATCAAATAATGTATGTGACCAGCAGTGGGATGCTGAGCATGGAGAGGAGGGTGGTGATGAAGGTGACTTGGGTGATGAGGGTGGTGTCTTTGCCGTGGCGCAGGCAGAGGATGGTGCCGTAGGTGGCGACGGGCATGGCGATGACCACGGTGTTGATGCCTACGACGAAGGGGGAGAAGCCGAGGAGCTGCATCAGGTAGTGGATGGCGATGGGCAGGACGGCGAGGCGAAGGAGGGTGGTGGCATAGATGGAGGGGGTGCCGAGCATGGCCCGCAGGGGGAGCTGCGACATCGACGAGCCGATGATGAGCAGGGCGGCTGGCACGGTGATGTTGCCGATCATGGTGAGGGGCTGGCTGATCCACTGGGGGATTCCTTCGATGCGCAGGGCTACGATGAGCATGGTGAGATAGGCGGAGATCATGGGCGTGGACCAGAGGACTTTCTTCTGGAACTTGGGGCCATTGACGGTCTTGCCCGTGATGAGGATGGTGCCGACGGTGAAGACGGCGAAGGTGTTGACCACATTGAGCACAGCAGCATAGAACACAGCTTCGTGACCGAAGATGCTGGCGACGATGGGATAGCCCATGAAGCCGACGTTGCCGAACATGAGGGCGAATCCGATGGGGCCTTCGTCGGCTTTCTGCTTGGTGAGCAGGCGTGGAAGCCAGAAGGCCACGGCGGTGAGCAGCACGTAGGTGATGGCGCTGATGCCGAGGAGCGGCAGGATGTAGCTGCGGTCGGGGAGCTCGCCGGTCATGGCTGAGGAGAGGATGAGGGCTGGGCAGCTGATGTCGATGACGAGCTTGGAGAGCCGCTTGTCGAACGTGCCGCCCATGTATTCTTTCTTGCCTGCCACGTAGCCCACGACGACGATGGCAAACAGGGTGAGCATTACTTGTGCTATCATTGAAGAATTGAAGGATTGAAGAATTGAAGAATTGAAGGATTGAAGGATTGAAGAATTGAAGTTTAGAGATGCTCGCCGATGAGCTTCTCCATCCAGATCATGTCGTACCAGCGGCCGAACTTGCGTCCGCACTGGTGGAAGTGGGCGACTTGGGTGTAGCCCATGCGCTGGTGGAAGTGGACGCTGGAGAGGGAGAGGTACTCGTCCTCGGGCTCGATGTAGGAGATGCAGGCGTTCATGTTGAGGATGCCTTGGGCCTTGAGCTGGGCTTCGAGCGCATCGTGGAGGAGGTGTCCGATGCCTTTGCGATGCTCGGTGCGGTCGATGTAGATGGAGGTCTCGACGGCCCACTGGTAGGCGGCTCGCTGCTTGAAGGGGCTGGCGTAGGCATAGCCCACGATGCGTCCGTCTTCCTCTGCCACGAGCCACGGATATTTCTGCTCCACTTCGATGATGCGGCGCGCCATCTCCTGGATGGAGGGCACGTCATACTCGAACGTGATGGCGGTCTCCTCCACGTAGGGGGCATAGATGCGCTGCACGGCTTCGGCATCGGCAGCCACGGCTGGTCTTATGTTGATCTTGTTCATCTTTCTGCGGTCAATTCTTATCTTTAATAACGAATGGGGAGGGTAGATATTATGAAGGATGAGAAAAAATCGGGAGGATGTTTGCGGGTCTCGTTTTTTCGTCGTACCTTTGAGGCGAAAACTAATCCACTACTAACTATGAAGAGAATCATTCTTTTGATTGCGCTGTGTGTGCAGACCGCTCAGATGGTCCAGGCGCAAGTGTTGCACTACAACCGCCCTGCGGACTACTTTGAGGAGGCGCTCGTCATCGGCAATGGCACGATGGGCGGCATCGTCTATGGCAACCCCAACCGCGAACGGATTTCGCTGAACGACATCACGCTCTGGACGGGTGAGCCCTGCAACATGAATGTCTATTCGCCCGATGCCCACAAGACCATCCCCACCATCCGCGAGGCACTTCGCAATGGCGACTATCGCAAAGCAGACTCGTTGCAGCACGATGTGCAGGGACACTTCTCGCAGAACTATCAGCCGCTGGGCGAACTCAGCATCGAGTATCTGGACACGCTGGAGCAGGTGAGTAATTATAAGCGCTGGCTCGACATTGGCAATGCCACAGCCCACACGGTTTGGCATCGCGGAGCCTATCAGTATGCGGTGGAGTACTTCGCCACCCATCCCGACGAGGGCATCGTCATCCGCCTCACGACCGACAATCCTCAGGGCATCCGTGCCAGAGTGTCAGTTGGTAGCCAACTGCCACACTTGACGTCGGCAATGAATGATGGCATGATGACGATGGACGGCTATGCGGGCTATGCCTCCCTGCCGAGCTATTACGATGCGAAGGATAAGTTCGCCTACGACCCCAATCGGGGCATCCACTTCCGCACGAAGGTGAAGGTGGCTTCGGCTGACGTGGGCTTTGGCGACGAAGTGATTGAGGTGAATGGAAACAAGGAAGTGATGATTTATGTGGTCAATGCCACCTCGTTCAATGGCTATGACAAAGACCCCGTGAAGGAGGGAAAGCCTTACAAGCAAATCGCTGATGAACGTTTAGACAGACTCGCATCGAAGAATTACAACGACCTTCTGAACCGCCACATGAATGACTATAAGAATATATATGATAGGGTGAAACTCTCATTAGGAGAAGCCAAGGAGGATGCCCGCCCCACCGATGAGGTGCTGAAGGAATATGTCAACGAATCCGTCTTCAATCCTGCCCTCGAAGCCCTCTACTTCCAGTATGGCCGCTATCTGCTCATCTCCTGTTCGCGCACTCCGAATGTCCCTGCCAATCTGCAAGGACTCTGGAACGAGAGCATCCTGCCGCCGTGGTCGTGCAACTATACCAGCAACATCAATGTGGAGGAGAACTATTGGCCTGCTGAGACCGCTGCCCTGCCTGAGATGCACCAATCGCTCTTCACCTATATGAAGGAACTGCAAGGCTCTGGCGAACTGACTGCCAAGGCTTACTACGGAGTGGATAAGGGTTGGTGCCTTGCCCACAACACCGACATCTGGGCGATGACTTGTCCTGTGGGTCTCCACACTGGTGACCCCATGTGGGCCAACTGGAACATGGGTGGCGCTTGGATCAGCACCCACATCTGGGAGCACTACACCTTCTCGCTCGACAAGGATTTCCTGCGTGAATACTATCCCGTCCTCAAGGGTGCTGCGGACTTCTGCCTCGGTTGGCTCGTCTCGACCAAGGACATGGGTGTGGATGGCCCTGAGTATCTCATCACCGCTCCTTCCACCTCGCCCGAGAATGTCTTCATCACCGACCAAGGCTATCACGGACGCACTTGCTACGGCGGTTTTGCCGATCTCGCCATGATTCGCGAGTGTCTCACCGATGCTCGCAATGCCGCTCTCATTCTTGGACAGGACAAGGACTTCATCGCCGAGGCTGACGCAGCACTGGCAAAACTGCAGCCCTATAAGATTGGTAAGAAAGGGAATCTCCAGGAATGGTTCTACGATTGGGAGGATGAAGACCCTCACCACCGTCATCAGAGCCATCTGTTTGGCGTGTATCCAGGGCATCAAAAGACCCTCTCCCCAACCCTCTCCCGTAATGGGGAGGGAGCCCATGCGGGGTCTTCGTCATTAGGGAACAAGCCGGATGGCTCTCCCCATTATGGGGGAGATGTCCGTCAGGACAGAGAGGGTCTGCTTCGTGCCGCCTCCAAGACCCTCGAACTGAAAGGCGACAAGACCACGGGTTGGAGCACGGGTTGGCGTGTGAATCTCTATGCTCGTCTGCACGATGCCAAGAACGCTTATCATATCTACCGCAAACTCCTTTCATACGTCAGTCCCGATGGCTATAAGGGTCCCGATGCACGTCGTGGTGGCGGCACTTATCCCAATTTGTTGGATGCCCACTCGCCCTTCCAGATAGACGGAAACTTCGGTGGCTGTGCTGG
Organism: Bacteroidaceae bacterium; assembly: GCA_017617805.1. Taxonomy (GTDB): domain Bacteria; phylum Bacteroidota; class Bacteroidia; order Bacteroidales; family Bacteroidaceae; genus Minthosoma. The sequence goes on along the minus strand of JAFZVN010000061.1, from coordinate 27,319 downwards.
TGTGATTGAGATGCTGATGCAGAGCGAGTTCGATTTAGTGGAGGGAAGACCCTCACTTTCCATCGAGCTTTTGCCAGCCCTCCCCGACAACTGGAAGGATGGTTCCGTCTCTGGCATCCGTGCCCGTGGCGGCATCGCTGTCGATATGACTTGGAAAAATAGCCGCGTCACCAAGCTCACCCTCACGGCTCTGCAGGCACAAAAAATTCAGCTCACCGTAAATGGCGAGCTGAAGCAGTTGAAGTTGAAGAAAGGACGGAACGTCATAAAACTTTCTTGAATTTCTCGATAAACAGTTTGGCATCGTCCATCGACAGACAGAGCGGTGGCAACAGACGGATAACGTTGGTGCCTGAACAGCCCGTGAAGCAGTGCTCTTCCTTGATGAGGCGTGTGCGTGGCTCCTTGTAGGGGATGTCCAGCTCGATGCCAATCATCAGACCCTCGCCACGGACATCCACCACGTGTGGCAGATGGCCCGATGCCTGTTCTGCCTTGAGCGTGTCGATGAGATATTCACCCACCTTGGCGGCATTCTCCACCAGATGCTCCTGTTCAATCACGTCGAGCACGGCAATGGCGCCTGCACATCCGAGGTGATTGCCACCGAACGTGGTGCCCAACTGACCATAGACAGGCGTGAACTTGGGCGAGATCAGCACGCCACCCATCGGGAAGCCATTGCAGATGCCCTTCGCCACCGTGATGAGGTCGGGCTGCACGCCGAGGTGTTGATGAGCAAAGAACTTACCGCTTCGTCCGTAACCACACTGGATTTCGTCGCAGATCAGCACGGTGTTGTGCTGGTCGCAGAGGGTACGCAGTTCCTGCATGAACGTCTTGGTGACCATGCGGATGCCACCCACACCCTGGATGCACTCGATGATGACAGCGCACACATCACCCTTCTCAATCTCGGTCTTCCAAGGCTGGATGTCGTTGATGGGCAGATAAGTCACGTGTCCATTGTTGTTGATGGGAGCGATGATCTTGGGGTTGTTGGTCACCTCGACCGCCAACGAAGTTCTGCCATGAAAGGCCTTCTCCATCGACAGCACACGGGTTCTGCCATTGTAGAAGGAAGCGAGTTTCAGCGCGTTCTCATTGGCTTCGGCACCCGAGTTGATGAGGAACAGCTGGTAGTCCTCATAGCCCGATGCCTTGCCGAGACGGGTGGCAAGTTCCTTCTGGAGCGGGTTCTGTACGGAGTTACTGTAAAAGCCCAACTTGTTCAATTGCTGGGTCATGGCCTCGACATAATGAGGGTGGCAGTGTCCGATGCTGATGACAGCATGGCCTCCGTAGAGGTCGAGATATTCCTGTCCCTTGTCATCCCACACATGGCATCCCTTGCCGTGGTCGATGGCTATGTCGAAAAGTGGATATACGTCAAATAAATTCATAATTCTTAGAATGCTGATGCTTTCAAGTTAAGTCCGGCTTTTTCATCCAAGCCGAACATGATGTTCATATTTTGTACTGCCTGACCGACGGCACCCTTCAGCAGGTTGTCAATCATCGAGGTGATCACGACCTTCCGACCGAACACCTCCACATGCACCAATGCCTTGTTGGTATTCACCACCTGCTTCAAATCCAGTGCCTTGTCGCTGTAGTGGGTGAAGGCAGCATCCTTGTAGAAGTCCTTGTAGAGAGCGACAATCTCCTCCCCTTTGGGGGCTTCGCTTAGTGTCACCACCTCCGTGCAGAAGATGCCTCTTGGGAAGTCACCACGATAAGGGATGAAATCCACGGTGATGCCCTCTGCCTCATAGCCCTCATCCAAGGTGTCAACCACATGAGGAGCCTCGGCTGGCTTCAGTTCGTTCAGTGTCTGGCAGATCTCATGCAGATGCTGGTGCGTGAAGAGTTTGTACACAGAGAAGTTGTTGTCACGCCAAGAGAAGTGCGTCGTGGCGCTGGGCTTCTGTCCTGCTCCCGTCGAACCTGTGATGGCATTGACCGCGATGTCCTTCGTCAGCAGTCCTGCCTTTGCCAATGGCAGCAGTCCCAACTGAATGCACGTGGCAAAACATCCAGGGTTTGCCAAATGCTGACATTTCGTAATCTCCTCCTTATGTGTTTCAGGCAAACCGTACACATAATCATGGTCGCCTTTGATGCGGAAGTCCTGCGCCATGTCGATGATCTTCACGTTCGCTGGGATGCTGTGTTCCTTCAGGAACGCCTCACTCTTCCCATGTCCGAAGCAGAAGAACACTACGTCCACCTGGTCGAACGGCATCTCGCTGGTGAACTCCAGTTCCGTGTCGCCCATCAAGCCCTCATGCACGTCATACACCTTGTTGCCCGCATTCGACTCGCTGTTGGCAAACACAATCTCTGCCTGCGGATGGTTGATCAGCAGGCGAATCAACTCGCCTCCCGTATATCCAGCCGCACCTAATATACCTACCTTTACCATGAAATCTTCAATCCTTCAATTTTTCAATTCTTCAATCCTCTTCTTATCTTTCCTCGTTTGGATGTGCCAGATAATAAGCGCGGAGTGGGGTAGAGGTCACCTTGATGAAGCCCTTGGCATCCTCAGATGACCATGCCTTGGCAGTCTCGCCATACTCACCCAGCTTGTTCTTCACAAGGTCGTTGGGCGAATCCACACCTACGGTCTGGAAGCAGAGAGGACGGAGTTCGAGGGTCACCTCGCCAGTCACGTTGCGCTGCGAAGAAGTCAGCATCGCCTCGATGTCGGGCATCACAGGCTCCAGATATTGGCTCTCGTGCAGGAACATGCCATACCAGTTGCTCACCTGGTCTTTCCAATACTGCTGCCACTTCGAGAGCGTGTATTTCTCCAAGAAACGGTGTGCACCGATGATCAGCATCGGAGCCGCAGCCTCAAAGCCCACACGTCCCTTGATGCCGATGATGGTGTCACCCACGTGGCAGTCACGACCGATGCCATACGCAGCACCAATCTCCTCCACAGCCTGGATGGCTTTGATCTTGTCATCGTACTTGACGCCGTTCACCGAGCAGAGCTCACCCTTCTCAAAGCCCAACTTCAGCAGTTCGGGACCTTCCTTCGTGGGGTGCTTCAGATAGGCAGACTCAGGCAGACCCTGTGTGGAGTCGAGAATCTCGCCACCGCAGATGCTGGTGCCCCAGATGCCCACATTATAAGAATACTTCAACTTCGCGAAGTCAGCAGCGAAGCCGTTCTTGTTCAGGTAGTCAATCTCCTCCTGACGGCTCAGGTTGCCATCGCGGGTCAGGGTGATGATTTCCACACCGGGAGCCATCACAAGGAACGTCATGTCGAAACGGATCTGGTCGTTACCTGCACCTGTCGAACCATGTGCAATGGCGCTGGCACCGATCTCCTTCGCATAACGTGCAATCGCCAAAGCCTGGAAGATACGCTCAGACGATACCGAAATGGGATAGCAATTGTTTCTCAGCACATTGCCGAACACCATATATTTGAGTGACTTGGCGTAGTATTCCTGTGTCACGTCGAGCGTCACATACTTCGTGGCACCCAATTTGTAAGCGTTCTCCTCGTTCGTCTTCAGCTGTTCAGCCGAGAAGCCACCCGTGTTGGCACATGCAGCATGCACCTCATAACCTTTTTCCTTTGCCAGATACATCACCGTGTAGCTGGTATCCAATCCGCCGCTGAAGGCAACGACAACCTTTTTCTTTGATTCCATAATTTTTAAGTTAAAAGTGAAAAATGAAAAGTGAAAAATTTGCTTCCGCTTCCCATCGTCACTTCTTTTTATATATTTTGTTTTGTTGTTTTTATCGATGAAATTAAGAGAGCGAGTAATTCTCGACAATCTTTCTCTAAACTTGTAAAATCTTCTGTCTGCAAATATCCCGTATCTTTCAAAAGATTGAGCCAATAGAGGGTTTCATTGCATTCTTTTAGGGCTATGGAAAGTTTGCTAATGAAATCTTTAGGACTTTGTGCATAAGTCGATTCGCTTACCAATGCTCCTATCGCTGTTCCAGAACGAAAAATTTGATTCATCATTCCGTATTCTTTAGGACTACATGTGATATTCTTCACTGTGTTTACGATTCTGATAGCAAAGCTATAGCTTTTCACTGTTAGAGGCGATTGACTATTTTGAAGATATCCCATAGACTGCGGTAGCAAATTTTTCACTTTTCACTTATCCCTTTTCCCTTAACACCATTTCCTTCATGATTTCTTGGAAGATCTCCACAGGTGTGGGTTCACCCTTGTGCTGTGCAGGGTCGTACAGCATGCCTGTGCAGATGCAGAACTTGCGCTCCTTCATCTCCAGAATGGGGTGGTTCACACAACCGCGACAGCCTCTCCAGAAGGCATCGTCATCCGTCAGTTGCTTGAAGCTCACAGGCACATATCCCAATGCCGTGTTCATCTTCATCACCGCGTCGCCGCTCGTGAGGGAGAAGATCTTGGCATGAGGCCAACGCACACGTGCCAACGTGAAGGTGTGATCCTTGATGCGCTTGGCGATGTTCCTGCCCTGATAGTCAGGATGCACAATCAGACCCGACGTGGTCACATACGACTTGTTGCCCCACGTCTCGATGTAGCTGAAGCCCACGAACGTGTCGCCCAGTTCTGTCTGCTTGCTGGGGTCGAGCGCCAGCACCGCCTTGCCCTCCTTCATCTTCGTGGCCACATACTCGTGTGTACGCTCAGCAATACCTGTGCCACGCTTCTTTGCTGCCTCGCGTATTGTATTGATAATCAAGTCCACATACTTCTCGTGGCTTGCATCGGCTACAATCACCTTGATTCCGTCTTCGTATATCACAATCTTATTTACTATTTTACGATTTACAATTTACAATTTGTTTTTTCCATTTGATGATTTGACAATTTAACGATTTACTTTCTCGCCGCATGGCAAATTGTAAATGGTAAATGGTCAAATCGTAAATTACCCTTGGCTCCCCGGATACACTGGTACAATTGTTCTGAGATTCGCTTCGAGCGTTTCCTTGTTGACCCCCTCCTCCAATGCCAGGAAGATGGTGTCATCGCCAGCAATGGTGCCAATCACCTCATGGAAATGGGCATTGTCGATGTCGCTCGCCAATCCGCTGGCATAACCAGGTCGGCATTTGATGACCGCCAACTGCCCCGAATACCGCACCGACATGAATCCGTTCTGAATGGCCGTTCCTTCCTGCCGATGTTCCCTCACCCTTCGGTAGTAGGGATTCTCAGGCAACATATAGATGGAGCGTCCCTTCGGTGAGAAACCCTTCACCACCTTCAGCAGTTTCAGGTCTCTCGACAGGGTGGCCTGCGTCATGTTCACCCCCTCCTTCGAGAGTGCCTGCGCCAGTTCCTCCTGACTACCAATCTCTTGCGTCTGGATAATCCCCTTGATGATGTCGAGTCTCGATTGTCTTGCTGTCATCTTTTGTATATTTATTCACAAATCGGCTGCAAAGTTACAACATTTCTTGCATACAACAAGCACTTTATGCAAGTTTTTTTGCATAAAGTGCATAAAAAGTTTGTTAGACTCTCTTTGACTCTTAGACTTTAACCTCCGAAGTCACCGGCGTCTGGGTCGCCTCCACTGTCGCCTCCGTTGTCACCGCCAGGAGTGATGGTGCCAGTGCCTGAGCCGCTATTGGTGCCACCTGTGTTGTCATCCACCACGGTGGAGTTGTCGTTGGTGGTGTCGGTCTCCTCGTCCTCAGGGTCAACGTTGCCGCCAGCCAGAGAAGCCACATCCACGAACTTGGCCTTCTTGAGAAACTCTCGCGAGCTCAGGTTCTCCTCGGTGGTCGTCTCGGGCAGGAAACGGAGTCGGAGTCCCGTTGCCATCGTGGCGATGTTGAACTTGGTGATGTCCTTCTCACCGCCTTCCTTGTTGGCAATGGTCACGTAGAACGTGCCGAGTCCCTCCACTTTCACCTTCTTGCTCTCGAGCAGCTGCTCGATGCAGCAGGAGCGGAACGCTTCGAGCACACCCACTACTACATCCACCGTGTAGGGTGAACCATGACTGGTGATGTGCTTGGCCATGTCACGCAGACTCATGGTTTCCAGCGACACAGCCTTGGCATAATATGTCGCCTTCTGTTCCCAGTTGGCGTCCGTGGTCTTCAGGCCCGGAGCCGTACGCACTTTGCGATAAATGATTTTACTCATGCTGTTTTGTGTTTATTTTGTGTTTGTGTTGTGCTCCCAACTTTCAGGAGTGGAAGCTTCTCCTCAAAAAATCCTCCGCCGTTTCGTCCCCTTTCCTCCGCCGTTTCGTCGGTCTCGGTACGTCGTTTCGTCAGACCGCGTCCGTCGGAGGGCTTCCCCCCTTGCCGCATGGCTTTCTTCCCATAGAGGGGAAGATGCTCGTAAGGGCAGAAGGGGTCTCTCTGTGCACTCCTATCAGGGTTGCGATGAACAGCAGGAACTGGCCGATGAGGATGAGCACCGTCTCGTCGATGACCCCCTGTGGAGGAATCCAGAGTGCCGTGATGCTGACCAGTGCCGCTACGACAGCGAACCAGATGGCGATGATTTCTTTTGCGTGAAGATGTTTCATATCTTTGACTTTTGACCTTAAACCTTTAAGTTTTCGCTACAAAGGTACGGCGGTTTTCGTCAGGCTTGTATAAAAGTTGCCAAGAAAATGCAACGTCAAAAAGTCTAAGAGTCGAAGTTCTCTGTTCTCGCGCGCAATATATTGTATATCAATATTTTTACTAAAAGGAAACCACGCGCATAAAGACCCATCTTTGACTCTTAGACGCTTAGACTTCACTGATATCTTTTGTTTACTGGGGTAGAATTGAAAAGGATGATTGCAAAAAGAGAAACCGCCTCCCTCGTTCCTCGCGGACAAGAGAAGCGGTCTTAAAGTCTCTAACATTTTATGGTTTACGTAATTTCTAATAGCGGTGTCTCACGACACGGGTTTATTATTATGAGTAAAGATCCGAATAAGCATGTTGCTTGCCATTTTCAAATCCGCTGCAAAGGTACGGACATTTTTTGTGCCGCGCAATACCTAAATCATGTGATATTCATGTAACGGGGGGCAATGAAAGTTTTTTGTGCTTTTTTGATTCAACCAAAAATTTTGTTAAATGAAGTGAGACACTTGTTCAACCAAAACTTTCGTTGTATCTTTGCAGCGTCAATGAGATATTATTGAAAGAATCAATCAAAATAAACAAGAAAAGATGTATAAATTGACTGCAAAGGAAGAAGAGGTGATGGAGATGATTTGGAAGATCGGTCCTTGTGCTCCCAAGGATGTTCGAGCACTCTACACGAAGCCGATTCCTAACATCAACACGGTGGCGGCATCGTTTCAGTCGTTGGAACGTAAGGGATATCTGACCCATGAGCAACGAGGTCGTGGATATTTGTATATCCCCATTATCAAACAGGAAGACTATGGGAAGAGCAAGTTCCGTAGTTTTGTGGATCGTTACTTTGATGGCAGTTTCAAGAAAATTGTCAATTCTTTCATCCAAGACGAGGAGCTGAGTCGTGAAGAACTGATTCAGTTGTTAGAAGAACTGGAAACATCAGAAAGGAACTCACGATGATTTTAGCTTACAGCATCAAATGGGCAGTCGCATTGACGTTGATGTATTCATGCTTTGGACTGCTGTTGCGGCACGAAACTTTTTACCGATTCAATCGGGCTGTGCTCATCTTCATTCTCTTCATCAGTGCCGTGTTGCCTGTTGTGCATGTGGTGACCGAACATCCGACAGCGGTGAACAAGGGCATGATGGTGCTCAGCAAACAATTGTCTGAAAGCCCCGCTACAACAACAGGTGGAGAGGTAAAGCAGTCGATACAGCCGGCCACCAAATCGCCAACATGGGCTGTGGTCATGTTGATGGTTTATGAAGTGGGAGTAGTGTGTGTGCTGTTGCGCTATCTTTTGGCTGTGTGGAGTGTGATTCGCGTGATTAAAGGTGGTAGGAGGGAACATGATTATATCATCAATGATGCGGTGGAAAGTCCTTTTTCTTGCTTTGGCTACATTGTGATTAACCAGCATGACCTTCAAGAAAATGGAGTGTTGCTTTTGGCTCACGAACGTGCCCATCGAAGGATGGGACATTCATTTGACTTACTGCTGTGTGATATCTGTGCTTGTTTGCAATGGTGGAACCCCTTTGTGTGGATGCTTCGGAAAGATTTGCTTACGGTACATGAATTTGAAGCAGATGCATGGGTTGTTCAGTCGGGAGCGACAACAAGGCATGACTACCAACAGCTTCTTATTGAGAAAGCCACCAGCCGTCCTGTCGGGGTCGTTGTCAATGGTGTGAATCAGGCATCATTGAAGCATCGCATGAAGCAGATGTTCCGTCGGCCTTCTTCACCCGCTTCAATGCTGAAGGTGGTGTATCTGATACCTTTGACCCTACTTGCTGTGATGATTTTTGCCCAACCTGCTATGGGGAAGAAAATGGCGGATCTGACAACGAAACAATTGGAAGCAGTAGGAAGCAAGGAGGTTCTTTCGTTGGTGAAGAAGCAGATTCCTGTCGTTCCTCCAGTGATGGAGCAGGGGGCAAGGAGTGAGGAGCAAGAGGTAAAGGTCAAGGAGCAAAAGGTGGCAGTGGTGGAGATGGAAGAAGTTGACACGATGGTGTATGAACAGTTTGAAAAGAATCCCGTATTTGGTGATGGCGAACGGGCTTTGCTTGATTATATGCGTACTACGCTCCATTATCCACAGCTGGCCAGTGAATGTAAGGTGAGTGGACGGCTGCTGGTGAAGCTTGTGGTGGAGAAAGATGGTTCGGTTTCCTCTCCCTCCATTCTGGCTAACCATGCAACATCAGAACTGCCCATCCGTGGTGAACGAACAGGAGAGGTCGTAACTTCTTACACAGAGAAAGATGAGGCGGAGGGGTATCTCACTCCTGATGAATTTGAGGCATCGAGAACGGCACTTGAACGGGAGGCCGTACGGATGGTGGAGCAAATGCCTTTGTGGACTCCTGGAGAATTGAACGGCAAAGCGGTTCGCACCCAGGTGATACTGCCTGTCAATTTCTTGATTCCTTAGTATGTTTCACTTGCAAATACAACAAACCAAATGATAAGGAAGATATTTTTTACGATACTCTTATGCCTGATGGGGTTGGAGGTAATGGCACAGATAGCGAAAGGTGTCTGTGGAAGTAACGAAAACCATCCTTTGGAATGGATACTTGCCAATGATGGTACGCTGACCATATCAGGGAAAGGGTTGATGGAGCATTATTCGACGGTTCTTCTGCCTCCTTGGAACGCTCATCGCGAGACGATTGTAAAAGTCGTGATGAATGATGGGGTGATGAATGTGGGACGTGATGCTTTTGCCAATTGTCCCCATCTCAAAAGTGTGGTCTTGCCATCTACAGTACAAATCATTTCAGAGGGTGCTTTTGAAAACTCTGGGCTGGAAGAAATTCAGATGCCCACCCATTTGAAGGACATCGAACTACGTGCGTTCAAGGGGTGCTCAAAACTCACTTCTCTCACATGGCCCTTGGCTCTGAGAACCATTGGCTTTGAAGCATTCATGGGGTGTGAAGGTCTCACTGCATTGGATTTTCCGCCGATGATCAATGAAATTAAGGCGTATGCTTTCAAGGGGTGCATAGGCCTGCAACGTGTGGAACTGCCCAGAAGCCTGACGAAGTTGGGTATGGGTGCCTTTGCAGATTGTGCCAATCTCACAAGTGCGTCGGTGCCTAGTTCTGTGACGATGATCAATCATACCTTTAACAGATGCACGAAGCTGCAGCATCTTGTCCTGCATGCCCATCAGGTGGTGAAGGTCGGCAGCGATGACTCTTTCTTGGGAGCTACGGTTTATGTACCCAAGACATTGCTCTCTGACTATCGTGCACATAGCTTTTATCGGGAAATGGCGGCAGTGAAAGCCATCGAGGATGGATTGCCTATAGGTCTTTTACCAGAAGTGGTGATTGCACCTGATGCGGTGATGGCAAGTGGTGTGTGTGGCAATGAGGGGGAAAACGTGAAATGGTCGTTGGCACACAATGGAGTGCTTACCTTGGAGGGGCGTGGGTTCACCAAGAACTACACGCGAGAGGAGGAGGCTCCGTGGGCACTCTACCGTGAAGACATCAAGCGAGTGGTGATAGAGGAATGTATTAGAAATATCGGCAATTTCATGTTTTTCAAATGCGACTCCTTGCGAACCGTATCGATGCCAACATCGTTGCTTCGAATAGGTGCCCTTTCATTTGGCATGTGCTTGAAGCTGAGGGAGGTGGAAATACCTGCATCAGTAGTGATTGTTGACCAAGGAGCTTTCGCTCGCACAGGACTCAAAACCATCCGCATCCCTCAGTCGGTGGAGAAAATGGGAACGGGTGTATTCGGCGGATGCGAGTGGCTGGTGGAAGCTGTGTTGCCAGAGCACATCAAGGAAATAGATACTTATATGTTTACGGGATGTAAGAGGTTGGGGGCGGTCAGCAGACCTTTGGGTGTGAAAGAGGAAGCTGATATTACAGCAGACCTACTGGTCGGGAAAGAATGGAGATTGGTTTATGAAATATCAGGGGAACAATCATGGATACCCTCTACCGTATTTGACCAGACATCGGATCAAGGCATAATACGTTCATTCATCTTTACAGAAACGGAACTCACTTACAAGATGGAAACGAAAGGTTATCGTTCTTCTTCTCAGGTTTTCCCCTATTATCTGTCAACATCTCTTCCGAAAGCTTTTGACAAAAAGAAGGTGGGACAATCAAGTCATGGCCAATATATCATTTGGAAACATGACGATGAATGGACTTACCGTAAGATAGAGCAACTCACCGACAATATGCTCAAACTTTACACACCAGTGCCCACCAAACCCACTCATGGTGGAGGTGATGGCATCGACATCTTGATTCCCAATCCACTTTGAAACAGATTACGCTGTGACCATTAGCGTGCTGCTTTACGTGGTAGTTTGTTTCTTCCCTACAGGAGTGAGTTTTGGCTCCAATCCAGCAGAGGGAGGCAGAGGTATCGTATGTCTGCTGCTCGGATGGATAAAAATCATTCAGAACCCTCTAAAACAAGAAAAAAGTCATGAGTCCATAAATAATCAAGCAAACATTTGGGTGTCCCTTCCCATGATTTGATTATTCATATAATTTTCTGGAGAGGCTTAACATTCAGGCATTCTGTACTTTCATTGATGAAAAGGTCAAGGGAAGTTATTTTTTTGTGGTTCTTTGAAATAATAGAGGAAATATTGGGCAGAGATGGGAAAAAGGTAGAATCTTTGCAGTACGAGAACCCGCCAAGCCTCTCTACGATGCTTAAATCTGCAGGTCGTTTTATTATATTATGGCACGATATTCAAAATCATATTCGTCCCCAGCCAGGTTGACGGCTTTGCTGCATTCTTGTATATGTTGAAAGCGTCCATTATTGTTTCAACAGTTCCGCAAAATCTGCAAGTGCAATAACATCTACAAAACAATAAAGAAGCCCGTCCGTGGGGAGGGGCTTCTCTCTGTTATCGGAGGTCTAAGTGTCTAAGAGATCAAAGGTCAAAGTTCGGTCTCTCCTTCGATGAAGTTGTCCATGAAGAAGTATTCGCCATCCCAGACGGCATAGGTGAAGAGGGTGATCCATTCGCCGAGGATGATGAGACGGGTGTCGCGGCTGAGCATGAGGTCGAGCTCGATGTGACGATGTCCGAAGATGAAGTAGTTGATGTCGGGATGGGTCTTGAGATACTCCTTGGCAAAGAGCACAAGGCCTTCCTTGTCTTCGCCTTGATAGGGTACCTCTCCGTTGTTGGGGACACTCTCATAGCCGACAATGCGGGTGTCGTTCTTGAAGCCGTCGGGCGTCAAAACACGTCCTTCCTCGTCGGTGGGGAGGATGTTTTTGATGCGTTTCATGCGTGAGTGCTTGGCCCAGTTGAGTCCGAAGTCGATGAACCAGCGTGGGTGAATCCAGCGTGCCAGCTTCCGCAGGGGCTTGTTGCCGAAGAACCAAAAGAGGAGGCGGGTGGAGGCGCCTTCGTCATAGAGTCCATGACCATGTGCCAGGTAGAAGATCTTGCCTCGGAGATCGACGGCACAGGGTTGGTGATGGATGATGACGCCACATTCCTTCTCCAGATAGTCTTCAGCCCACATGTCGTGGTTGCCTGTGAAGTAGTGTATCTCCACACCCATGTCGGTGAGCTCGCTAAGCTTCCCCAAGAAACGGGTGTAGCCCTTGGGCACCACTTCCTTGTATTCGAACCAGAAGTCGAACATGTCGCCCAACATATAGACGGCTTCTGCCTTCTCCTTGATTTTGTCGAGGAAGTTGACCAAGCGTCGTTCTTGCGTGCGGCGGTGTTCGATGGCTCGGCTGCCCAGATGGGCATCACTGATAAAGTATATATTTCGCATAGCTGTAAAGTTTAATGTTTACAGTTTACAGTTTAATGTTTACAGTTTACAGTTTACAGATTACAGCGTACAGTGTCTTTAACCCTTAAACTTTAACCCTTAAACTTTATCTACATGAATCCCAAGTCGAGTTTTGCCTCTTCGCTCATCATGTCCTTGTTCCATTCGGGTTCGAAGACCACGTTCACGTTCACCGTCTTCACAGCGGGGATGCCTTCCAGTTTCTGCTGGATGTCCTCAAGGATGAAGTCGGCGGCAGGGCAGTTGGGGGCTGTGAAGGTCATGTCGATGTCGAGGTCATAAAAGACCTCGGAGCCCCCCTCGTTCCCCCCAAGGGGGGATGAGTTGCCATCCGGACAGCTCTCCTTCACATCTATCTTATATATCATGCCGAGATCCCACACGTTGACGGGAATCTCTGGGTCGAACACGGTCTTGAGGTATTCGACGGTCTTTTCTTCTACTTCGTATTTTGTCATATCTTTCCGTTTTCAGCGAAACTGTAGTAATTCCCTTCGGTCACAATCACATGGTCTATCAGTCGCAGGTTGACTGTCTGTGCGGCTCGGCTCACGCGTTGAGTCAGTTCCTCGTCATATCGGCTGGGTCGCATGTTGCCGCTGGGGTGGTTGTGGACGAGGATGAAACTGGTGGCGTCATGCAAGAGCGCCTCCTTGAGCAACATCCGCACATCGACGATGGTCTCCATCAATCCGCCTGTGCTGAGATGCGCCAGATGCAGCAGCCGTGCGTTGTTGTTGAGCAGCAGTGCCCAACTCTCCTCGTGGGTGAGGTCTTGGATGAACGGGCTCATGAACTTCAGCACATCGGCTCCTGTGCGTATCTGCAGGATGTCGTTGCCGCTCTCCATCAGTCGGCGTTTGCCTATTTCCGCAGCGGCGATGATGGTGAGTCCTTTCGCCTCGCCAATGCCGTGGTAGCGCATGAGGTCTTGCAGGGTCATGTGGTTGAGGTTGCGGAGCGAGTTGCCGCAGTCTTTCAGAATCTCCTGCATCAGCTCCACCGCCGACTGCTTGGGCGTGCCGCCTCCGATGAGGATGGCAAGGAGTTCGGCATTGGTCAGCGCCTCTGCTCCCTTCGCCATAAGTTTCTCACGCGGACGGTCTTCTTCAGCCCAGTGCTTGATGGAGGTATGTTCGTTGCTAGTCATAGAAGTTCTTTTCGAATGCGGTGAATTCGTCCTTGCCCTGCACACAACGCAACCACCATGCCTTGAGGAAGCCGAAGCCATAACCCATCAGTTGCACGAAAGCTGCCTCCACGCTGAGGAAGCCTATCACGAGGCTCTTGTTCTTGATGCTCGAATCGATGAAGATGAGCAGCATATAGAGAGCGATGGGCAGGAGGCACAGTCCGTACATGGGGATGAAACCGCCGTTGGGCAACAGGATGCCCGTGGCGGTCTGTTGGTAGTAGTCCCACATGCGGAAGAACACAGCCGCCACAATGAGCAGCAGCACGCCGACCGTGAAGACCATCGGCAGCAGATGCACAAGTTTCATGGTGCCTGGATGCCGCTTGGTGAGGTTGATGCGGGCAATACCAGAATTGAACACCTGCTTGAAGAACTTGTCCATGTCGGTTCTCCGTTTGTGCCACACCCAAGCTTCGGGGAAGAGTCTGGAGGTGTAACCTGCCTCCACAATGCGGTAGCTGAAATCGATGTCCTCGCCAAAGCGCATCTTGCTGAATCCGTGCAGTTTGAGATAGACATCCCGACGAATGCCCATATTGAAGGAACGGGGATAGAACTTGTCCAACGCCCCTTTCTTCTTGCCACCTCGGATACCTCCTGTAGTGAAGAACGAGGTCATGCTGTAGGAGATGGCTTTCTGCACGTTAGTGAACGACTCATGGGCAGCATCGGGACCGCCAAAGGCATCGCAGGGATGCTGTGCCAGTTCCTGCTCGATGGCGGTGAGATACCCCTCTGGCAACACGCAGTCGCTGTCGAGGATGAGCACATACTCGCCCTTCGAATGTTCCACGCCATAGTTGCGTGCTGGCCCTGGACCTCCATTCTTCTTGGTGAGATATTGGATATTGAGAGTTGACAGTTGGGAGTATTTCTCCACGACCTCCTTGCAGGGCACGCTGGAGCCGTCTTCCACCACCACCACCTCAAAGTCCTTGACCTGTTGATGGGTCAGGCTCTCGAGCAGTTCGTCCACTTCGTCAGGACGGTTGTACACGGGTATGATGACTGAGTATTTCATGCTTATTCGAAATAGAAGGTGAAGACAATCATCTTGCTTCTGGCACGATTGACTGACTGGGTGAAGATGAGCTGAGTCTCGTCGGTAATGTCGGAGCGGTTCTTGTTGATGACATTCGACAAGCCGTACATGAACTTCACCTCTGGGATGAACTTGAAGAAGGGCAGGTAGAAGTCACAGCCGAAGCCTGCCTCCAGATAAACGTCCGCATTCCTCAACAGATACTGCTTCTGCTTCTTCACCGTGAGGTCGAGCGCAGGAGTGACACCTGCCATGATGTAGGGCCGGTAGTTGTTGAAGCGTTCAGCTGAGAACTTCACATCCACAGGGATGGTGATGTAGGTTGATTTGATGGTCTGATACAGCCTGTCGCCATTGGTCTCGTTGCGGAACGTGACATTCTTCGTGCCGAAGTGCATGGTGGGGATGATGCGCAAACCCAGGTTCTTGGTCAGGAAGAACTCACCCAGGATGCCGACCGAAAAGCCTGGCTCATAGTTGGGTGTCTCTGCAAACCACTGATTGCCGTTGGCAGGGTCAATCGTACCGTTTTGTTCCAACTCAATATCCTGCAAGTGCATGCCAGCCAAGAATCCGTAGTGGAACTTCCGCTGGTCGATATAGGGGCGGTTCATCACCTTCCGCTTCTGGGCATGAGCCACGCCAGAAGGGGAGGGAAGGAGCATCATGAATGCCCACAAACAGCCTATTATATAATAATGTGTATATTTCATCACTTATAAAAACGAGAAAAACCGCATTTTATTTTGCAGAAAGCGGATATTGCTGCAACTTTCACTTCGTGCAAGTTACTTTTGCTCGAAAAAAATCAAATAAATTTGTTTATTCGCTCGCTTAGTCGTAACTTTGTGCAAAGTTAAGGAATTTAATCGAAAGTAACACAAAGAAAATGAAACTTACTGTCATTGGCGCTGGCAATATGGGCGGCGCGCTCATCAAGGGATGGGCAAAAAGCGGAAAAATCAGCAATATCACCATTGCTGACAAGAATGAGCCACTTCTGGCACAGTTCAAGAAAGAGTATCCTGCCATCAACACGACGACCGACAACGTCGAGGCTGTGAAGGGTGCCGACATCGTTGTGCTGGTTGTGAAGCCTTGGCTCATGAAACTCGTTCTTGCTGAGGTGAAGCACGTGCTCGACCTCGAAAAGCAGATCATCATCTCCGATGCAGCCAACTTCACCACTTCGATGTTGCAGGAGGAACTGGGTGCCGAGGGTCAGTACTTCTACGTGATTCCCAACATCGCAGCAGAGTTCAATGCCAGCATGAGTTTCATTGCTCAAGGTGCAACAGCTTCCGACGAGAACCTGAAGACGGTTGAAGAACTCTATGCCATCGATGGCGATACCCTCGTGGTGGGTGAGAACCTTGTGGGACCAGGCATGATGATGGCTTCTTGCGGCATTGCCTACGTGATGCGCTACATCCGTGCCCAGATGGAAGGTGGCTGCGAAATGGGCTTCTATCCCCAGCAAGCAAAGCAGATTGCCCTTCAGACCATGCAGGGAGCCGTCTCACTGCTCAAGACCACAGGTTGGCATCCTGAAGAGGCCATCGACAAGGTGACTACCCCTGGTGGTGTGACCATCAAAGGACTCAACGAACTTGACCATGCAGGCTTCAAT
Source organism: Bacteroidaceae bacterium (assembly GCA_017617805.1). Classification (GTDB taxonomy): domain Bacteria; phylum Bacteroidota; class Bacteroidia; order Bacteroidales; family Bacteroidaceae; genus Minthosoma. The sequence goes on along the minus strand of JAFZVN010000061.1, from coordinate 11,050 downwards.
TCTGCTGTCATCCGTTCGCTGAAAGCAGGACTGAAGTAATGGTGAAAGCAAATTTTTCACTTTTCACTTTTACTTTTTCACTCTTTTTTTTTGCGGAATCAAAAAAAAGCCCTACCTTTGCACCCGCTAATGACAAGTTAAGGGAATTGACTTCGTCTATTCGACGGGTAATCGAATTGACTTCGTCTATTCAGCCCAGATGGCGGAATTGGTAGACGCGTTGGTCTCAAACACCAATGGAGCAATCCGTGCCGGTTCGATCCCGGCTCTGGGTACCTGCTAAAACAAGAAAGAGGAATCTTCGGATTCCTCTTTTGTTATTTCACCACCACGCGATCCCCTAACATCTTGGCGAGTTGGCGTTGGATTTCACCGAGTTCTTTGATACGGCGCATGGTGTCCATCAGACGGGTAGGGTTGTCCTTCACTTCTGGAAGGGTGAGGGCTGCATTGCATTGCTTGAGCTCCTCTTCGACAATGGCATTCTTATAGTCGAGGAGGAGACGGGAGATATAGGTGAATTTGAGTTCCTCCTCGCTGTGTTCCATTTGGTTGCCAGAACTGAGTTGGTAGCGGTCGCTGATGAGGTCGGCTGCTTCACGACTGATGTCCTCGTCTTGGTTGTTGAGGAGGAACTTGCTGGCAATGAAACCCTCTTCATGCACATGTTCACAAGTGAGACGGAGCATCTTGGCATAGAGCGGCGAACGGAGGGTGATGCTGTCGTACTCAAGGTCGCTTTGTACACATTCTGCTAAGGTCATCCTCTCTGAGGAAGCTTCTGGCTGACCCTCTTCCTCGCCTTCGTTGGAAATGATGGGTTGTTCGCCATATCGAGTGATCAAAGTGAGTATCATGCGTTCAAGTCCCAAGAAGCGTTGTTCAGATTGACGCTGTTTGGTGATGATGGTCTGCACATCGAAGCCTGTCCTCTCTGTATCAGCAGGTTGCTGGGTCTTTGTCTCTTGCTCAGCGGTGATGGAGGCAAAAGAATCATCTGTCTCAGCAGATGTGTTGCTGGTAGTGGAAGGGTTGGGTGTGTTGGTGGCAGCAAGATTGTTCACTTCTGCGTTTTCCGTACCGTTGTTCAGTAACCGTGCCTGCCTGTCTATTTCCCTTTGTGCTTCTTTCTTCAGATTTTCGAGGATGGCAGAACGGTTCTTGTTGGCACCACGCATGAGGATGGCCTCGTCCATGTTGAGGATTTCAGCACATTCATGCACGTAGGTGGAGCGGATGATTTCGTCTGGGATGACGGCGATGCTCTTCACGATGTCCTCTGTGAGTTGGGCACGTTTGATAGGGTCACGTTGTGCATCTTTCAGCAAGAGGTTGGTCTTGAAGAGGATGAAGTCCGTCTGGTGTTCAGCCACATAAGCCTTGAACTCTTGTGCATTGTGCTTACGAGAGAAACTGTCAGGGTCTTCACCATCGGGCAGCAGGAGAATCTTCACATTCATGCCTTCTGCTAAGAGCATATCCGTGCTGCGAGTGGCGGCATGAATACCTGCCTCGTCACCATCGTAAAGGAGGGTGATGTTGTTGGTGAAGCGATGGAGCAGATGGATTTGTGCCTCGTTGAGGGCTGTACCTGAGTTGGCCACCACATTCTCGATGCCACATTGGTGCATGGCCAGCACATCGGTGTAGCCTTCGACCATAAAGACCATGTCCTCCTTGGCAATCTGTTTCTTGGCTTGGAAGATGCCGTAGAGTTCGTTGGCTTTGTGATAGATGAGGGAATCAGGCGAATTGACATATTTCTGATTCACACCTTTGGTTCGAGCATCCAACACACGACCTCCAAAAGCCACGACCTTGCCGTTGACGGCTATCCAAGGGAACATGGCACGTCCTCTGAATCGGTCGTAGAGGGTGCCGTTGTCACGTTTGATGCAGAGGCCTGTGTCCACCAGATATTTTTCGTTATATCCCTTCGCCTTTGCTTCTTTCAACATGGCATCGGGGCTGTCGAGACAGAAGCCGAGACGGAACTTGGCGATGATGTCATCACGGAAACCGCGACTGCGGAAATAGGCAAGTCCGATGGCACGTCCATCTTGGTGGTTCATCATCGTCTGACTGAAATACTTGGCAGCCCACTCGTTGACAGCGAACATGCTCTCACGTTCGTTCATGCGTTGCCGCTGTTCGTCAGTCATCTCCTCCTCTTCCACAGGGATGCCATATTTCTTGGCCAAGTGCTTGAGCGCTTCGATATAACTCATCTGTTCTATCTCCATGATGAAGTGAACAGCGTTTCCACCCTTGCCACAGCTGAAGCATTTGCACACACCACGGGCAGGGGAAACGGAGAACGATGGAGTTTTATCGTCGTGGAAGGGACACAATCCTTTGTAACTTGCACCAGCGCGGCGAAGCGTGACGTAGTCAGACACGACATCAACGATGTTGGCAGCGTCGACTATGCGGTCGATGGTGGATTGTGGAATCAATGACGAATCAGGTTGAGGAATTCCTTGCGTTTTTCGATGTTCTCGAACACGCCAGTATAGTACATGGTTTGGGTGACAGAACCTTGCTTCTCAATACCACGCATCTGGATGCACATGTGTTGTGCTTCGACCACTACGATGGCACCGAGTGGACTGAGGGCTTGCTGAAGGCAGTCACAAATCTGCTTGGTCAGGTGTTCCTGCACTTGCAGACGATGAGAGAAGATGTCCACCATGCGTGGTATCTTGCTGAGACCCACAATGTTGCCATTGGGGATATAGGCCACATGAACCTTGCCGAAGAAAGGCAGGATGTGGTGCTCGCAGAGAGAATAGAACTCGATGTCCTTGACCACAACCATCTGGTCGTAGTCCTCATGGAACATGGCAGATTTGAGGGTAGCAATAGGATCCATCGAATAGCCCTTGGTGAGTTCGAGGAAGGTGCGTGCCAACCGTTCAGGCGTACGCTGCAATCCTTCTCTCGTGGGGTCTTCGCCGATGGCTAAGAGGTTCTTGGTGCAGGTGTCTTTCAGTATTTCAATCTGTTCTTCTCTATTCATTTCGCTTGTTGATAAGTTATTGATGGATGTACACCTCACTCTTGACGATGATGGCGCCTTGGCCAAGTTTCGCTTCTTTCAGTTTGTTGAGGTAGTCGTTGGCTTCCTGTCGAGTGACGAAATCGCCCACACGGCATCGCCAGTTAGGGGACTCGAACGAGGTGTAAACCTGCAGTTCTGGGAAGATGGTGCTCACCTTGTTGCCAGCACGTTGGGCATTGGTCTGGTCTGTACGTGTGCTGCCACCCCAATAAACTTGGATGCGATAGCCACGTGCCTTGGTTTTTTTGCCACTCAGCACAGTGCCGATGCCGGTTTCTTTCCTCTCTTCCTTCTTTTCAGGGACGAATTGCTTCTTTCCGTTCACCATGTCGTCAAGAATAGAGTCCTGATGTACTGTCACTGTGCCTTGCCCCTGAACCTTGCTTTGCAGGTGGTCAATGAAGTTTTGCGCAGACATGGTGATGGTACACAAAAGAATGGAGAGTGTAAGAATAAGAAGTCGTTTCATTTGAGTTACTTTGGATTGAGAGGGTTGAGAAAAATGAGAGTTGAAGGTTGAGAGTAGAGGATGGGAACCCTCTACTCTCAACGCTTCATTATCATGCTTATTTCCAAGCGTCGATGATACCCTTGAAGTCAGCCACCTTGAGAGATGCGCCACCAATGAGGCCACCGTCGATGTCAGGCTTAGCGAAGAGCTCAGGAGCGTTAGAAGCCTTGCAAGAACCACCATAGAGGATAGAAGTCTCAGCAGCTACCTCCTTGCCATACTTCTCTGCGATGACAGAACGGATGTAAGCGTGAATCTCCTCAGCCTGGTCAGCAGTAGCAGTCTTGCCTGTGCCGATAGCCCAGATGGGTTCGTAAGCGATCACGATGTTCTTGAACTGCTCAGCAGAGAGGTGGAACACGCTGCCTTCGAGTTCAGCCTTCACCACTGCGTTCTGCTCATTAGCCTCGCGCTGTGCCAATGATTCACCAATGCAGAAGATCACCTTCAGACCGTTAGCGAGAGCCAGTTCAACCTTCTCCTTCAGGATTTCAGGAGTCTCGTTGTAGTATTCGCGACGCTCAGAGTGACCAAGGATCACGTACTCAGCACCAGTTGACTTCACCATTTCAGCAGAAACCTCACCAGTGTAAGCGCCAGAAGCCTTGTCAGCACAGTTCTCAGCACCCAGACCAATCACGTTGTGGTCGATGATTTCAGACACCTTTGCGAGGTGGATGAAAGGAGTGCAGATTACGACGCCACAGTTGGGCTTATCAGCAGCAAGTGCCTCGTTAAGACCCTTTGCCAACTCAATACCTTCCTGGAGATTCTTGTTCATCTTCCAGTTTCCAGCTACAATTTTCTTTGCCATAGTTGTTTGTTTTTAATTTGTTTGTTATTATTTGGTTACTATACCTTTTTAACTTTTAACTCTTCTTATCGTATCTTTAGCACGCTTGGCTCGTCAAGAATTCTTCAACTCTTCAATTCTTCAATTCTTCAATTTTTCAATTCTTCAACTCTTCAATTCTTCAACTCTTCAACTCTTCAATTTTCCACTTCTCCCTCCAGCTCTTCCTCATCGGGCAGGTTGTAGTTGCTCCACTTCTTCACAATGATGCCATCTTTCAGCAGCACCAAACCTGGCTGTCCTCTCACCACGGTCTTCAGCATTCGTTCCTCTGCCAGGCTGTATCCATATTCAGCTCCTGTATGGTCGTTCCAGTATTGCTGGTCGCGTGGGGTAGAGGAGGCTGTGAGGCAGTAGAAGCCGATGTCGTGGTCTTGTGTATAGTCGTACACCTCATTCACCTTGTCCACACATCCCTCGTCCGCGTTTCTCAGGTCTGGGATGATGAGCAGGAAGGTGTAGCCGTCGGCCAGCAGGATATCCTCTGTGATGTCTTCTCCATCCGCATCTTCCACATAGAAGTCTGTGGCAGCGAGTTTCTTCGTGTCGCCTTTAGAAATGCGTTTGGTCTCCACATACGTCCAAGTAGAGTCTGGATCATCGTCCTCAGCCGTCAGTTCCAGCGTCTGTCCCTCCTTCTCGTAGATGATCTTCACCTCAAACTGCTGGTTGGAAGTGCCGACCACCGCCTCTCGCAGGTTAGTGCCCACCTTGTATGGCCTGAAGTCGAACACAGGCAGGCAGATGATGCAGTAGATCGCATAACAGATGATGGAGCAGAGCGTCAAGAAGGCGATAAGCCATTTGATGTTCTCTCCAAGGAAATCCTTCTGCAATCGGTAGTAGCGAAGCACCAGAATGGCTGCCGCCAGCAGCACGATGTTTTTCGCCAGTGTGGCACCGTTGCTCAATATCAGCACATCGCCAAAGCATCCGCAGTCGGACACAGGGTTGGCAATGACTATATAGACCGTCATGAGCGTCATCAGCACCATGAAGAGGACTGTGATGCTCGAGGTGGTTTTCCGCCTGATTCCGAAGAGGATGTAGATGCCCAACGTGAACTCGAACAGGGCGAGCAGCACTGCACATCCCAGCAGGAATGTATCGGGCAGCGTGAACCATGCCATCGCATAGATGTAATCCTCCAGCTTATAGACTGTGCCGAGGGGGTCATTGGCTTTCACGAATCCGCTGAAGATGAAGGTCGCTGCCAGAAGCAGGCGACACACATTCACAGCAATCGTGAGTCCCAGAGACTTAACCTTGCTTGTCATTTTGCCCTTCGGATAACTTGATGAGTCCGAACACGGAATAATTGATCATGTCGAGGTAGTTGGCATCGATTCCCTCCGAGATGAGCGTCTGTCCGTCATGTCCCTCAATCTGCTTGGTGCGGTTGAGTTTCATGAGGATGAGGTCTGTGTAACTGCTCACTCGCATGGAGCGCCAAGCCTCGTCGTAGTCGTGATTCTTGCGGAGCATGAGTTCGAGGGCGGTCTGGGCATACTTGTCGTAATACTCCATCGCTGTCTCAGCCGTCATGTCCTCTGTCTCAGCATAGCCCAACTCCAACTGGATGAGTCCCACGATGCCATAGTTGACGATGGCCTGAAACTCTGGGTAGATGCCTTCACCCACCAGCGACACACCCTTCACCTCGAGGCTGCGGATACGGTTGGCCTTGATGAAGATCTGGTCAGTCACTGACGAGGGTCGCATGATGCGCCACGCGGCTCCGTAATCGTGCAACTTCTTGCTGAAGATGTCACGACAGCCCTGCATGGCTTGTTTGAATTGTTGCTGAGTATCCATTGTCCGTTCTCTAATTGCGTGCAAAGGTACGAATTATTTGGTTAAGTGAAGGAAAAGAAAGCTTGTTTTCTTTCCCTAAAGGGAAAAATTTATCAAATAAGGGAGCACAATACAAAAAAGACGCTAAGCAACGAGCATTGCTTAGCGTCTTATGTGTGAAGTTGTTTCTTTTCAACGTTCCTTATTTCTTGGCCACTTTGTCTTTCGAGATACCATCTTTCAGCACGAAGTAGTCGCCAGTCACGTCTTGGTTCTCAAAGTCGAACAAGAGAGCAGGATTGATGGGCTGACCCAGCACGCGAGTCTCGAAGTGCAGGTGAGAACCGTTTGACTTACCTGTGTTACCACCCAAACCGATAGGTTCGCCAGCGCGTACAATCTGATCTTTCTTCACGATTTGTTTGCTCAAGTGACCGTAGAGGGTCTCAAGACCATTGGGGTGACGAATCACGACATAGTAGCCATAACCACCACCATTATACTTGCAGATACGTACCTTGCCGTCGAAAGCAGCGCGGATCGTGTCGCCGATATAGACCTTGATGTCAAGGCCTTCATGCTGGCGTCCCCAACGAGGACCGAATGGTGAGTTGATTTTGCGGCTTGGCGTTGGCATGCAGAAGCCACGGAGGTCAATCTTATAGTTGGCGGGCACTGCGCCTGTGCAGCTGCGGAGGTTGTCTGTCCAGTCTGTGTAGATATTGGCTGCAGGGTCTTTCAGGTCGGCTGAGAGTGCCACTGTATTGTTGAGTTTTACGTTGTGGATGTCTTTGAGTCTTCTGTCGGATGGAGCCTGTCTTGCGATGATGTCCTGAGCGAAGCTGTTGATGGATACCAATGAAAGCAGGGCAATGCCGAATGTCTTTTTAAGTGCTGATAATTTCACGAGTTGTTAGTTTTTTGGTGGTTGATAAAATAATAGAAAGGTTTAGTACTCGTCGTTTGCATACAAGTACTGGAACACGCCAGGGGTGTAATCAAAGATTTCCTCTGGCTTGAAGAATCGGTTCAGCTCAATCACTGCATTCTCAGGCGAGTCGGAAGTGTGGATGATGTTTTCCTGGAAGCTCATACCGAAGTCACCACGGATGGTGCCAGGGGCGGCTTTTCTTGAGTTTGTGCTGCCTGTCATCGAACGTACTGTTTCCACAGCGTCAACACCTTCATAGCAGCAGCAAACAACGGGAGAAGCCATCATCGAGTTCTTGATACGCTGGAAGAAAGGCTTGCCTGCCAAGTGAGCGTAGTGCTCGTTCAGCAGTTCATCTGTCAACTGCATCATTTTCATACCTGCCAAACGCAGACCTTTGCGCTCAAAACGGGCTGTTACTTCGCCGACGAGTGCGCGCTGTACTGCACCTGGCTTCAAGATTACGAGAGTTTTCTCCATTGTTGTTTCCGATATTCTCCTAAAATTTACGAACTAATGTTTGGATTGAACCGTCATGCACATGGCACAACGTGCTGAATTCCAAAAATTCGATGCAAAGGTAAGAAAAAAAAATGGGTCATACAAGCATCTGGGCGCAAAATTACACTTTTTTCACATATCGAGGCATTTCTTCACCTCTTCCTCCACATTTGTCAACTTCTCTTTGCAAAATTCCACCAAACTTTTGGCTTCCTTTAGATGCTGGGCCAGCAGGTCGATGTCCATCTCCCCACTTTCGATTTTCTTCACAATCTCTTCAAGGCGCTTCATCGCCTCCTCATAAGTCATTTTCTTCTCCATATTTTGTCATTTTTCACTTTTCACTTTTAACTTTTAACTTTTCACCACCGACTTCACCTTTCCCACAGCCAGCGTGGTCTCTATCTCATCCCCCTCCTTCACCTCGCTCGCATCCTTGATGGCCTTTCCGTTCACACGAGCGATGCTGAAGCCCAATCTTAGGATATGGTCTGGTTGAGCGCTCCTCAGTTTGCTCTCGATCAGTTCCATGCGTTTCTGCTCATTCCTTACCAGCATAGGGGCATGGAGCATCAGTTGTTGATGCAGCAAATCCACCTTTCCTTTCGCCTGCTCGATATACTGTATGCTGCTGTTTGCCAATAGGTTCGTCAGTCGCTGGATGCGCACTCCCTCCCTTGCTTTCACCTCAGAGAAGAGTAGGGGAATCTTGCTCGACAGGAGTTTCAGACGGGTGGTTTCCTCTTGCAGCGTGTCCCTCACACTCTCCGTCAGTCGAGCCGCCAAGTCCTCCAGCGTGTCCAATTCCTCCTCCTGATGATGAATCAGAAATTCAGCCGCAGCCGTTGGGGTCTTCACCCTCGTGTGGGCAATCAGGTCTATCACCGTATCATCCCGTTCATGTCCGATGCCTGTGATGATGGGCAGGGGGAATTGTGCCACATTCTCAGCCAGTGCCAACGAGTCGAATCCTTGCAGGTCAGACGTGGCTCCACCGCCTCGGATGATGACCACCGCATCCCACTCGTCCAGCTGTTTGGCAATGCGGTTGAGGGCTGCAATCACGCTGTGTTCCACCTCATTTCCCTGCATCGTGGCAGGAAACAGCTCCGTCTTGAATGCCAGACCTCGTTTGTTGTGCATCAATTGGTTACAGAAGTCGCCATAGCCAGCTGCTGAGGCCGACGAGATGACGGCGACACGTTGCAACAATCGTGGCAGGGGCAGTTCCTTGTTCATCGTGCTGATGCCCTCCTCCTCCAATTGCCGCAAGATCTCCTGCCGTCTTTTGGCGATGTCGCCCAACGTGTAGGTAGGGTCGATGTCCACCACGTTCAACGAGTAGCCATACAGTTCATGGAACGTCACCTCTACCTCCACCAGCACCTGCATACCAGCCGCTAAGACCTGTCCAGTAGTCTGCTCAAACATGGCCTTGATGAATGCCCATCGGTTCGCCCATATCTGTGCACGGGCCTTGGCCAGCAATCCACCTCCTCGTTCCTCCTTCTGCACCAGTTCCAGGTAGCAATGACGGTTCACGCGCAGTTCGCTGATTTCCGCCTGCACCCAATAACTGCTGTCCAAGGTCAGCTCCAACGTCTGCCTCACCAGCCCATTCAATTCATATAATGTCAAGTTATTTTTCACTTTTCACTCTTCATTCTTCTTATCGTATCTTTAGCACGCTTGGCTCGCCAAGAATTCTTCAATTTTTCAACTCTTCAATTCTTCTTATCGTATCTTTAGCACGCTTGGCTCGCCAAGAATTCTTCAATTGACTAACGTCGAGCTAAAGGTTCTTCAACTCAACTTTCGCAAGTGTTCAACTTGTTCATTTCAACACGAATGACACGAAATTTCACAAAACTAAGCAGCAAGAATCTATCACACAAAGCACCTTCTGTGCTACGAATTTCACGAAGGCCATCCGGACGGTTCGTGAACCTTTAGCTCGGCGTAGCCAAATTAGTAGCCGCTTGCGGCTTCGAGCAATAAGAAAATCTGTCCGCATGGCTTCGTTTCTTTCGTGAAATTTGTGTTAAAATGAACATACGAAACTTGAATTCTTCAATTTTTCACTTTTCACTTTCCCCTCACACCTTCGGGCGTTTTCCGTTCAGCACATGCACAAACGTATCGAAGTTTCGGTCGATATGGCTCAGCTCATACGGCTCAATCTTCATCGAGAAACGTCCAGGCAAGTCATCCAGCCCAAAGTACGTCTTGATGATGCACACCGCATTGAACGCTCTGTCATCCATCCTCTTGATGAGGCTCATGCTACATTTCCGAGCCACCACCTTGTCCTCTATCAGTTTGAGTGTCTTGAAGATAAGGTAATAGGATAGGGGAGAGTCCACCTTCAGCAGCATGGTCAGCCTCGTCACCTCATTTTCCACATGAAACGCCTGCCACATCCCCATGATTTGTGCCTCCGTCAGCAGTTCAGGCAACATCATGTTGCACATCTTCACAATCGATGCCTCGTCCGTCTCCTGCAGGTGCCCGTACAGCCGTCTCACGCTCTCCACCTCAAAGTCCAGCGAACCGTTTTGGGCTAAATGTCCCACAGCCGTCGCTCCACTGATGAAAGCCGCTCTTTTATATATAATAATGTGTAGGAGCGTGTCCCAAAACACCTCATTCTCCAGTTCCGTCAACACCTCCTCACGCATCACACACTCCATCCGTCTGAACTCCATATTGCTCAGACTCCGCAGCATGCGCTCCAACCCATCCCAGTCGCGTGTGCCGACAAACAGCAGAACCTTCTCCTTATTGCTCATTCCTTCCCTACGGTTTTGGTTGATGGGGCAAAGGTAAGAATATTTCTGAAATTGGCAAAAGTGAAGGAAATAAAAGTGACATTTCAAATAGAATAATTCAACTTTCGGAAGTAAAATGGGAAGGCTTTTATGAGTGAAAAGTGAAAAATGAAGTTGAAAAATGAAAAGTGAACCTTTAGCTCGACGAAGTTAAAAATTTGCTACCGCAGCAGTAAGTCAACAGCTGACAAACACGTGCGGTAGCAAATTTTTAACTTTTAGTTTTTAGTTTTTCTCATCGTATCTTTAGCACGCTTGGCTCGTCCAAGACTTACATGAGTCTCATGCAGCTCGTGGTGCCCAGTGCAGTCAATGCTGCCGTCAGAATTGATACCGCAATCTGAATGATTGCCTTCCAAAGTTCCTTGTTCTTCATAATCAAAAAATTTTTTAACCTTAACCTTAACGATAACCTTAACCTTAACGATAACTGTTTTTAGCACCCCGCATGGCTAGTTAGGGTTAAGGTTAGGGTTATGGTTTAGAGTTTACCCTCCGAAGTCGCCGGCGTCTGGGTCGCCTCCGTTGTCACCGCCAGGAGTGATGGTGCCGGTGCCGGAGCCGCTGTTGG
>JAFZVN010000060.1 GCA_017617805.1 Bacteroidaceae bacterium | reverse complement strand
GCTTGCTGGTGACTATGTTAAGGAGGCTTCTGACTCTAACGTTGATATGTGTGCTGTAGGTTTCCTGTATCGTTTCGGATACTTCACACAGAGCCTTTCGATGGATGGACAGCAGATTGCCAACTACGAGAGCCAGAACTTCGGTTCGCTGCCTATCGTGCGTCAACTTGACAAGGATGGCAATCCGCTGGTGATTCATGTGCCATACAATAATTATCAGGTGCATGCCTATGTGTGGCGTGTGAATGTGGGTCGTGTGAACCTTTATCTGTTGGATACAGACAATGACATGAACTCTGAATTCGACAAGCCCATTACGCATGCACTTTATGGTGGTGACTGGGAAAACCGCTTGAAGCAGGAGATTCTGCTCGGTATTGGTGGCATGCTGCTGCTGAAGACCTTGGGCATCAAGAAGGATGTGTACCACTGCAACGAGGGTCATGCCGCTCTTTGCAACCTCCAGCGTCTATGTGATTACATCGAGGAGGGATTGACTTTCAATCAGGCGTTGGAGCTAGTGCGTGCCAGCAGCCTCTATACTGTCCACACGCCTGTGCCAGCAGGTCACGACTACTTCGAAGAGAGTCTGTTTGGCAAGTACATGGGCGGCTATCCACAGAAGCTCGGCATCTCTTGGGATGAGTTCATCGGTATGGGTCGTACCAATCCAGACGATAAGAGTGAGAAGTTCTGCATGAGCACCTTTGCTTGCAACACCTGTCAGGAGGTGAATGGCGTAAGTTGGCTGCATGGAAAGGTGAGCCAGAAGATGTTCGCCAACATTTGGGCTGGCTATTATCCAGAGGAGAACCACGTGGGCTATGTGACCAATGGCGTTCACTTCCCAACTTGGGTGGCTACGGGTTGGCTGACGAAGATTTATCAGAAGTATCTCGACAAGGACTTCATGAAAGATCAATCGAACGAGAAGCTTTGGAAGGGCATCTACAACTGTCCTGATGAGGAGCTGTGGTCTTGCCGCATGGACATGAAGAAGAACCTGATCCACTACATCAAGAATCAGTTCCGCGACGCTTGGCTGAAGAATCAGGGCGACCCATCGCGTGTGGTTTCGCTCATTGAATCGATGAATCCCAATGCCTTGATGATTGGCTTCTGTCGTCGTTTCGCCACCTACAAGCGAGCACACCTACTGTTCACCGACCTTGACCGTCTCGCCAAGATTGTGAACAACCCCGATCGTCCTGTAATGTTCCTCTTCGCAGGTAAGGCTCACCCAGCCGATGGTGCTGGTCAGGGTCTTATCAAGCGAATCTATGAGATCTCACAGCGTCCAGAGTTCTTGGGCAAGATCATCTTCTTGGAGGACTACGACTTCCTGTTGGCCCGCCGTCTCGTTTCAGGTGTGGACATTTGGATGAACACGCCAACACGTCCATTGGAGGCTTCTGGCACATCAGGCGAGAAGGCCGAGATGAACGGTGTTGTCAACCTCAGTGTGAAGGACGGTTGGTGGCTCGAAGGCTATCGCGAAGGTGCTGGTTGGGCGCTCACGGAGAAGCGTACCTACGAGAATCAGGGTTATCAGGACAGGCTCGATGCAGCCACCATCTATGGCCTGCTCGAAAATGAGATTATCCCTCTATATTATAATAAGGAGAAGAAAGGCATCTCCAAAGGCTGGTGCAAGGTCATCAAGAACTCCATCGCTCAGATAGCACCTCACTACACCATGAAGCGTCAGCTCGATGACTACTACGAGAAGTTCTACAACAAAGAAGCCAAGCGCTTCAAGGAGCTCGCGAAGGACAACTACCGTCAGGCCAAGGCCATTGCTCAATGGAAGGAAGTCGTGGCAGAGCGTTGGGATGCTATCAGCGTTGTCTCTGCCGAATGGGACTTCCCGGCCACAGGAGCTGAGGCAGGTCAGAAGTACAACCTGAAGTACGTCATCAACGAGCAAGGTCTTGACGATGCCATCGGTCTGGAGAAGGTGAACGTATTCATCGACAAGGATGGCGCAGAGCGTGTCTTCTCAGTCGAGCCATTGCAGATGACGGGTCATGAGGGCAATAACTACACCTTTGAGGCCACGTTGGCTCCACATCAGTTTGGTCAGTACAAGAGTGCCGTCCGCATGTATCCGAAGAACAAGCTCCTGCCTCACCGTCAGGACTTCTGCTATCTCAAATGGCTGGAACTTCCAGCTTTCAATAGCTAAACGTATACGAATCCACCCGTGTAGCACTTACGCCACACGGGTGTTTCTTTTTGATTCAGTCATAAAAAGCTGCCTTCGGCAGTTAAAGCCTTGTCATTGTTGTGCAGGAGATGGTGAGGATGTCTTCGGGTGAGAGGACTTGGGGAACGTGATAGGCTTTGCGGTTGCGGATGATGATGGTGCCACCGAGCCATTCGGTCATAGGGAGTTCACCTTCGAGCGCGTAATGATTGACAACAGAATGATCAAGGAGTTCCACAACATGGTTGGTGTGGGACTCCTTTTCGTTGATATATACTCTGGATGCTGCTACGCGACGCATGAAAGTGAAAAACTAAAAACTAAAAGTAGAAATTACTTTATACACAATAGGATTATTTCTTGCGGCGTCGTGGGCCGATGCTGTTGGGACGGCGGATGGAAGGGGCCTCTTGGATGTTGATGTGCTGGTCGGTTTTGTTGATGATGCGGAGTTCCTCAGGCGTGAGACGTTTGGATGGTGGTTCTGGTACGGTGTCCACCTCTGCAGAATCGGTCGCCACGCTGTCGGTGTTCTCTACAAGCTCTGCCTCTTTCTCGTGCATGCGAATCAAGGAGATGTTGTCGATGAGACAGAAATTGCGAGTGTTCTTCTTGCCTCGATAATAGAAGAATCCGACGATGCTCTTGATGTCGGCATCTTCTTCGGCCTTGAGGGTGAACTGCTGGGTACCGTTGGCGTTGAGCGTACGGGTGATGCCCGACTGCTTGCCGTTCGCATAGTGGATGCTCAGACCGATGTTGAGGTTAACATCGTAATACTCTTGCGACTCCTTCATGAACACGGGAGTAAGCGTCAGAATGAACTGGTCGTGCCGACGGAAGGAGGTGTCAGCATGGATGGTGAAACTCTCCTTATTGAGAAGATCTTTCGTGCGGAGCGAGATGAGTCGTGTAGAGTTCCAAAGGTTGGTGGTGTCGCCACCTGTGGAGAATATCGCCATCATGTCGTTATTGCCATTCACCACCTGAAGGTTCTCGTTGAGAGCTGTGTAACGCTCTTTCAGATGCTCGTAAATCTTGTGCAGGTCTTCGGTGTGGCGATTGTAATAGACAATGGATGAGTCGAATTGAGCCTCTGTGATTCCGTGCTTGGCATAGACGGCATTGATGTAGTCTTGCGCCTTCTCCTCCCGTTCGTCGGATGGCAACTGGTCGATGATGCCCTGCATGATGTGATAGTCGTAGAGCACATCTTCCATCTTGCCACGTGACAGCACATCCTTAGGACGGTTGTCGCAAGCGATGAAGAGGAACAGGAAAAAAAAGGGGATGGCAAAACGGAATCTCATGGCTACTTCAATTAACTTCGTTGAGCTAAAGGGTCTTCAACTTTTCAATTTTTCAATTCTTCCTTATCTGATATTGGCTGACCAACTTATGATAAAACAACAACAAGGCTGCGATGCCGCATGAGATGGCAGCATCAGCAAAGTTGAAGATGGGGGAGAAGAACACGCAATGTTGTCCTGAGTAGATGGGCATCCATTCGGGCATGTCCCACTCGACGAGGGGAAAATAGAACATATCGACCACCTTGCCATAGAGGAAATCTCCGTAGCCATATCCCCAGGGCTGAAACTCTGCCACTTGCGGATAGGGTGGGTTGTTGAAGATGAGTCCGTAGAAGAGGCAGTCGATGATGTTGCCTGCTGCGCCAGCTGCAATGAGCGTGAGGCAAACGATGTAGCCAGTGGGTCGCTTGCGTTGAATCTCTGTGTAGATGAACCAGCCAATCAGACCTACAGCCACCACACGGAAGAGGGTGAGGAAGAGTTTGCCTCCCCACAATTCCCATCCGAACGCCATTCCGTTGTTCTCGACGAAAACGAGGCTGAACCAACTGGTGATTTCGATGCGTTCACCCAAATACATGCCCGTCTTGACACAGACCTTGATGATTTGGTCTATGACAAGAACGGCCATGAAGAGGATGATGGAAAGGGTATGTTTGTTCTTTCTGCTCATCAGTCTTTCTGTACGCTAATGACAGCTTTGAAGTCTTCGAAGTCGATGGCCTCACCTTCAGGATTGCCAAGGATGATGGAGTTTGCCAATACCTGTGCAGCGATGTTCTCCTTGAAGGTATCGAGCACGGCCTTGGTTTCGGGAGTCTCGGTGATAACAACCTTGATGCGGTCTGTTATCTCAAAGCCTTGTGACTTGCGGAGACCCTGAATCTGCTTGATGACCTTGCGGGCATTGCCTTCGTTCTTCAATGCTGGTGTGATGGTGATGTCAAGGGCTACCGTTGTGGTGCCTTCGTTCGCCACGCTCCATCCAGGGATGTCCTGAGACATGATATCGACATCGGCCAATTCAATCAAGGCATCCTGGCCTTCGGCTTGCAAGGTGATCTGTCCGTTGGCTTCGAGTTCAGCGATTTGTGTCTGGCTCATGCCGGTCACGGCGTTGCTGACTGCTTTCATCATCTTACCGAACTTCTTACCCATCACACGGAAGTTGCACTTCACGTTCTTTACGAGCATCTTGCCGTCCATCAACTGAAGTTCCTTCACATTCAACTCCTTCATGATGATGTCCTTCATGCGCTCAATGCGTCCGCTGAACATAGTGTCTGTGTCAGGAATTGCGATGGATTGCAAAGCCTGAATCACAGGAATCTTCACCTTCTTGCGGATGGAGAGTCCCATCGAAGTCACCTTCATTGCTGCCTCCATTGCTGCCTCCAACTCGGAGTCGATATACGCCTCGTTGAAGGTTGGGAACTTGGCGAGGTGTACGCTCTGCGAAGCATCTTTGCCTGTTGCGCTGTTCAAGTCACGGAACAGTTGGTCGGCATAGAATGGAGCGATAGGCGCAATCAGACGGCTCAGCGTGTCGAGACAGGTGTAGAGGGTCTGATAAGCGGAGAGTTTATCAGCAGTCATCTCGCCGCCCCAGAAACGAGGCTTGTTGAGACGGATGTACCAGTTGGAGAGGTTGTCGATGACGAACGACTGGATGAAACGGCCAGCTGGGGTTGGGTCGTAGTCGTCGAGGTATGTCTGCACATTCTTAACCAATGTATTCAACTCGGACAGCAGCCAGCGGTCGAAATCAGGACGGTCAGCATTGGCGATGTCAGCCTCCTTGTATTCGAAGCCATCCACATTGGCATACATCGTGAAGAATGAATATGCCTGTTGCAGCTTGATGAAGAACTGGCTCGTCACCTCCTTCACACCCTCTGGGTCGAACGAGAGGTTGTCCCAAGGAGAGGAGTTGGTAATCATGTACCAACGTACAGCATCAGCACCATACGTTCCGATGCACTCGAAGGGGTTGATGACATTGCCCAGACGCTTCGACATCTTGATGCCGTTCTTGTCGAGCACCAGACCATTGGATATCACAGCCTTGTAAGCCACCGAGTCAAACACCATTGTGGCGATGGCATGGAGCGTGAAGAACCAACCGCGGGTCTGGTCAACACCCTCTGCGATAAAGTCAGCAGGGTAGGCGATGCCCTTGTCGATGAGGTCTTTGTTCTCAAATGGATAGTGAACCTGAGCGTATGGCATAGCACCTGAATCAAACCAAACGTCGATGAGGTCGAGTTCACGAGTCAGCACATTGCCCTTGTCCGACACCAGTTTGATGTCATCCACGTATGGACGGTGCAGGTCAATCTTATCGTAGTTCTCCTGACTCATGTCGCCTGGCACAAATCCCTTGTCCTTCAATGGATTCGAAGCCATCACACCAGCCTTCACAGCCTTTTCAATCTCGTTGTAGAGTTCTTCCACGCTGCCGATGCACACTTCTTCGCGAGTGTCTCGGTTGCGCCAGATAGGCAGTGGAGTGCCCCAATAGCGAGAACGGGAGAGGTTCCAATCGTTGAGGTTCTCAAGCCACTTGCCGAAGCGTCCTGTTCCTGTGCTTTCAGGCTTCCACTGGATGGTCTGGTTCAGTTCAAACATGCGGTTTTTCTTGGCCGTCGATTTGATGAACCAAGAGTCGAGCGGGTAGTAGAGCACAGGCTTGTCGGTGCGCCAACAATGAGGATAATTGTGGATGTGCTTCTCAATCTTGAAGGCAGATCCTTCTTCCTTCATCTCCAAACAGAGCACCACATTCAAGTCCATATCCTTGTTGGCAGCCTTCTCGTCATACTTGCCTCCCTGATTGTATTTGGGGTCGTAGGCGTTCTTGACGAAGTCACCACTATGTTTCCAATAACTATCATTCACACAGAGACTTACAAACTCTTCGTTCATGTCATCCTTCACGAAGTACTTACCTGTGAAGTCCACCATAGGACGAGTGTCGCCAGCCTTGTCAATGATGAAGAGCGAAGGGATGCCTGCGTCCTTTGCCACCTTGGCGTCATCAGCACCAAAGGTTGGAGCGATGTGTACGATACCTGTACCATCCTCTGTGGTCACATAGTCACCAGGAATCACACGGAAAGCCTCGTCTTCTTTCACCACCACCTTGTTGTCTTCCAAAGCACAAGGCTTCACCCAAGGCATCAACTGCTCGTAGTGCAAGCCTACGAGGTCAGTACCTTTTCCTCTCCACAGAATCTCTGGCTTTTCATCTTCGCCAAACTGGAAATATGCTGACAGACGTGCCTCTGCCAAGATGTAGATGGCTTCCTCTTCCGTGTAAGGATTCTTGCCCTTAATGGCCACATAGTCAATCTTGGGACCTACACAAAGCGCCGTGTTGGATGGAAGTGTCCAAGGAGTAGTTGTCCATGCGAGGATATAAACGCCCCCCTCGTGGGATGATGCAATGGCATCCCACAACCCAGCGTTCTCTCCCTTGGGGGAGTTAGAGGGGGCTTTAACCTTAAACTGTGCGGTCACCGTTGTGTCCTTCACATCGCGATAGCAACCGGGTTGGTTCAACTCGTGTGAGGAGAGACCTGTACCTGCTGCTGGAGAATAGGGCTGGATGGTGTAGCCCTTATAGAGCAAGCCCTTGTTGTAGAGCTGCTTTAGGAGATACCATAGCGTCTCGATGTATTTGTTGTCGTAGGTGATGTACGGATGTTCCAAATCCACCCAATAGCCCATCTTGTCTGTGAGTTCTGTCCACTCGTTGGTGTACATCATCACATTCTTGCGACAAGCATCGTTGTAGTCATCCACACTAATTTTCTTGCCGATATCCTCTTTGGTGATGCCCAAGGACTTCTCCACCGAGAGTTCTACAGGCAGACCATGCGTGTCCCAACCAGCCTTGCGCTTCACCTGGAAACCCTGCATCGTCTTATATCTGAGGAAAGTATCTTTAATGGTTCTGCCCATCACGTGGTGAATGCCTGGATGTCCATTGGCAGATGGTGGTCCTTCAAAAAAGATGAATTGAGGACAGCCTTCGCGTTCCTCAATGCTCTTGTGGAACATATCTTCCTGGTTCCACTGCTCCAGAACCTCCTTGTTCACGTCTGAGAGGTTCAGTTTTGCTCTTTCTGTAAACTTCATTATTTCAATTTTATATCTTTCAGTTTTTGTTCTTTACCACAATATCTGCACTTCAAGGTCTCCATATCTTTGCGATAGAAGACTGTCTTCATCGGCTCATTGTTGGTAATGCACACAGGGTTGGCGCACTTCACAATGTTGGTCAGTTCTTCTGGCAGCGTCACTTCACGTTTCTCCTTCACCTCATAATCCTTGATGACGGTCAATCGGATATTGGGGCATACGACAGCCAATTTGCTGATTTCAGCCTCTGAGAAAAACTTGCCAGAAATCTTGATGAGTCCTTTCTTACCCATCACTTGACTCTTCAGATTATTGGCAATCACCACTTCTTCCTTGAACTTCTCCAAGTCGAGCAACTGCACAATCGTGAAAAGTTTGTCTGTTGGTATGTGGTCGATGACGGAGCCATTTTCCAAGGCCGCAACCATCATGTTTTCCTTGTTCTGTTCCATGGTTTATCCAATAATTGTTTGATCGTTCTTGATGTCATCCAACGTGATGCCTAACACGTCGCAAATCAATGCTTCACGGGCATACAATCCGTTCTGCGCCTGTTCAAAATAATAAGCATGCTGGCTGTCATCCACATCATACTCAATCTCATTCACACGGGGAAGAGGGTGCAGAATCTTCATGTTCGCCTTGCACTTGCCCAACATGTTTGCCTTCAGAATGTAGGCGTCCTTCACACGCTCATACTCCATCAAATCCGTGAAACGCTCACGCTGCACACGGGTCATATACAGGATGTCCGCATCAGCAATCGTGTCCTCTGTAAAGTCTTGCTGCTCGATGTAGTGGATATTGTTCTTCTTGCAATACAGCTTATACTCCTCTGGCATCTCCAGCTCCTTAGGCGCAATGAAATGGAACGTGGGGTTGTACTTCCGCATCGACATCAGCAAAGAATGGACGGTACGGCCGTATTTCAAGTCACCTACCATGTAGATGTTCAGGTTCTCCAGCGTGCCTTGTGTCTTGTAGATAGAATAGAGGTCGAGCATTGTCTGTGAGGGGTGCAAGTTCGACCCATCGCCCGCATTGATGATGGGCACATTGGTTACCTCGCTCGCATACAGCGCAGCACCTTCCAACTTGTGGCGCATCACAATCACATCAGCGTAATTGCTTACCATCTTGATGGTGTCCTTCAGAGTCTCACCCTTGGATGAACTCGTCACCTTGGGGTCTGTAAAACCAATCACACGGGCACCCAATCGGTTTGCAGCCGTCTCAAACGACAGTCTCGTACGAGTGCTTGGCTCGAAGAACAATGTGGCCACCACCTTGCCCTTCAGCAACTGACGGTTAGGGTGTGCCTCAAACTCAGCCGCCATGTTGAGCAGATACTGAATCTTCTCCTTCCCATAGTCGGCAATCGAAACAATGCTCCTATTTTCCATATTACATATATTTAATTGGCAGCTTCAAATTCTTTCAGGAAGCGGACATCGTTCTCTGAGAAGAGACGAAGGTCTTTCACCTGATACTTGAGGTTGGCGATACGCTCGATACCCATACCGAAAGCATAGCCTTTATACTTGGTGGAATCAATGCCATTGGCTTCAAGCACGTTGGGGTGAACCATGCCGCAACCAAGGATTTCGAGCCATCCAGAACCTTTACACATGCTGCAACCCTTTCCTTTGCAGAGGGTGCAACTCACGTCCATCTCTGCGCTGGGTTCCGTAAAGGGGAAGTAAGAAGGACGGAGACGAATCTGTGTGTCTTCGCCAAACATCTCCTTGGCGAAAAGCAGCAACACCTGCTTGAGGTCGGTGAAGCTGACTTTCTCATCCACATAGAGTCCCTCCACCTGATGGAAGAAGCAATGGGCACGAGCAGAAATGGCTTCGTTACGATATACACGACCAGGGCAGAGCACACGGATAGGAGGCTGCTGCTTTTCCATCACACGAGCCTGAACAGAACTGGTGTGGGTACGCAGGATGATGTCTGGATGTGCCTCGACAAAGAAGGTGTCCTGCATATCGCGAGCAGGATGGTCATCGGCAAAGTTCATGGATGAGAACACGTGCCAGTCATCTTCCACTTCTGGACCCTCAGCCAAAGAGAAGCCAAGACGAGAGAAAATGTCGATGATTTCGTTCTTGACAAGGGTGAGTGGATGACGTGTGCCCAAGCCGATAGGGTAGGCGGTACGGGTGATATCCAAGTGGTTCACCTCTGTCTCTTGCACAGCGAAAGAATCGCGGAGCGCGTTGATCTTTTCCTGCGCTTTGTCTTTCAGTTCGTTGATTTTGATGCCAATCTCCTTCTTTTGGTCAGCAGGCACATTGCGGAAGTCTGCCATGAGGGCTGGAATGACACCCTTTTTACTCAGGTATTTGATACGAAGCTGTTCAATCTCTTCAGCGGATTTGGCTTCAAGACCGTCAACTTCTTGGAGTAAACTTTGAATCTTTTCTAACATATTTGATGTTGTTTTGTGAAAAATCGCTGCAAAGTTAGTGATTTTTCATGAGGAATGCGTTAACTTTGCAAAGTTTTTATGAAAAAAGCATGAGAAAAGGTTTAGTTATAGCAGTAGCAGCGGGGATTCTTCTTGGTTCGTGCAAGGACAAGAAGATGGAGAATGTGTTTGCTACAGAAGATGATGTGGAAGAAGATTCCCTCGAAGCGTATGTGGGAGATACGCTGCATCTGTTCGAGGATGTGGAGCCACCTGCTGCCGTTGATGAACTTTTTGATGATTTCTTGTTCAATTTTATTGATGACGCACATTTTCAAGGACAACGCATCGTATATCCTTTGCCATGTACGGATGGTGAAGAGCAAACTGCGTTGTCGAAACATGATTGGCCAGATTTCAACCATTTCAGAGATCAGGAGCTGTTGACGGTCATTTATGAGCGTGAACATGATTTGGAATTGTCGAAAGACACCTCGATGCAAAGTGTGGCTGTCGAGTGGATCGAATTGCGTCATCCCTTGGTGGAGAAGTTCCATTTCAATCGTGTGAACAATAAGTGGATGTTGACGAACATCGACAAGAAACGGAGAGAGGAAATGCCGAATGGTGAGTTTTTGGAATTCTATGCCCATTTCATTGCTGACAGCGTATATCAGCGTGAGGCATTGGCTGACCCCGTCAAGGTGATTCTCACATCAGAGGATGGCGAGGAAGAACCCCAAGAGGAACATGTGAATGCTGACGAGTGGTTTGAAATGAGGGAAAGTATTCCTCTGCCTACGGATGCATTGGTGAATGTGGACTATGGACAGGCAAGCATCAGCCAGAATAAAAAGATATTGCTCCTGCAAGGTCTCAGCAATGGTATGCAGATGAAGTTCAAGTTCAACAAGGTTGGCGATGACTGGAAATTGATGGAAATAGAATATTGAAGAATTAAAAGTTAAGGCATTGAAAGAATATACTGATTATAGTTTGCTGAACCACAACACGTTTGGTATGGATGTGAAAGCCAAACATTATGTGGAATATGACAGCGAAGAGGAACTCAAAACGATTGTGTCCACTTTGTGTGGCAAGGTGCTTCATATCGGTGGAGGCAGCAATTTGCTTTTCAAGGGCGACTTTGAAGGTACTGTGCTGCATAGCGCCATTCGTGGCATAGAAGTGGTGGAAGAGAAGACTGATGACGTGTTGGTGCGAGTAGGTGCTGGTGAGGTATGGGATGATTTTGTTGATTGGGCTGTGTCCAATGGCTATGGAGGTGTAGAAAACCTTTCGCTCATTCCTGGTGAGGTGGGAGCAAGTGCTGTGCAGAATATAGGCGCCTATGGTGTGGAGGCGAAAGATGTGATTGCCTTGGTGGAGGCGATTGAATTGCAGAGTGGGCAGAAACGTGTCTTTGGAACAGAAGAATGTGATTATTCCTATCGCCAGAGCATCTTCAAGAATCAGCTGAAAGGCAAATATGCCATCACTTTTGTCACCTATCGTTTGCAGAAGCAGCCAACGTTGAAGTTGGAATATGGCAATATCAAGGCTGTGTTGGGCGACAAGGAGAACCTGACAATCAGTGATGTGCGTCAAGCCATTATCGATATTCGCAATGCCAAATTGCCCGATCCAAAAGTGTTGGGCAATGCAGGCAGTTTCTTCATGAATCCAGTCGTGAGCCGTGAGAAGTTCCTTTCCGTACAGAAGGACTATCCCCAGATGCCGTTTTACGAAGTGGAGGGTGGGGTGAAAATTCCTGCTGGATGGATGATTGACCAATGTGGCTGGAAGGGCAAGGCGTTGGGACGTGCTGCTGTGCATGACAAGCAGGCGCTGGTGCTGGTCAATTTGGGTGGTGCCACTTCAGACGAGATTGTCACCTTGTGCGACACGATTTGCAAAGACGTGAAGGAGAAATTTGGCATCGACATTCATCCGGAAGTGAATCTGATATAATTCCCCAACTCTTCAATTCTTCAACTTTTCAATTCTTCAATTCTATATGAAAGTCACGATACTTGGCAGCGGAACCTCTTGTGGAGTGCCTCAAGTTGGATGCACTTGCGAGGTGTGTACTTCTACTGACCCAAAGGACAAACGTTTGCGTTGTTCGGCGTTGGTGGAGGTGAGAGGGAAGCGTATCCTCATCGATTGTGGCCCCGATTTTCGTCAACAGATGCTCAGTATCGACTTCAAACCATTAGATGCTGTGCTGATCACTCATGAGCATTATGATCATGTTGGAGGCTTGGATGATTTGCGTCCATATAGCATCTTTGGTGACGTAAATGTCTATACGGAGAAGTTCTGCATGGATCATTTGATAGAGCGCATTCCCTATTGCTTCACACCTCTAGAGAAGCGCTATCCAGGTGTGCCTGCCCTCAACTTGATAGAGATTGCTCCCCATCAACCCTTAGTCATTGGTGATGTGACCATCATGCCCATCCGTGTGATGCATGGTAAACTTCCCATCGTGGGATTCCGAATAGATAATTTCGCCTACATCACCGATATGAAGACTATTCCAGACACAGAACTGCCTTTATTGGATGGTGTCGAATATCTGATTGTCAATGGTTTGCGACATAAAGAACATCCTAGTCATCAATCTATTGAAGATGCGATTGCCTTTGCCCGTCAGATAGGCGCAAAGGAAGCTTGGCTCATCCACATGAGCCACCACATCCAAAAACATCAGCAGGAAGAGAAATCCCTTCCTGCTGGCATTCATCTGGCTTACGATGGAGAAGTGATAGAGACTACCATCAATTTGACATCCAAACGTTGAGTTGATTGACTTCGTCGAGCTGAAGGTTCAAATCATCTTTTCCCTGCTATCCGCAACATTTTGAAAGTTTAGAAATATTTTTTCAAAGTTTCAAAAAATATTTTCAAACTTTAGAAATTTATTTTGAAACTTTCAAAATTTTGTGGGCACGAGGGGGAGAATGAAGAGAATGCCTATATGGAAAGTGGTTATTAACAGTCAACGTACCTGCTTTAAAATAACGACGTTAGTGGCTCAATCTAACGGCGTATGAAGGCGACGATAACGGCGTTATTTTTTGAAGGGTGATCATACCACCAAGACAGGATTTTGAATTATGGCTGGTTCCTTGTGCTGTCGGCCATCATAGCAGGGTCGGGTTCTGGCGTGGGGGAGTTGTCTTCGAGTGGGAACTCTCCCTTGGAGGAGTGGATGATGTATTCGGTCATCTGCTCGTTGCTGCTGAAGTCATAGCCTGAGAGTTTTTGGGTCTCTCCGTCTATTTCCATATAGGCTGGGGAATAGAGGCGATGGGCACGGGTGTCCCAATAGAGGAGGGTGGTCTTGAAGGTCTCGCCCTTAATATTTTTGGCGAGCACACGTCCACGCAGTTCCCAAAGACTGTGGCTATAGAAGTGGTAGGCTGTGTCGCAGGAGATGAAGGCTTCGGCTTGAAATGTACGATTGAAGGTCTCGATGAAAAGCCCCTTTGGGAAAGCCCAATATTGCGGGTCTTTCTTGTCGTAGATGAACCACTCTTCGGCAATGATCTTGTATCGGATGACGCCTGAGTCGCTCACTAATGTGCTGACGCCCAAAGTGCGTAGGGTGGGTAGGGAATCTCGTCCTTCGATGTGTGGCCCAGTCTTTTCTGATGGGTCGTTGCAGGAGAATAACATGAGCATTGCAGCAGCCATGATGACTGCTGCAATGCTAAATGTGTATGTGAATCGAAACTTCAAGATTTTGAGGTTTGGATGTTTATCTCAGACGCAGCGTGGTGGTTCCGTAGCCAGGAACGCTGACGGTTTGGCCAGCCTTGATACCTGCGAAGAAGGCCTCAGACTTTGGATAGAAGTGAGCTGCATAGCTTGATGCTGCACGGTTGGCTTTGGCTGCGGATGATGGGTCAACGGCTTTAGCCTTGTTGCAGTAATCGTAAGCGAGGCAGTAGTAGTAGCTCTTCTGCAGGTGGTCGCCTGATGCGGCACGTGCGATACAGCTTGCCTGAAGGAGGTATGCGCCACCATTGGAAGGATTGTACTGGAGGGTCTTCTGGCAGTATGCACGGCACTGTGCGAGGTTGCCCTTACGGTACATGAGGGCTGCCACGATGTAGGAGTACTTGGCCTTCTTGGCGTTGTCGGTCTCCAGGCTGAGTGCCTCGTCGAAATACTTGATGGCACCGTTCACATCACCTTCCTTCAGGAGCTTGGAAGCCTTACCGATGGCTGCCTGAGGGGTCTTGTTGATTTGGTATGCGTAGTCGGCTGCCACATAGTAGATGTTAGACTTATCGCACTCAAAGTTGGTGAGGATGGCCAGCACAGAGTTGAGGTACTGGAGGTTGGTCTTGTTGGCCTCTACCTGTGCGCCATAAATCTTCTCAAGGGCATCGCAGTCAGCTGCACCAGAGGAAACGAAGAGTTCGTTGGCCTTGATCTGTACAGGCTGGTAGTTGTCCACAATCTTCTGAGCCTCAGGAGAGAGCACCACCTGGTCAACCCACTTGGTGGAGTCTTCTGACTCTGGGTCAGCAGGAATGGTCTCTGCAGGGAATTCCTTGGCCTGGTCGAGCAGACGGTCGCAGATGTCGTTGGTCTCCATGTAGTCCTGGATGAAATCCTGACGCACGTCGATGTTGTCCTTGTTTTGGAGGAAACGGTTGTACGAGCACTCGATGAATCCATAGAGGACGAAACCCTCGGTGTTGGGACCCATGTCGTCGATACCTTCCTTAAACATCTTGTAGGCTACGTTGTTGTCCACCGTTGGGCAGAAGTAGTAGTAGTCGTATGCCTTGCGGCAGATGATGTTACCCTTGGTTGAAGTGGTCTTTGGGGTTGCGAAGGAATTGAGCGCATCGAGATACTTGAGACGCTGATCGTAGATGGCCATGAGCTTGTCGAAATACTCTTTTTTCTTGCCAGCATCTGTCTCAGCCTGAATGAGCTGCTCGAACATCCATGCACCATCAGTATAAACGCGTACCATTGACAGTGGGGCTTTTTCAAACACGTACTCCCATGGCTCGATGGCTTCAACATAACTCTTGCGCTTGAAGGCGTCCTGATAGAGTGAGAGGCTGCCAAGCACATCGATGGAATCCTGGCCGTGACCAATGCGGTCGTTGAGTGAAGTTCCCTTGAGATCCTGTGCGGATGCTGCTACAGCGACAAGGGCAAGTAAGCTTGCAAATAAAATCTTCTTCATACTTCTATTTGTTTGTTGTTAATATTATTGTTCTGTTGACTATGTTTTATTTGTTGTTTTTGTGATGCAAAAGTAGTGAATGTCTGTCATATGCAAATAGGAAAAGCCGCTTTTTTTGAGGGGAATGTCCTATTGGGTTTAGAGTTTAGAGCCCTTAATCCAGTTTCGACTTGTAGAACCAGCGTTCGCTGAAGCTGATGCCCAAGCAGAACTTGAAGTAGTTCTCTATGAGTTTGCCTGGTTGCATGGTGGAGGCATTGAGATAGGGAATGTTGGTGTGTACCCACTGCACAGACATGTTGATACGAGGGATGTTTCTCTTTCTCATGTCGAGGGAAGTGACATGCGCATTGGCAATGGGCAGGGAAATTCCTGCTGACACGCCCACCTCGTAGGGCTTTTGAGTCACAACACCTGTCACATCTGCTTTGGCATAGGACTGTGAGTAGTAGCCGCCCACCTTATAGGTACATTTGCTAAAATAGTGGCTCGAGAGCGGATTGGGTGTCCAATCCAGTCCTGAGGCAATCTTGAATCGGTCGTTCAATTGACCTGTTGTGGAGGTGTAAGTATCTGAGAGGCTGCTGCCTGAGAGTCCCGTCTGTTGATTGGGGAATCGGGCTCCGCTCCAGCGCTGAAGTTCAAAGTCTGCCCCAATGCGGAGGGTGTTGCTATGGTAGTAGGTGATACCTGCTGCGATAGAGGTCGGCCAATGGAAGGCATTCTTGACGGTGTCGCTGGTTTGTGTTCCTGTTGCATCACTTGCTACACTCTCTGTCGTCCGATAGGCTTCGTTACCCATGTTGTGTCCCAAAGTATAGGTTCCTCCCAGTACAATCTTGTCTTTCTTGTTGATGGGCTGAATAAATTGCAAACCTGCCTGCACGTTGTAGGTACTGATGTCAGCCGAATAGGTACGTTTCAGACCGAATGCGGAATTCTCGCTGAAAGCCATCTGCATGTTGTGGGTATAGTCGCCCCAGATGTAACTCACGTTGAATCCAATGGAGATGGGTTTGAAGGGATTCCATCCTGTGCCGAAAATGACCTCACGTAAACCTCCGTCTCCATTGAAGGAATATGAGGAAGTGATGTTTTCCGTTCCTTCCAGGTTTTCAGATGTGGAGGCGAACTCGTATTTGATGTTGGTGATGGGCATCAGTCCGATGGTCATGCCGACATGACGGAAGGCACGGAACTGGAAGGCAAAGTAGTCGAAACTGGTGTTGCGAATGTTTTGTTGCAGATTGCCCATCTTATGATTGCTGTTCTGTAAGGATATACCTATGTCGAAAAGAGCTGTGACAGAGTCAACAGCTGAGTATGAGGCAGGGTTGGCTATGTTGATTTGCTGCCCGTTACGGAATCCTTGTGCAACGCCTCCCATACCTTTGTTGAACCCCATCGCACGTTCGGACTGAATGCCAAATCCATAACGAGAGTAGGGCGAATTGATGCCGTTCTGCGCATGGAGGGCTGTCACGAAGGTAGTTGCAATGATGGCAAATGTGAGTTTATTCATTCTTTTTGATATCGAATATTCAATTTCGAGTGCAAAATTACACCTTTTTGGGGAGTTCGTCAAATATTATGTTCATTAAGCGAGTTAAAAAAACTGAAAGAGGTGTATTTGACGCTCATTTATGCTTTTGCCCCTTGGTTTGAGGACTGATTTTTGTTTTTATTTCGATGTTTACCATTTCCTTTGCGGTTGTATCGTCCTTTGCCACCATGTCTGCCAGGAGTATGACGACGACCTTTAGCGGCAGCGGCACTGATTTCAGGTTTCTCGCCACATCCTTCAGGCAGGTCGGGTTTGGGAATTTCCTTCTCGATGAGCCTTTCAATCTTGATGAGGTGTGGCCAGTCTTTGGGCGTGACTAACGTGACGGCTTGACCATCACGATTGGCACGTGCTGTACGTCCAATGCGATGCACGTAGTCTTCTGGGTCTCGTGGCGTGTCGAAGTTGATGACCATCTGGATGTCGTCAATGTCAATGCCTCGGCTCACGATGTCAGTGGCGATGAGGATACGGATGCGACGATTTTTAAAGCCCAACATGATTTCCTCACGTTCGCGCTGTTCCAAATCGCTGTGCATGGCACCTACATTGTAGCCTTTTCGTTTCAGAATCAGACTCAGTTCCTTCACTCTCTGCTTGGAGGAGCCGAAGATGATGACGCGGTCAAGAGATTCATCGCTGAGTACCTGCTCCACAATGCGTTCTTTCATGCCGTCGTAGCAAACGTAGGCTATCTGCTGAATCTTCTCAGCTGGTTTCGATACAGCAATCTTCACCTCCACAGGATTGTGCAGGATGTTCTGTGCCAACTTCTGGATGTTGTCTGGCATCGTGGCTGAGAACATGATGGTCTGACGGTCTTCTGACAGATAAGAGGCTATCTTCATGATGTCGTCGTAGAAACCCATGTCGAGCATGCGGTCTGCTTCGTCGAGAATGAAGAAGGACACTTTCTTCAGATCAATGTGTCCACCATTCAAGTGGCTGATGAGTCTGCCTGGGGTGGCGATGATGATGTCGGCTCCTAATTCTAATCCTCTGCGTTCCTGTTCGAAACGGATGCCATCATTGCCACCATAGACGGCAACAGAGGATACGCCATCCAGATAATAGGCAAAACCTTCTACCTGCTGGTCAATCTGCTGAGCCAGTTCGCGGGTAGGCGACATGATGATGCAGTTGACGGAGTCTTTGGGATAATTGCCATGACTCAACTCGTCAAGGACGGGCAACAGATAGGCAGCCGTCTTTCCTGTGCCAGTTTGTGCAATACCCATCAGGTCGTGCCCCTCCAGAATCTTGGGGATAGCCTGTTCTTGAATGGGCGTACATTCCTCGAAGTTCATGGCGTCGAGCGCATCGAGCAATTCGTCTGATATGTTTAGTTCGTCGAAATACATGTTAGATGTATGATGTCAAATGGTAAGTCAAATTGTAATTGTAAATCGTCCATCACCTTGGGGCTTTCTTATAATAGTAGAGTGCGATGAAAGCATATACGAAATTGGGAATCCATACGGCAATGGCAGCAGAGAAATTTGCGTTGATGGCAAGACTGGACACCACCGTCTGGAACATGATATATGCCAGAATGAGTGCCAAGCCGATACCTAAAGCGATACCCATACCGTTCTTACGTTTGCGAGCAGAGATGGACACACCAATGAGGGTGAGGATGAAAGTGGCAAAGGCGGTAGCACCACGTTTGTAGTATTCCACCTCGAATTGTTGGAGATTGGCAAAACCACGTGCTTTCTGCCGTTCAATATGACGTCGCAATTCTGGGGTGGTGAGCGTCATCTCCATGTCTCTCGATGCCATGAGGTCTTGCGGCTGTATCTTGATGAGGGTGTCGAGTTTGTTGCCACTCGTGATGATTTCACGCATACCTTGTAAGTCGCGAGTCTGATAACTCGTGATAACCCAATGGTAGGGTTCATACGAGAGGGTGTCGTATTGGATGCTCATCGCTTGCAGATGCTTCACCAGTTTCTTGTCCTCAAACTTGTCGAGGGTGAAGTCGAACGCCATCTTGTGACTTTCTTCATATCGTCCGAAATAGGCTATCACCCCAGTATCAACCTCTAACTGCACGTTGGAAGTGAAGTCCTGACGTCCACGATTCTTGTATTTGTTCTCAAATCTGACGCGCTTAACATTTCCCTTGGGGATGATGTATGCACCCAGTCCGTAGTTGAGCAATGCAATGATGGCAGCAGAAATCATATAAGGACGTACCAGACGACGAAAACTCGTGCCAGTCGATAGCATGGCGATGATTTCTGAGTTGTCTGCCAGTTTGGTGGTAAAGAAGATGACGGCAATGAACACGAACAGCTGGCTGAACATGTTCGAGTAGAATGGGATGAAGTTCAGATAGTAATCGAACAGAATCTCATGCATGGGCACATTATGTTGCAGGAACTTGTCGATGTTCTCATTGATGTCAAACACCACAGCGATGCTAATGATGAGTACGATGGAGAAGAAGTAGGTGCCCAAGAACTTGCCTACAATATAGCGGTCAAGACGGGATAGGAGAGAGTGCTCTGCCAACCATTTAGAGACAGCAGACCTCCGAGTGTGCCGTTCGCGCAACGAACGACGTCTCGCCCTCGTCTTCTGCCCCTTCTTGTAGTCGAGATAAGCCTTGATGTCTTCCTCGCTTCCCATGGGAACCAATTTGCCGTTAACTTCTTCGAATAAAACCAATGTGCCTAATCTTTTTGCCTTATATTATATAATAATGTATATTCCCTACAATCTTCTGCCCAACTCTTCCACCATCTTCGCCTTCCATACGCAGAAGTCGCCTGCGATGATGTGGTTCCTCGCTTCGCCCACCAACCACAGGTAGAATGCCAAGTTGTGGATGGATGCTATCTGCAAGGCAAGGATTTCTTGTGCCTTGAAGAGATGGTGCACGTATGCCTTTGTGTAGGCTGTATCGACATAGGAAGTCCCTTCAGGGTCGAGCGGTGAGAAATCGAAGTCCCATTTCTGGTTGCGCAAGTTGATGGTGCCATGTTTGGTGAAGATTTGGGCGTTACGTCCATTACGGGTTGGCATCACGCAGTCGAACATGTCCACGCCTCTCTCGATACCTTCTAACAGGTTGATAGGTGTACCCACGCCCATCAGATATCGAGGTTTGTCTTTGGGCAGGATGGCATTGACCACCTCTATCATCTCATACATCACCTCTGTGGGTTCGCCTACAGCCAAGCCACCAATGGCATTGCCGTCTGCTCCTTTCTTTGCGATATTCTCAGCAGCACGTTCACGCAAATCTTTGTAGGTGCAGCCCTGAACAATCGGGAAGAGGCTCTGCTGATAGCCATACTTGGGTTCTGTCTCGTTGAAACGCAGGATGCAACGGTCGAGCCATCGCTCTGTCAGAGCCAGAGATTTCTTCGAATACTCGTAGTCGCTGGTGCCTGGAGGACATTCGTCAAACGCCATCACGATGTCTGCACCAATGGCTCGTTCGATGTCCATCACCTTTTCAGGTGTGAAGACGTGTTTGCTTCCATCGATGTGGCTGCGGAATTCCACACCTTCTTCCTTGATTTTGCGGATGCCTGCCAATGAGAACACCTGAAAGCCACCACTGTCAGTCAGCATGGGGCGATCGAAACCATTGAATTTGTGCAAACCACCAGCTGCCTCCAGCACTTCGAGTCCTGGACGGAGATAGAGGTGGTAGGTATTGCCCAAAATGATTTGTGCCTTGATGTCATCCTTTAGCTCGTGGAGATGTACCGCCTTCACTGAAGCCTGCGTTCCCACAGGCATAAAGATAGGGGTTTGAATGTCACCATGATCTGTGTGGATGACACCAGCACGAGCGTTGGTCTTTGGGTCGTTATGTTGTAGTGTGAACGTCATGGGAGCAAAGCAAAATCAAGTACATCTTTCACGTTCTCCACATAGTGGAACGTCACTCCAGTCACATACTTGGCAGGTATGTCTTCAATATTCTTCCTGTTTTCGTGACAGATGAGGATATCTGTAATGCCTGCGCGTTTGGCAGCCAGAATCTTCTCTTTGATACCACCTACAGGAAGCACCTTGCCTCTCAGGGTAATTTCTCCTGTCATGGCAATGTTCTTACGTACCTTGCGTTTTGTGATGGCACTGGCCAGCGACGTGGCAATCGTGATACCTGCAGATGGACCATCCTTTGGCGTCGCTCCTTCTGGAACGTGAATGTGGATGTTATGGTTCTCGAAATAGTCGGGCTCGATACCGATGAGGTCGCAATGTTCTTTCAAATATTGCAAAGCAATCGTGGCTGATTCCTTCATCACATCGCCCAAGTTTCCTGTCAAACCGAGTTTGCCTCCCTTGCCGTTGTCAATGGAGGTCTCGATGAAGAGAATTTCGCCACCCACACTTGTCCAGGCCAAACCTGTCACCACGCCATAGTAGTCGTTGCCTTGATACTTGTCTCGGCTGAAAGGCTCTGTGCCGAGATATTCCTTCACGTCTTCCACACTCAGTGCTTTCTCTGGCAGCACACCATCTTTGGCGTACTTGAGAGTCACCTTGCGAAGCACTTTATTGATTTTCTTATCGAGATCACGCACACCAGATTCGCGTGTGTAGTCCTCAATCATCTTCTCAATGGCAGCCTTTGAAATCTTCACTTCGCTATCCTTCATACCAAGGTTGTCAAGTTCCTTGGGTATCAGATGGCGCTTGGCAATCTCTATCTTTTCTTCTGTCAGATAGCCGCTCACCTCAATCAGCTCCATGCGGTCGAGGAGTGGGGCAGGAATGGTTGAGATATTGTTGGCTGTGGCAATGAACATCACCTTCGACAGGTCGTAATCTGTATCGAGGTAGTTGTCGTGGAATGCGATGTTCTGCTCTGGGTCGAGCACTTCCAACAAGGCTGATGCAGGGTCACCATTATTGGTTTGTTGTGTCACCTTGTCAATCTCATCAAGAATGAACACAGGATTGCTGCTGCCAGCTTTCTTGATGTTCTTGATGATTTGTCCAGCCATCGCACCAACGTAAGTACGGCGATGACCACGGATTTCGGCCTCATCATGCAAGCCCCCCAATGACATTCTCACATATTTACGTTTCATCGCCTTCGCAATGCTTTTGCCCAATGAGGTCTTGCCGACTCCAGGAGGGCCATACAGACAGAGGATGGGACTCTTGAAGTCACCACGCATCTTCAGCACAGCCAAATGTTCGATGATGCGTTCCTTCACTTTCTCCATGCCATAGTGGTCTTTGTTCAGCACCTTTTCGGCATTGGCCAGATTGAGGTTGTCCTTGGTCACTTCACCCCAAGGAAGTTCCAGCATAGTCTGTGCCCAAGTATATTCCGTTTGGTAATCAGGAGAGTGGTTGCTCATGTGCGACATCTTGTCCAAAGTGTCTTCAAATAACTTGGCTGTCGCTCTGTTCCACTTCTTCTTTCTCCCTTGTTCACGCATCTCTCTGATTTCATCCTCACCTTTTTCTCCCAACTGTTCCTGGATTGTTTCCATCTCCTGGCGCAGGAAGTACTCTTTGTGCTGCTTGTCCAGTTCCTCGCGTGTACGTGTCTGGAGGTCAATCTTCAATGCCACATACTGATATTCGCGTTGCAAAATGCCCAGCAGACGATAAGCGCGGTCGAAGAGATTGTTCTCCTCTAACAATACGATGCGTTCCTTGTTGCTGATGTTCAGATTGCAGCAGATGAAGTTGATAATGAGGGTGCGGTCGGTGATGTTGTTGAGGGCGAAAGCAGAACCAATGGTATGTTCGCTGGTGCGTAATAATTTGATGGCTGTTTCGCGACATGCATCCACCACAGCCATAAATTCACGGTCTCCCCGTTCTGGCACTGTTTCAGGATAATTTTCTACACGCCCCATGTTGTAGCTACCATTCCATCCTAACTCTATCAGACGAACACGGGTGTAGCCTTGGATTAGGGCGGTTTTGCCTCCATCTGGCAATTTGATAATTTTCTGCACTTTACCAATTACACCTGTATGATACAACTGGTCATAATCAGGCTCATCGGTAGAGTCATCTATCTGTGTGAATACGGCAATCGACGCATTCTTCTTCTGTGCATCCTTCAGCAGTTTGAAAGAAGAATCCCTACCTATTGAAATCGGCACCATCGTTTCTGGAAACAACATCACACCACGCAGAGGTAGAACAGGAATGGTGTTCTCTGGTGAGATTTCCTGCTCAATATCACCCTTGATAGGGTTATCGAGGCTGGTAATGAAACTGATTTTGCCCTCCACAGGCTCTTCTTCTATTATTCCGTCAAAATTGAAATCCATCTTCAATATCCTTGTTGTTCTTTCGCTTATTCCTAAAATCACTTACAAAACGGCTGCAAAGTTACGAATAATCTTTGAAACATCTATTATAAATAATGTGAAACATTCTGAAAAAGTTTTATTCTGACATTCTGAGTCATGTAGCAGATTATTCGTCCAAAGTGCTCTTTTTGTGCAATAGTGTAAGTAAAATAACACTTTTTTCTTACATTTTGCAATTATTTATCTGGAAAAATTTGTTTTGTTATTAAAATAACCTTACCTTTGCAGCACTTTTCACAAAGGGCTTGTGTTGGGCAAGACATGACAAAAAGACAAAACAAATAAAAGATATGAGCAAACTCATTAGGGTTGAGGGCTACAAACAGTTGCTTGACCCCATACAGACAGAATTGGGAATCAAGCAGATAAAGGATTTCTTCCAAGCAAACCTGTCCACTGCGTTGAGGCTGCGTCGTGTGACTGCACCTCTTTTTGTGTTGCGTGGATTGGGACTGAATGATGACCTGAATGGGGTGGAGCGTCCTGTGTCGTTCCCCATTATGGATATGGGCGAACAGGTGGCCGAAGTGGTGCATTCACTTGCCAAGTGGAAACGTGTCATGTTGGCTGAGTACGGCATTCAGCCAGGCTATGGACTCTATACCGACATGAATGCCATTCGTGGTGACGAAGAGTTGGACAACACCCATTCTCTTTATGTGGATCAGTGGGATTGGTGTCGCACCATCCGTCGGGAAGACCGCAATCTTGCCTTCTTGAAGCGGATTGTACGTGACATTTATGCGGCTATCATGCGTACTGAGTATCTGGTGTGCGAATCCTATCCGCAAATCAAACCTTTCCTGCCCGAGGAAATACATTTCATCCACTCAGAAGAACTCCTCCAACTGTATCCAGATTTGACACCTAAACAGCGTGAGGATGCCATATGCAAAAAATATGGAGCTGTGTTCATCATGGGTATTGGTGGTAAACTTTCCAATGGAGAAAAGCATGATGGACGTGCTCCTGATTATGACGATTGGAGCACTCCTAACGAAGATGGCTACAAAGGTTTAAATGGCGATATTCTCATCTGGTATCCAGTATTAGGACGCAGCATCGAACTCAGTTCCATGGGCATTCGGGTGGATAAGGAAGCGCTTCTTCGCCAGCTTGAGTTGGAAAATAAGAAAGATCGCCTTAACCTCTTCTTCCACAAGAAATTAATGAATGATGAAATTCCATTGTCTATTGGTGGTGGAATCGGTCAGAGCCGTCTCTGCATGGTACTCCTTCACAAGGCTCATGTGGGCGAGATTCAAGCCTCCATTTGGCCAGACGAGATGCGTAAGGAATGTGCTGCTGCAGGCATGCCCCTCATCTGACAAAATTTGTGCATGACTCCTAAAGAAGAAATAGAGCAACTCAGGAAAGAGTTGGATCAGCATAATTACAATTATTATGTGCTGAATCAGCCAACTATTTCAGATTATGACTTCGACCAGATGATGCATCGGTTGGAGGATTTGGAATTGTTCTATCCGCAGTATGCTGATCCTAACTCGCCAACCCAACGGGTAGGCAGCGACTTGAACCAAGCGTTTAAGTCGGTGGCACATAAGTATCCCATGTTGTCGTTGGCGAACACCTATAATGAAGGTGAGGTACGCGAGTTTTATCAGCGTGTGAAAGAGGGATTGGAAGGGGAAGAATTCGAGATCTGTGCGGAGATGAAGTATGATGGGTTGAGCATCTCATTGACTTATGTGGATGGTGAATTGACGCAGGCAGTCACTCGTGGAGATGGCGTGAGGGGTGATGATGTGACCACGAATGTGCGTACCATTCGTTCTATCCCTTTGAAGTTGAGAGATGGCAGTGGTTATCCGCATGAGTTTGAGATACGTGGTGAGATCTTGATGCCTTGGGTCTCGTTTGAGAAGTTGAACGAGGAACGAGCAAAACGTGAAGAGCCCCTGTTTGCCAATCCAAGAAATGCAGCCAGCGGTACATTGAAGTCGCAGAGTTCGAGAGTGGTGGCAGAACGGGGGCTGGACGCATACCTTTATTATTTATTAGGTGATGAGATCCCATCAGATGGTTATCACTATGAAAACCTGCAGCAGGCAGCCTCTTGGGGCTTCAAAATCTCGCAGGGGATGAAGAAGTGCAAGACCATCGAGGAGGTGCTTGCGTTTATTGATTATTGGGACAAGGAACGTAAGAATCTGCCTGTGGCGACGGATGGCATCGTGTTGAAAGTGAACTCTTTGAGGCAACAACTGCACTTAGGCTATACGGCAAAGAGTCCTCGTTGGGCGATTGCTTACAAGTTCAAAGCAGAACGGGCTTGCACACGTTTGAACGAGGTCACTTACCAGGTGGGCAGAACGGGTGCTGTGACGCCTGTGGCCAATATGGATCCTGTGCAATTGGCGGGTACCATTGTGAAGCGTGCTTCGCTCCACAATGCTGATGTGATGGAGGAACTGGACTTGCACATTGGCGATATGGTCTATGTTGAGAAAGGTGGAGAGATTATCCCCAAAGTGGTGGGTGTGGATAAGAGCCAAAGAACGGGCGACATGCAGAAAGTGCAATTCATCAAGACCTGTCCTGAATGTGGGGCAGAACTGGTTCGGTTCGAAGGGGAAGCGGCACATTATTGTCCAAACGACAGCGCTTGTCCGCCTCAAATCAAAGGACGCATCGAGCACTTCATCTCTCGCAAGGCGATGAATATCGACAGCCTCGGCCCAGAAACGGTGGATGATTACTATCAGCGAGGTTTGATCCATGATGTGTCAGACCTCTACATGTTGACCATTGCCGACATCTGTGGCGTGAACAAGAATCGTGTGAAATCTGCCCAAAAAGTGATTGACGGCGTGAAATCCACGCTCCAAGTGCCTTTCGAGCGGGTGGTGTTTGCCATCGGAATCCGTTTTGTGGGCGAAACCACTGCGAAATTGTTGGCTCGTCGATTCAAGTCAATGGAAGCTTTGCGAATGGCAACCATCGAACAGTTGATGGAGGTGGATGGAGTGGGGCAGGTGATTGCTGAATCAGTGGTCAAATACTTCCAAGATGCCAAGAACGCAGAAATCGTTGATAAACTGGCTGGATTTGGTGTGCAGATGCAATTGTCGGAGGAGCAACTCGCTGGTCAGACGGATAAGTTGGCAGGCAAGAGCATCGTCATCTCAGGCGTGTTCCAAAAGCATTCTCGCGATGATTACAAGACCATCATCGAACAGAATGGCGGCAAGAATGTGGGTAGCATCTCGAAGAAGACCACTTTCATTCTTGCAGGTGACAACATGGGACCTTCCAAGCTGGAGAAAGCCCAGAGTCTGGGTGTGCCCATCGTGTCAGAAGATGAGTTCTTGTCCATGCTGGAATGATACGCGATAAAAAACACTTACGATATGAGAAAACTATTACTTTTCACGATGGCTTTGATGCTCTCTGTGACCCTCATGGCTGACCCCGTGAGTGACTTTCTGAATAGGTATGAGTTGTTCGTCAATGGTGTAGCTGCTTTGGACAGCAAGACCACTGAGGCAGAAACAATGGACTCCTTGACGGTCGTGTATAAGAACTTGACCAAGGAGTATAAGACATACAAGAAGCGGATGACACAAATTCAGTTGGAGAAATATTACAATCTGAAGGCGAAGTACCAGAAGTCGGTAGCAGTGTTCCATACTAAACGTGGTGCATCCACTGTGGGCAGCTGGGTGAAAGGTGTGGTCGGAAAAAAGAAGAAGACCTCAGAAGAATGAAAAGAAAAGAATGGGCCGATTTCAACAAATCGGCCCATTCTTTTCTTTATTGTCAAATTCTTGTGCGAATGATGCACGGAATGATAATTAAGGAATAAAGCGGCTCTCCTCTGTTGACCATTGGAGTGTAGTGGTAATGGGCGATAGGGGAATGGCTGGTTGATCGCTGCCATCAGTACGGAGACGGAAAGGATTCTGAGTGCTAACGGTCAGTTCGTTGGTTGTCTTGTTGATGGTGACGTGACGGAAACTCTCAATTTGGGGGAGTGTGTAGTAATCGAGTGTGCGAAGCGGTTGCCAATTGGTGTCGTAGAATGCAACATCAGAATCGGCAAGGCTGTCGCAGTAAACCGTGCTGATGACCATGATGATGGGGGTGCCATCGTTCTTGGTCAACAACTTCATTTCCTTCTCTGAACAGTTGCTGAGCACCAAATAGGCATAGTCGTCGGTCAGTTCCTTCATCGTAGAGACGGTGCGGAACTGATTACGTGTCTGCATGGGCTTGCCATTCTTCTGATTATCTACAATTTCCAAGTGATTGTATTCAGAGAACGATGGGCACAATTCCTGTGGCATCTTGAGAAAGAAGTCCTTGAGCGACTGTGCATGGCTTGTTTCACACAGAAAGCACAGAAAACACAGAAAAAATAATGTTCTTATTTTGTTCATTTGACGAAACATTTATCTCTAAACTCAAAACTACTCATGTCTGATGGCCTCGATTGGATCCATATTGGCGGCCTTACGTGCTGGAATGTAGCCGAAGATGACGCCAATGAAAGTGCAGACAGCGAAAGACACGTAGATAGACCAAGCGGGAATGCTGGATGGCATGCCCATGAGCGGGATGACGAATTGTCCAACAAGGCATCCTAAGATGACGCCCAAGAGTCCACCAGTGAGGGATATGAGCACAGACTCAATCAGGAACTGGAGTGAAATGACCATTCCTGTTGCACCTACTGCCATACGCAAACCGATTTCTTTTGTGCGTTCAGTCACAGACACCAACATGATGTTCATGATGCCGATACCTGCCACAAGCAGAGAGAATGCGGCTGCCACCACAAGAATGACGGTGACAGTATCCATTGTGGAGGACATCGTTTCCATCATTTCTGCTTGCGAACGGATGGTGAAATCATCCACAGCATCGGCTTTCAGCTTGTGGTTGCTGCGGAGCATTTGGGTAAGTTCCTCGATGGCTGCATCAGAGAGTTCCTCTGTGAGTGCGGAGCACACGATGGAAGAGAAGTAGGTTTGTGCGGCAATACGCTTCATCACACAAGTGTATGGCGCGATAATCACGTTGTCCTGGTCCATGCCCCATGAGTTGTAACCTTTGCTTTTCAACACGCCGACAATGCGCAGGGGGATGGATTTGAAACGGATATTCTTGCCGATGGCTTCGTTTTCCTTGCCCTCGCCAAACAATTCCTTGACAATGGTGGTTCCCACCACACACACTTTGGCTGCCTTGCGGATGTCTTCCTCATTGAAGTTCACGCCTTCTTCCAACCCCCACTGCTTGATGTCAAGATATTCTGTCGATTCACCATAGATCGTGGCATTCGTGTTGTTGTTGCCATAGATGACTTGTCCTGAAGCAGTGACCTCTGGCGATACATAACTGACAAATTTCTTTTCGTCGAGAATGCGCTGGTAGTCAGCCATCTTGAGGGTCTGCATGGCTGAGGGGTCTTGTCGCACACCGCCACGCATATCGGCACCTGGACGAATGGTGAGCAGGTTTGTGCCCATGGTGGAGAGTTCCTTACGGATGCTCTCTTTGGAACCTTGTCCGATAGACATCATGATGATGACGGCTGCCACACCAATGATGATGCCGAGCATGGAGAGGAACGAACGCATCTTGTTGTTTGCCACAGCGTTGATGCTGACCTTGAATAAATTTAATATGTTCATGTTTTAATCATCTACAGGTTTGGGCAGAGCTGCAAGTGCTTCTGCTGCCGACTTGATATTGGTGTTGATGGTGTCTTCACGAATCTTGCCGTCTCGCAAGTTGATGTTGCGTGAGGCAAAAGAAGCGATTTCGGGATTGTGGGTCACGAAGATGATGGTGTGTCCCTCCTGATGGAGCTTCTGGAAGAGTACTAACATTTCGAAGGAGGTTCGTGTGTCGAGGTTACCTGTCGCCTCGTCGGCTAAGAGCACAGCTGGGTTGTTAACCAACGCACGAGCAATGGCCACACGCTGCATCTGACCACCTGACATCTGGTTGCTCTTGTGGTCAAGGCGGTCGCCAAGTCCGACTTCCTGCAGCGCTTTCACAGCTGCTTCGCGACGCTGTTTGGCATTGTACTTGTTATTGTACATCAAGGGTAACTCCACATTTTCCACAGCGGTGGTCTTTGCCAACAGATTGTAGTTCTGGAATACAAAACCAATTTTTCTATTGCGCAGTTTGGCACGCTGATTCTTGCTCATCTTACGCACAGGAGTGCCATCCAGGTAGTATTCGCCAGAGGTTGGTGTGTCAAGACATCCCAACTGATTGAGCAAGGTCGATTTGCCCGAGCCAGATGTTCCTTGTATGGTCACAAACTCGCCTTCGTAAATCTTGAAGCTGACACCACGCAGGGCTTTCACGGTTTCGGAACCCACCTGAAAGTATCGTTTTACGTTGTCGAGTTCGATGACGACTTTCCGTTTATCTTGCTGTTCGTTCATCTTCTTGGAATATTAACGGTTACCGTTAGGAGTTCTGTTGCCGCCGCCAGGAGCACCACCTGCAGCACCACTATTGGTTCCACCTGCAGCACCATTAGCGCCTCCTCGGTTATTGTTTCTGTTGTTTCGTGGACGTGGCATGAATGGATTAGAGGTGGTCTCTTCCGCCTCTTCTTCCTGACCTCCGATAATTTCGAAATCGGTGATGACCTCAGTTCCTGCTGCAACACCCGACACAATCTCTGTGAGCATACCATTGCTGGTGCCGATTTCCACTTTATGTGCCTTGAAAGTATTGCCTTCTTTTGTCCATACTTTGGTGTGACCTTCCACATCTTCTACCGTCTCACCTTCTTGCAACAGGGCTTCGTTTGGTGTGAAGCGGAGGGCACGGGCTGGAACAGCCAATACTCCGTTTTTCTCCAAAGTGTAGATGGTCACATTAGCAGTGAGTCCAGGTTTCAGTTTCAACTGTTCGTTGGGAGCGGATATAACTACTTCGTATGTCACCACGTTGCTCTCCGTTGTGGCTTGCTGACGTACCTGTGTGACAGCACCTTCAAAGGTGTCTTCAGGATAAGCATCCACTGTGAAAGAGACACGTTGACCTTCCTTCACGCCGCCTATATCAGCCTCGTCGATGTCGGCAATCACACGCATGTCAGTCAAATCTTGAGCGATAATGAAGAGGGTAGGGGTGGTCATGGCTGAAGCCACAGTCTGGCCTTCTTCCACTTCCTTTGAAAGCACAACTCCATCGATGGGTGAAGTGATGGTGGCATAGCCGAGGTTGGTCTGTGCCTCCTGTACATTCTGTTGCTGCACCTTCACTTGCTGTACGGATTGCTCGTAGTTCAGCTTGGCATTCTCGTAGTCGTTAGCGGAAACAAGTCCTTTCTCGTAAAGCGTTTTGTAACGCTTGTAGTTGGCTGACTGATAGTTGAGCGATGACTGTGCATTGGACAGATTGCTCTGTGCTGATGCCAGTTTGGAGAGGAGGTTTGTTTTGTCAAGTTCAGCAATCACCTGACCACGATGCACTTCTGAATTGTAATCTACATAGATGCGGTCGATGATACCTGACACCTGCGTACCAACTTCTACCTCAGTCACAGGCTCGATGGTACCTGTGGCTGTGATGCTGGTGCTGATATTTTGCTTCTCCACAGGAGTAGTGGAGTAGATGACTTTAGTGTTTTCGCTACATGCTGCGAGTGTGGCAGCGAGAATAATGGTGGCGAATATGTTGCTTGTCTTCATTGTCTTATAGAATTGAAGAATTGAAAATTTGAATTATTGAAGTCTATTTAACGCTATACCTAATAGTTTTATCTCATCATAATTTGATGTTCTCTCCTGCATAAAAATTCAACATGGCGCTGTTGAGTAAAGCTGTGTATTTGGTTTGTAGCAATTGTTGTTGGGCTTGAAGCAGGTTATTCTTACCTGTGGTGAGCTCTACGATGTTCTTGAGTCCGAGTTTGAACTGCTCACTCACTAGATCGTAACTCTCCTGCATGCTCTTCACGTTCGCCTTGGCATAGATGTACTGCTGACGAGAGGTGGTTGTGTTCAGCCAATAGTTCTCAATGGTGGAGTAGAGCTGCTTCTGCTGTTCCTGCAAATTCAGTTCACTGGTTTGCAAGGCATATTTCGCTTTGCGGATGTTGGTGCGTGCTTGATGATTGTCGAACAGAGGTACAGACACGCTCAAGCCAAGGGAGTTGCTCATGTTAGTCTTCACTTGTTTGAAGAATTCTGTGTCCTGGCCTGATGAATTGTTGGAGCCCATGCTGGCCGTGAGAGAGACTGTGGGCATATAACCAGCACGCGCGGAGGCAATGGCAATTTCTGACGATTCAATGTTGAGCTTGCTCGATTGGATCTCCGGACGGTTCTCCAAAGCTGCGTTATAAACAGCCTGCTTGTTGGGGATGATTGTTAATACCCGCTCTTCGTCCACTTCAGGAATAACTATGTCGAAAGGTTCGTCATCATGAATCTCCAACAACTGCTTCAATTGCAACTTGTAGTTCGCAAGTTGAGATTGTGCCTGCACCATCGAATACTGATCTTGGTTCACTTGAGCCTCTAACTGCACGAGGTCAACACGAGCGAGGCTACCCACATCTACCATTGTTTGTGCACGGTCGCGCTGCATCACGCTGGCCTTGATGATTTCCTCACACACCTTCACGGCCTCTGTTTCGTACAGAATCTGCACGTATAGTTGAGCAATCTGCTCTTGGATGGTATTGGCCTGTTGTTCCACAGCCAGTTCTGCCATCTGCTCTGTCAGTTTGTTCTGCTTGATGGTGTTTGTGTTGCGATTGCCATTCCACACCGTCCAGTTGGCGTTGATACCGTAGGAGCCGTTATACGAAATACTGTTTTTGTTGGTAGTCATCGACCCATTCGTCAGGTTGATGGTTGATTCAGCGAAAGGACGCCACGATGCGTTCTGATTGGTGCTGAAGGACACAGAGGGGAACAGAGCCGACTTGCTCTGTAGCACGTCCTCATGGTCAGAGGCCACCGTTATCTTCTTCTGCTGCAACTGGATGTTGTTGCTTAGGGCATAATCCAAACACTCTTGCAGTGTCCATGCTTTTTGTCCGTAAGCCACTGTTCCAGTCAACACAAACGATAACGTGGTCAATAAATGTTTTTTCTTCATTATTGTTAATCGGTTTGTTGTCCAAAATTGAAGGACGAGGTTAAACTTAAAAAGTTTAATCTGCCTATATTGTCTTTAACATACTTTATAAAAAAGAGAAAGCAGTCGGACTATAAGCCGGGTTCTGTACATCTCATCAATCAATAGAAGAGATGTGTCTGTCATTTATCTACTCCATGAGTCGCCCCATGGCTCAAGCGTTCTACCCTCCACCGTATGAGCCCCGGCCCTGTTGCATTGCTGCTCAGACCTTCGTCAACTCGGGCGGGCTACCCTCTGTCGGGTGGTTTACATGAACTTGCAGCTCCCAAGATGCACAGCCGACATGTCACCATGCCGCTGGTGAGCTCTTACCTCACCTTCTCACCATT
>JAFZVN010000059.1 GCA_017617805.1 Bacteroidaceae bacterium | reverse complement strand
GACGGAAAAAGAAGCCCTGT
This sequence comes from Bacteroidaceae bacterium, assembly GCA_017617805.1. Classification (GTDB taxonomy): domain Bacteria; phylum Bacteroidota; class Bacteroidia; order Bacteroidales; family Bacteroidaceae; genus Minthosoma. The sequence goes on along the minus strand of JAFZVN010000059.1, from coordinate 8,518 downwards.
AGCCGTCGGGCATACCGACGGTACAGTTCTTCAAATGCCGACTCGCTGTCTCTTCTCACACGCAGCATCAGCTCTTCATCGGTCATCTGCCGATGGGATTTGAACAAGAGAATACTCATTGTGCAGCTGATTTTGTGGCTTCGTAATACTGACGGAGTTCCTTTAAACAGTTTTCGCTGTAGTCTTTACTGCGCCTTCTTTCAATCGCCTTGAGCAACACGCCACTCAGCCAATGGCATCGCTGGGGATCATACTGCTGATAGTAGGGCAGAATGCCTTGCAACAAAACGATGGTTTGGTTTGTGCAGCCTGTGGCATCGGAAAAATATTTCTCGCTGTCCTTCGAGGGTGTGAAGGGTAGGTAGAGATAGTCGAGCGAATAGCGTTCCTCTATGTTTCGGCAGGTCACAGCGATGTTGTCGTAGGGCTCCGCAGAGTAGCGCAGAAGCAGTCCTTCGTTGTAGAGATTCTTCAACAAATCTTTGGAGAGTTTCTCTCTGAGCCATTCACGCAGGTTTGAGGCGGAGTAATAGACAGGGTGCTCACTGTGCTCACCAATCCAAGCCAATATCTTGAGGGTTTGTGTGTGCCAATAAACAGAAATATCATCCATCGGGGTGGTCTCAGCCCAGTTCTCTGTTGGTTCTGGAACTTTGCACGCCCTCCATATCTTGTACCAGTCGCCACTCCGGTTGACCAGCACCTTGTCCTTGTGCATGCCCAGCACCAGCTGAATCATCTTCTTGGGAATGAGGTCATCCTCTGCCTGACCCAAATAGATGCCTCCCTGTTCCATTCCCTGCAATTCGTTGTAGTGAAAGTAGAGCACATCGGGCGAGAGTGTGCCACTCTTGTAGTAGCGCGTCAGCATGTCCTTCAGACGCTTCTCATCCTTATCCTCCCTGAGGAAATACCTGCACAAAGTCTTGTAGTCCGCCTCATACATCGTTTTGGGCAACCGCTTGAGGGCTTCTTCAGCATATTTCTTTATTTTATTATATTCGTGGCAGGTCTCCATCGCCAAGAGATAATAGGTGTAGGTGTCAGGAATGGCTTCCTTCACACGCTTCATAAACTCCTCCTCCCTCTGATTATAATTCTCCGGTTCACGATTAAAGAAAGTACTCATCAGCATCGCATGATGCAGATTCCTCCATCCTATCTCGTCTTGAGGGTGTTCCTCCACGTAGGCTTCCCACTTGTGGAGTCTTTTCATATCAGACAGGGAATCGCCTGTGTTCCAATAGGCATCGAATTTCGCTCCTTGCGTTTTTGAGCTTTGCTGGTTTTGCTGCTGGCACGCACACATCAGTCCTGCTACAGCGATGACCACACCCATGAATATCTTTTTCATTTTCTTCTTTGTTTGTTTAGTTTCTGATTGTTTTTACTGTCGAAAGCTTCTTGACGTCTTTTGCCTTTCTGATACAGCATACACCCCAGAAACGAAACTGTTTCAAAAAAATCGCATTTGTTTATTCCGTATGGTCTTTCTTATCCACTTGATTGAAGAATGCTTTTTCCAATTCCTCCTTGATGGTTTCCACACCAGGGAAGCCTGCTATTGTGTAAGTCAAGTTCCTGTCTGGTGAATAGATGGCATAGGTGGGATAACCGTTGGATTGGTGTTGCTCCATGATGAAGTTGCATTGTTCATCTGTCAGATAGTATTGCTCACCCCCTATGTCTGGGATGAGTTCTTTCCATGTCTCGACTGACGAGGTGGATGAGGTGATGTAGATATACACGATGTCCTTGTCTGCGAATTCCTTCTTCAGCGGCTTCATTTGTTCGATGCCATACCTGCAAGGTACGCACCAGGTTGCCCAAACGTCTATCATCACCACCTTGCCCTTATACCTGTCGAGGATGGTGGGCAGCACATCCTTGGGTTCCACTTCTGTCATATCCAGATAATGCACATTGGATTGGTCTGCAAAACCCTCCTTGTTGGAGACGATGCTTCTCTTGTATTCTTCCGCATATTTGTCGTAAAGGTCGGATAGCGCTTTGTCTTCGATGAGCGGTTTGGCGATATCCTTCCCCTGCAACACTTGAGGCAGGTAGTAGCAATAGCGGGCAAGGTCGGCATTGATGCCTCGCGCATCAGCCATCACATAGTATTTGCTGACATCCACAAATCTGTTGCTAAATACGGCTTTGGGTGAATAAAGATTCTTGGTGCAGTGCTGTAGGATATAGTCAATGAATTCCTTTGTTTGCATCAGCGAGTCACAAGCGCTTTCGAGGTAAACAGGGGGATCGTCTATCTGGCTCAACATATATTCAACCGCCGTCTTGCTGTAGGACAAGCTTTGGGGAAGTTCCTTCCAATATGAACTTTCCTTCTCGTAAGCGTCTATCAAGGTCTTCACATCGTGGATGTCCTCCCATTTAGGACTTTCCTTCATTTTCTCACTTACTGATTTTTCACACTCCACCATCATGGGATACAACTCCTTGTCGAACTTGGCGAAATACCCCTTGAAGCCCACGAACTTGCTGTTGAGCCCACTGTCATCCTTGAGCATGTCTATCAACACCGTCACCTCCTTGCCTGGGGTAAGATAAAGACCACAATGCGATGCCCAAGGAATATTGTAAAGGGTGGCATACGCCACTTGTGGAAAACTGATGGGCAGACTCAAATCCGCTTCCCCGTCATCGTTCAGCCGCACCTTCGCATCCACAGGGTCAGCAGGGTTCTTCAAGTCCACATATTGCACCTGTATCTCCGCATTCATACCCTTGCGAAAGTTCATTGATTTGAAATGGATGGTGGCAGGCTGGTCGCTATACTTCAAGTCCTCCATCACATCATCCTCTGCATAGTTTGCCAAGTATTCCTCTGGCACAGGCGTGACCGGCATCGTGTAACTCTTCTCATGAATATTGAACACCTTGAAATCGTTGGGTGCCGTGCTTTCCAAGAAATCAAACTCTTTGGTGTCAAGTGGCAGCGGCTTGAAGTAAAGAACAAATTCCTTTGTCCAAGTTACCTCATCGGTGTAGTGCTGTTCTCCCAGCGTGATGCTGTCACTCCCGATGATGGCATACCGCTTGCCATCCGATTCCAAATAACTCTCCTTAGAAATCAGGAACCACGAATTAGGAGGATTATTATAAGAAGCATACAAGGTCGTCCTTTCTGGGGTGAACTCCACCTTGTTGATCTCAAACTGCGGATTGGGGGAATAGCTTTTCGTCAATTCTTCCCACACAACCTTCTCCTGTCCCATTGCCACCATTGCGACAACAGCCAGCACGAAAGTAAAGATTGTTCTTTTCATATTGTTGGTTTTGTTTTCGTTTGCAAAGTTAAGCTTTTTGTTTCATTTCTTTGTCCTATGACACAGAAATTCGCATGGGAGAGTGTGACAAAGTCTTCGCTGGTACCAAAAAGAGTTTTGTCAGCTTGACAAAGTCTTCGCTGGCACCAAAATGGTTTTTGTCAGCTTGACAAAGTCTTCGCTGGCATGAAAATGAGTTTTGTCAGCGTGACAAAGCCTTCGCGAAAGTGAAAATGAGTTTTGTCAGCGTGACAAAGCCTTCGCGAAAGTGAAAATGAGTTTTGTCAGCTTAACAAAGCCTCCGCGAAGATGAAAATGAGTACTGCACGGAGTTTCACAACCCCATGCAGCTTGTTTCATCATTTCTATTCTAAACTTTCTAATCATATCCGATCTTGTTCATTTCACCTTCACCCTTTCGTGATATTGGAAAAGCTTCTGGTTGGCTCGGAGGGTCGAAATGCGGAGGTTGGGCAATACTTCTCCCTTCCAGCTGGCACCCCACATGGCAAAGGGCTCTCCCTCTGGCTCAATGTAGGTGATTTCGTCGAGATTCAAAGGCAGGGGCTCGAACACCTGCACGATGGTGAAGTAGTCGCCTGAACTGCCTTCCACCCAGAAGATGGGGCCAGTGGGATAATCCAACACTTCTTTCAGCTTATACTGATGTCCTGAGCCATCGATGAGCAGGTTGCCCTTGTGGATGCCGAAGTATTCGCGGTTCCAGTTCATTTCATAGGCTCTGGCCAGATAGGTGGCTTCGGGTGTGAGCCAGATGGCCATCGTCCCTTTTTCGATGGGTTTGATGAGGTGTGGCTCATCATAAACAGCCCACGACTCGTGATTGTCTTTGTTATAGTCCTTGGCTTTGCTGATGAGGTGAGGCTTGTGGAATTGTGGCGTATCGTCGAAACGAATCTCCAATGCACGATGCCTCTTTCCGATTCTGTTGATGGTCACATCCAAGCCACGCATGAACCAGTTGGGCACGCCATAGATGCAGATATCCGTGGTGGTTTTAGGCAGTTGCGGGAAGAAAATCTGGAAGTCGAGGAAGGTTCCCTTCTTGCCTTTCACGCTGAACACCTTGCCATAACAATCAGGCATCGTGCGGCGCGACTGGTAGATGATGCCCGTCTCCTTGTCGAGGATGACGCACTCGTCGCTGCATAACCAGAGGTTCTTCACAATGTCGGCAGGCATGTAGAGATAGCAATGCAGCACCGTCTCACCATTCTCTTCAGTCAACATCCAAAGCATCGGCTTGTAGGAGCCCTCGGATAACATGGTAAGGCCTGTATAGTCAGGGAAAAGAACATTGATATTATCAACGACGGGGACATTCTCAATCATCCCCATATCTTCGTGCCATGAATTGTTCTCCGTATCTTCCCAAACGACGACCTTTTTTTTAGTCTTCGGATCTACTGTAGCTGCCGGTGTTGAGATCCAAATGCCTGAACTGATGGCCAAGATGTCGATACATTTTTTCTGTGCATCTTCGAGTGCCTGATAGAAAGCAGGATTGACGTCCACTTCCTCTACGTCGCACTCCACCACGTCGTCGTCTTGTGCCTGCATGGTGGTGCATGTGAGAGCCAAGAGGCTCATGATGATGAATCTGTAAGTTCTCATGATGTTTTATGTTTTTAGAGTTGATATGTTGCTTTGCTGTTGGCGTGCATCAGTTCGTTGCGAAGCTCTTGGTAGCATTCTGACGAGATGGTAGTGCCGATGGGCGAGTGAGTGCCGTAGAGCAGAATCTTGCCATTGATGCGGTCGGCTATCCATAGATATTTCAGACTTTTCCGTTCATCCTTCAGTTCGAAGAAGAACTGCAGATGGGAGAAGTTGAGATGGTAGCCAGGCGTGGCATCGTCGTACCAGCAGGCACATTGAAGCAGTCGAGCGAAGACATCCAACTCCTTTGTGTCGGGGAAGATGTATGCGGCAATAGCCACGGTGCTGTCACCTGTCTGCATACAACTCAGCGCCACAGGCTCCACCTCGTTGTAGGCAGCGAACTTGGCAATGAACTCATCCATTCGGCTGGGGGCTTGATAGGTGGAGTCCGTTGTCTCGTTGGAGGCATAGATAGCGGTTGGAGCCACTTCCTCCTCCACTTCCACCACCACGCTCTCTTCCACTTCCTTTTCCGCTGTCGCTTCCTCATCCGCTTTCACGTTCACCACCACTTTCTTTTCAACCACTTTCTTTTCAACCTCTTTCTTTCCCTCCGCTTTCACTTCTTCCTTCACCTCCTTCACCTCCGCTATCATCTTTGGCTCTTCTTTGGGCTGAGGAATCGGATGATGAACCATCAGCTCATCCTCCTGCGGCCTTGCTGTATAATAATTATATAATGTATAGCCAATCAGCGAAACCGCCAAAAGGCATGCTGCCGCAATGCTTGTCACTCGTATCCAAAGTGGCAACTTTTTCGCCTCTCGTTGCTGGTCAGCCTGCTTGGGGACAATGGCTGCAAATCCTCTGAACATCTCCTGATATTTCTTCATCTCCTCATGCATATCTTCCCTCTGGAAGAAAGCATAGAGCCTCCTTTCCTCCTCCAAGGTGGTCTCCCCATCGAGGAAACGTGCCACCAACGTATGTATATCTTCTCGTTTCATCGTCAATTCTTAACTCTTAACTCTAAACTTTTAACTCTTAACCCTAAACTCTTAACCCTAAACTCTTCATATTGTTCCAAAATCTTTCGTCGTGCCCTGCTCAGCGATTGCCTCACAGCCTCTTCCGTCACTCCGAGGAGTTCAGCCACCTCCCTCATCTCCATTCCCTCTTCGTGTCGGAGTCTCAGCACCGTCTGTTGCATGGTGGGCAATTGTCTGACAAGTGCCATCATCCGCTCCCCCTCATCGTCCAGCCCCTCAGAGGGTAGGGCATCCATCATGTCAACCTCCTCGATGGAAATCTGTTCATGTCGTCGTCTCACCGCATCATAACACAGATGCCTCACCACTACCTTCGCCATCGCTTCCACATTCTGGATAGGCTCATCACGCAACTGCCACAATCGCAGCAGCGCATCCTGTACCAAATCTTCCGCCTCAGCCTCGTCGCCCACGATTTTGCGGGCAGTGCTCATCAGCATCGGGCGCATCTCCTGAGCCTTCTCCTTGAATGATTCTAAAGTCATGACTTCTATGTTCCCATCCCTCTCAGGAGGGCTTTCTGATTACATGACGCAAAAGTATCCCATTTTGTGACACGAAAAGCGTTAAAAAACAAAAGATAGCTTTCCTTTTTCTTTTTTCCCTTCGAATGCATAAAATTTTGAAAGTTTCAAAATAAAATTCTAAAGTTCAGAAAAATATTTTGAAACTTGCAAAAAATATTTCTAAACTTTAGAAATTTTGTGGATAGCCTAATGAGGATGAAATGAATCCCTTTCTAAATCTTTTACTAATCTACTATTTGCCATGAAGAAAACCTTTTATTTCTCGTTCTTCTTTTTAGGTTTATCGAACTCTGTCCAGACATCATAACCTTTTTGCATGCTGAGGCGTCCAAGTCCTGCGCGGTCCCTCATTTGTTGAGGTGTCAGCGTGATTTTCTTGTTGGGGGTGACTTTGCCGTTCTTCCAGCTCTTCATGAATGGCCATTCCACAGGGAGCCAAAGGTCGCCCTTTGTGTCAAGCACCAAGAGGTTGTACTCATCCCGACAGTTGTGGATGAAGATGGTGTAGTCCTCATGAAGGAGGGTCTCTTGATACATGGAGAAATACTGATTGTATACGCCTGATGGAAAATCCTCTGGCACCTTTTGGTCTGGGCAGAAATCGTAGTATGTGTGGGGATGGCGGTCGAGGAATGCCCATATCACCTCCGTCAATTGGCGAAGCACGGACTCCATTTGCGTTCGCGAGTGCATGGTATAGACGGTTCCCTTGGTTTCTGAGCAGGGTTGATAGCTAAGGGAGTCCATCGGTTTGGCTTCCCACCATATAGGTACGTTGTTCTCGTTGTATCGGTAGTTTGGTTTCACCGTGCAGTCGGCATCGTGGCTGATGCGGAAGGTTCGGCTTTTTATCCCCTTCTGCGAGAGAATCGGTTTGATGAGTTTGGCAAGTCCTTTCTTGTCAATCAGCTCATGCGTCTGACTCCATGCGCTGTCGGGCGTGTACTCATAGTAAAATGACCCATGTTCTTTAGGAGTGAAACTTGTAGCAGGCATAGCTGAGGGGAGTCGATAGGGATAATGTCGGAAGTTGACTTTCTCGGATGTTTCATCTGCGGGTTCCGTCCCCTCGGTGTCCGACCCTCTCAGGGCAATGCTGTACTCGATGCTGTCCTGATGCTCCTTCATGTTGCTGTTTGAGGGCTCAACCACGTCAGAAAGTGATTTGCAAGTGCTGACAAGGGCATCATGCACTTGTTGCGCCTTTGCCTGCTTGCGCTGATAGTAGGCGTCGAGCATCCGATAGACGGAATCCCTCTTTTGGTCGCCCGTCTCCTCCACGACAGGAATGTTATAGAGGTCACAACTGATGCTGACATTTTTGTGGTGCTTACCGTTATATCGGTATTCGACCTTCACCATATCGGCTGACGATTGGGAGTATTCCACTTCTTCGGGTTGGGAGATTTCCCGTATGTAATTGACGAGGCTGTCAATCTTCAACACGTTCCCTTCGCCTCTGTAGATGTCAGCAGAGGTGACCGCACCCGTGTTCTCTGGTGCAAGGTTGTAGCACGAGGTGGCAGTTGCCACAATCAATAAGGCAAGTGTTGCCTTCAAATGAGATATTTTCATAGATGTTTATTGTTTTGATGGAGTGATTGGATGGCTTCCATGTTGATAAAACGATATTCGAGGGAAGAAATACCTTCCTCCACAGGCTTCTTCATCGCTGGTGTGGCAAATGCACTCAGCACAACAATGATCAGGGGAAGGATGTAGAGCACTTTCATCTGCATCCAGGGATTGGAAGTCTTGTGCATCATCACAATGCGCTGTTTCACAAGGCTGTGGCTGAAGCCGTTGGCAAGGGAAATGGAACTGGTGTCGATGGCCTTGCGGATGAGCAGGTTCTGGTATTCAGAAAGCCTCACTCCCTGTTGCAGCACATGGCGGTCGGCCTCATATTCGTGGACATCGCGAAGGCTCGTCCCCAGCAGATAGACAAAGGGATTCCACCATTGCACCACCTGAACAAAGGTGAGCAAGAGAATGTCGAGGGAATGGTGATGGAGGATGTGACTCTTTT
>JAFZVN010000007.1 GCA_017617805.1 Bacteroidaceae bacterium | reverse complement strand
CCCCAGGGCTTGACCGCAGCAAGGGTACTCGGTTGTAGCGGCGCGATGTAGTCAGCTTACCCACCCGCCTCTTTAGCTCAGTTGGCCAGAGCACGTGATTTGTAATCTCGGGGTCGTTGGTTCGAATCCGACAAGAGGCTCAAAGATTCAAAGAAACCATCATCTGAAAGTGTACTTTCAAGTGATGACGGCTCAAAAGAAACAGGGAGAAAGCAAGCGCTTTCTCCCTTCTTTTGCCTTATAAAACATAAAAAAATACAAAAAATGGGGAGAAGGTTCTTTTTTTTCTCCTTATTCATTATTAATTAACAAATTATCTCTACCTTTGCACCACCAACCATTAAGAACTTATATGGATATGAAAAAATTGATGCTTTTTTCGTTTCTGACTTTGTCAGTTTTTACAGGTGTACAAGCACAGGATACTCATGTGGTGAATGTGAACGATGCACTGGATGCCGCAGTTGGCTTCCTGCCCTTGCGTCGTGATGGTGAGAACAAGAAGCCGGAATTGGCGCATGTGGAAAAAGACTCACTGAACGACCACCCCTATTACTACATCTTCAACAGAGGGGATGAGCAGGGCTTCATCATCGTGAGTGCTGACAGCCGTACGAAGAAAATCCTTGCCTATTCCAACGAGGGACACTTTGATATCGAGGCCCTCGCCCCTGAGATGAAGGCTTGGCTTGGTGGTTACACAGAAGCTTTGAGCGACTTGGCGATGACGCCTGACTCGCTGCTGGCGCAATTGCAGTCGGGTCCCCTCATGAAGGCTGCGAATGATGACTCGGATCTGGCTCCTGAAGTGAAGCCTTTGTTGGGCGACATTTGCTATGCACAGGCTTTTCCCTACAATGCAATGTGTCCCAACAAAAGCTTGACGGGATGCGTCGCCACGGGTGCCGTGCAGATCATGCGCTTCTACGAATATCCCAAGCAACCATCGGGGAAGACCCACACCTATGACAACGAGGGCGAAACGGTGAGCTGCTCGTTCACCACTCCATACGACTGGAACAACATGCTGCCCACCTACAGCAAGACAGGAGGGGAAGAGGCGCAGAACTCGGCCATCAGCAAGCTGATGTTCGACGCGGGTGCTGCTTGCAACATGGAATATTCGCCCACAGGCTCGAGTGCCAGCCGCATCGACATGGCACAGGCTTTAGTGGAGTATTTCGGCTATGGCAACAACATGGTGAATTTCCGTCGCGATGCGTTCACACCTGCCGACTTCGTCTATTACCTGAAGAAGGAGCTGACAGAGGGCAGACCTGTGCTAATGGGTGGTACGGACGAGGAAGACTATGGCCACTGCTTCGTATGTGACGGTTACGACACCAACGGCCTGTTCCACTTCAATTGGGGATGGAACGGGCAAAGTAACGGATACTTCGAAATCACGAATCTTTCTCCTGCACGTCCCGGTAGCCGCACAGGAGCTGTGGAAAACTACAACGAGAACGTGACCTTCATCGGTGGCATCCAACCTCCTTCTGCTTCGACAGAAAGTAAGGTGAACGTGTTGAGTATGAAGGGTTTGACTGCTTCCCCCAATGGCACGAAAGGCACTCGAATCTGGGTGAAGGTGGATCGTGTGAGCAATTGCACAATTGGCAACTTCACGGGTAAGTTTGGCGTGGCACTCTATAAGAACGGTGAGTTTGTAAGGACACTGGATGTGGTGGATGCCACACTCACACCTACACGTTCGTATTTGGACAATGACTTTGGTCCTATCCTGCCCGCCAACATCTCGGGCGATGACTATCAGTTGGTGATGGTGAGCAAGGCCAACAACGACACGAAATGGCGTCCTATCCTCACAGCTGGGGTGAGCTGTATCGACCTTGAGGTGAAGGGTGACAAGGTGACGCTGAAGCCCAATACCTTCGACCGCTATATCGACCTGGGCAACCTGACCGCCACATCCAATAACACGCCTGCGAAAGATAAGAAGAATAAGAAAGATAAGAAAGGCGATGACAAGAGCATCACAAGTGGTCTTGGAGATGTGGATGCCAACGACTTTTACGGTAATTAAGTAGCCCACGCGCTGGACGATTTGTATCATAACAGCAATTAGCCATGAAGAAAATAGTATTGACACTTATCTTGTTGCTGGCAACCATCGCCACACAGGCTCAGACATTCTACGAGTTGCAATTCACCCATCCCGTTGACAAACGGAAGTATCTGGGCTTGATGACCTACTTCAGCGACGAACGATGCAAGATGCGCATCGTTAGGGCCGACGTAGGCGCCAAGGGCAGTGTGATGGAAAGCGAATACATCAAGAGGACAGAGCCCAAGACGCGTGAGAACAAGGTGGGCATGATGTACTACCAGCCCAAGAACGGACGCTCGATGCCCACCCTGCTCTGGTGGTGGACGGACTTCAGAGGCGAAGACATGGAGCCCGAGCCACAACTCATCTACGACATGGCGAGTCCAGAGGACCGATTCGACGCCATCAGCTTCAAGGAGAAGCAACTCTCCAGCATGACGCCCGCCTTTGTGGAGATGTTCTACAAACCCAACGAAGCCGAATACAAGAACTTGATTGCAGCAGCGAAGAAGGCAGGGGCGCAAAACAAGACGGACGTGACCAGCAAGGGCGGCAACACCCCCACCCTACGGCTGCTGATGGTGGCCAACACGGAGGTGGACGACATCGGCATCGCCTGCCAGCAAGACATCAAGAACGTGACCAACGAGTTCCGCAACATCGCACGAGTGCTGGAAATACCCTACGAACAGACCATCGTGAGCGAGACTGATTTCGGCAAGGCCAATGTGGCCAATGCCATCGAGAACTTCAAGCCAGGAAGCAAGGACATCGCCGTGTTCGTCTATTCGGGCCACGGATTCCGGTTCCAAGACCAAAAGGACTACTTCCCCTGCATAGACCTCTCGCCAACGGCCTACGACAAGGCGGTGGAGAACTACACCACGATGACGGACATCTACAACGCATTCACGGCCAAGGGGGCCAGGCTCAACATCGTATTGAGCGACTGCTGCAACACCAAGGTGGGTCAGGAAGCACCTGCCGCCGTGAGTGTGAGCACCCTCTTCTCACGCGCCTCCCACAGCCTCGACACAGACAAGCTGCGCAACCTTTTCCTCGGACAGGGCGGCAACGTGTGGGCTACGGCTGCGAGTCCCGGCGAGGCCTCCTGGTGCAGCGTGAAAGGAGGCTTCTTCCTGCTCAGTTTCATCGAGAGCCTCCGCTACCAAATCAGTACGATGACCCAAGAGAAACCCTCATGGGAATCGCTTATCAACTTAGCCATCGACGAGGCAAGAAAGAAAACCAATGGCAATGGAGTGCCACGTGAACAAAATGGTGTAAAGCAAGTGAAAACCAAAAGCGTACAATAAAACGAAATAGCCATGAACAAGTTACGATATATACTCCTGATGCTCCTTGCGACCACCCTCGCAACAGCGAATGCACAAACCGCCAAGGGGTTCGAAAAATACATGCCCAAAGCTGTTGACCTCGGCCTGCCCAGCGGCACCCTGTGGGCCGACCGTAACATGGCCGTGAACGACCAACCGGGCAACGGAGGTGTCTATTACAGCTGGGGAAGCATCGTCTCTTCAGACGAGGACATGGACCGCCCCATCGAGCAGCAGCATCGCTTCACGTGGAGAAAATACGAACACGGCTCGAGCAAGAACGCGCTGAAGAAGTACTGCACGGACAGCGCCTTTGGCACGAAGGACGACAAGACGCAGCTCGACCCTGCCGACGACGCCGCTGCCACCTATGCCAAGAACCACAAGACACCCATCTGGGACGCCTCTTGGCACATCCCAACCGAGAAAGAGTTTGCGGAACTGATTGAGAAATGCAAATGGACCTGGCAGAACGGGGGCTACAAGATTGTGGGTCCCAACGGAAACTCCATCTACCTACCGGGCGCAGGATGGGCAGGACACACCAGTCCCTACGACAACACGGGTATGTATTGGACATCCACCCTTTGTCCTGAATTTCCCTGCTATGCCTACGCTGTCATGTTCGACGAGGACTTCATCACCTGGAACAACACCAATCGCAATATCGGTTGTTCTGTGAGACCCGTGAAAAGCAAGAAATAAAGGGAAAGGAACCCAAGTGACGGAAAAAAGAAAAGAAAAGCGAACAGAAGATAGAATGTTCGCTTTTTTTTTCGTACCTTTGCATCACTTTGTGAAGAAATAACAAATATAAATACAATAAAAACTAAAAATGGAAAGAGATAACACTATTTTCTCTCTCATCGAGAAAGAGCATCAGCGTCAGCTGAAAGGGATTGAATTGATCGCATCAGAAAACTTCGTAAGCGACCAAGTGATGGAAGCTATGGGCAGCTACTGCACCAACAAGTATGCAGAGGGCTATCCTGGCCATCGCTACTATGGCGGTTGTCAAGTGGTGGACGAGATCGAGCAGTTGGCCATCGACCGCGCTTGCCAGCTCTTCGGTGCTGAATACGCTAATGTGCAGCCCCACTCTGGTGCTCAGGCTAACGCAGCTGTACTGTTGGCTGTGCTGAAGCCAGGCGACGTGTTCATGGGTTTGAACCTCGACCACGGTGGTCACCTCTCTCATGGTTCGCTGGTGAACACTTCGGGTATCCTCTATAAGCCTGTGGGCTACAACCTGAACAAAGAGACGGGTCGTGTGGATTATGACGAGATGGAGGCTTTGGCCAAGGAACACAAGCCTAAACTCATCATCGGTGGTGGTTCTGCTTACAGCCGTGAGTGGGACTATGCACGCATGCGCAAGATTGCAGATGAGGTAGGCGCCCTCCTAATGATTGATATGGCTCACCCTGCTGGTCTCATCGCAGCAGGTCTGTTGGAAAATCCTGTGAAATATGCTCACATCGTGACAACAACAACGCACAAGACCCTTCGTGGTCCTCGTGGCGGTCTCATCCTGTTGGGCAAGGACTTTGACAATCCTTGGGGATACACAACGCCAAAGGGTGTAGTGAAGAAGATGTCCCAACTCATCAACTCTGCCGTATTCCCAGGTCAACAAGGTGGTCCTCTGGAACACGTGATTGCAGCCAAGGCCGTGGCATTCGGAGAGGCACTGAAGCCTGAGTTCAAGGAATATGCCAAGCAGGTGAAGAAGAACGCCGCTGTGCTGGCTGACGAACTGACCAAGCGTGGTTTTGCTATCGTAAGCGGTGGTACGGATAACCATTCCATGTTGGTTGACCTCCGCACGAAGTATCCTGACCTGACTGGTAAGGTGGCTGAGAACGCTCTTGTAGCTGCTGACATCACCATCAACAAGAACATGGTACCATTCGACACTCGTTCGGCTTTCCAGACATCTGGTTTCCGTCTTGGCACTCCTGCCATCACCACCCGTGGTGCAAAGGAAGACCTCATGATTAAGATTGCAGCTTGGATTGAGGAAGTGCTCAACGACCCAGAAAACGAGAACGTCATCGCCAAGGTACGTGGCGAGGTGAATGAGACCATGAAGAACTACCCTCTTTTTGCATGGTAAACAGCCCCCTCATAGGTATGACATTGGAAGAGTTGCAGGACGTGTGCCTGCAACTCTCCATGCCTAAATTCACGGCCAAGCAGATGGCGCAGTGGATTTATGGCAAACATGTGCATACCATCGACGAAATGACCAACCTCTCAAAAACGAACCGCGAGAAGTTGGATTCGTTGTATTGTATAGGAGGCATTGCTCCCATCGAAACTTGCCGAAGCAAAGATGGAACAATGAAGTTCCTCTTTCCGACTGAGAACGGAAAGTTTGTGGAGTCCGTCTATATTCCAGAAGGAGACCGCGCCACGCTTTGCGTGAGTTGTCAAGTAGGCTGCAAAATGAACTGTCTCTTTTGTCAGACCGGCAAACAAGGATGGCAGGGAAACCTGACGGTGAGGGACATCCTCAATCAAATCTATACCATTGACCAACTCATCGCTGAAGAGGGAATGACTCCCTTGAGCAATATCGTCTTTATGGGACAAGGAGAACCTCTCGACAATCTGGACAATGTGCTGAAATCCACCCAGATTCTGACTGCGGATTATGGTTGGGCTTGGAGTCCAAGACGCATCACCATCTCGACTGTGGGATTGAGAAACACCATGCGCAGACTCCTTGACGAGAGTGAATGTCACATTGCCGTATCGCTCCACTCGCCTATCCATGAGCAACGTCAACAACTGATGCCAGCCGAGAAGCAATTTCCCATTGCCGACATTGTGGAGCTGCTAAAAGAATACGACTGGAGCCATCAACGTCGCATCACGTTTGAATACACCATGTTTGGCGGCACGAACGATTCTACGTTGCATGCCAAGGAACTGACCAAACTACTGAGAGACCTCCCTTGCCGTGTCAATCTCATCCGTTGGCATCATGTGCCAGACGTGCCCTTGAAAGAGGTAGATATGGCAACCATGGAACACTTCCGAGACTACTTGAACAATCATGGTATCACGGCCACTATACGAGCATCCAGAGGACAAGACATTTGGGCTGCATGTGGACTGCTCACAACGAAGAAACAACTTGAAAACCAATCAGTATGAAGCTTAAACTTATAGCAACACTTTTATTAGCAGTGTTGGTCTTCTCAGCCTGCGATAATACTGCCGACAGCAAAGGACGTCGCAGAAGAACTGCCAGTTTGCTCACACCCGCCTCATCAGGAAATCCCTATGAAGTGATGGTGGTGGCAGATGACAGCATTTGGACAGGCTATGCGGGACGTGCCATCCAAACCATCCTCGACAAACCTTTGAGAGGTCTGCCACAGGATGAGCCTCAGTTCCACAAAAGCCACGTAGAGGAGAAGCACTATGACAACATCACCCATATCTTCCGTAATATATTCCGCATCGAATTGGGCAATCAATATACCCATGCGAAGATGGTTGTGGAGAAGGATGTGTTTTCCACTCCTCAGATTATCATTACACTCCATGCCCCCAATCAGGTAGAGGCATCAATGTACATTTCTGAGCACACGAAAGAAATCGAAGGCATCATCACCAGTGAGGAAATCAATCGTCTGGCTAATGACCTTTATTTCGAGCACAACATTAAATTTGCCAAGGCTGTGAAGGAGATGTTTGACTGCGAATTCTATATTCCTGTCGATATCAAGAAAATGAAGATTGGCGAGGACTTCATCTGGGCAAGCGATGACAAAGCTTCAACCATTCAGAACATTTGTATCTACTCCATGCCCTACGTAAGCGAGAAAATGTTCACTAAGAAACCCTACATCGCCCTGCGCGACACAATGATGAAACGCAACATCCCTGGAGACAAGCCCAATCAATGGATGCAGACTAATCCGGAATTTGTGTGGACGAAGAACATTAGTGTACAAGGACAGTTTGCAATGGAAGCAAGAGGTCTGTGGGAGATGCGCAACGCCCCTATGGGAGGCCCATTTGTCAGCCATTCGCGCATTGACGAGAAGAACGGACGCGTTATTGTGGTGGAGGGCTTTGTTTATGCTCCTGACAAGATGAAACGAACCTTAATTCGACGTTTGGAAGCAGCTCTTTACACCTTAGAGACACCTGAACAGGGGAAAGGTAAAGAGTGAAAAATATCAGTTATAAGAAATATCAATCAATAGCATAATATGGAAAAAATAAGAATAGGTATTACTCAGGGGGACATCAATGGTGTCGGCTATGAGATGATACTCAATAGTTTTGAATCAGAGGAGTTGGCATCGCTTTGTACACCCATCATCTACGGCTCACCTAAAGCGGCAACCTACCATCGCAAGTCCTTAGGTTATCAGACAAATTTTCAAGTCATCAATACTTCCGAAGCCGCCAAGGAGGGGATGCTCAATATGATTAACTGTTTTGACGAGGATGAATTAAAGATTGAGATTGGACAGCCTACCGAAGATGCAGGAGCGGCTGCACTCGTCTCCCTCGACTGTGCACTCGAGGATCTGAAAGCAGGCAAGATTCACGCTGTGGTCACTGCCCCACTCAACAACAACACCATCAAACTCTCAAACGGTGAACCCTTCGTGGGACAAACCAACTATATCGAGCGTAAGGTAGGCGAAGGAAAGAGAGCGCTCAAGATGTTCATTTGCGGCAACTTACGCATAGCCTTGGTCAGCGACAACATTCCTGTTTCAGAGATTCCAGCCCACATCAATCGCGAAACCCTTGCAGAACGTCTTGTTGTGCTCCATAACACGCTGAAGCGAGACTTCTTCATCGACAATCCCCGTATCGCTGTTCTATCGCTCAATCCTCATGCCGACGGCAAGGAAGAGACAGAGACCATCATACCAGTCATCGACGAACTGTTCAAGCGTGGTGTCCGTTGTGTGGGTCCCTATGCAGCTGAGGCTTTCTTCGGAGCAAGTAGCCACACCTACTTTGATGCTGTCCTCGCCATGTATTACGATCAGGGCGTATCTGCATTCAAAGCCTTGGCACTCAACGAAGGCGTGAATTATACGGCAGGACTTCCTTTCTTACGCACAGCCCCTGCTGTTGGTGTCAATTATGAACAGGCTGGCAAGGACATCACTGATGAGCAGGCTTTCCGTCAAGCCATCTATGCGGCCATTGATGCGGTTCGCAACCGCTTCCGTTTCGACCACGAACGCACAAATCCTCTCAAGAAACAATATTTCGAAAAACGTGACGACTCGGACAAGTTGAAACTTGACCAAGTGACAGAGGAGGAGTGAAAAACAAGACTCGTAACATCTTTTTCGCCTTCGGACTCATCGCCGTCATCGTGATGCTGTTCACCTTCAAGGTGTCGTTTGCCCAATTATGGGCAGACATCTGTCATGCAGGCTATTGGCTATGGGCTATCCTCGGCCTATGGATTGTACTGTACGTGATGAACGCCTGGACTTGGCGTATCATCATTCAAGGCTCAGGAGATTGTCCCATTCCTTTCTGGAAAATCCTCAAACTGACGATTACAGGTTTTGCACTCAACTATGCAACACCTGCAGGACTGATGGGTGGTGAACCTTACAAAATCATGGAGTTGAAACCTTACATCGGTACTCAACGAGCCACATCCAGTGTGCTGCTCTTCGCCATGATGCACATTTTCGCCCACTTCTGGTTTTGGGTTAGCAGCATTGTGGTGTATGGGGCGCTCGCCCTTTACGGGCTTCTTCCCATGAATGTTGGTATGGTGCTGGTACTCCTCTTCATGCTCTGCTTCTGTGGAGGCGGCATCTATCTCTTCATTCGAGGCTATCACAATGGTATGGTGGTGAAGCTCATCCGATTCATCAGCCACATTCCAGGACTAAAACAATGGGGACGCGCTTTTGAGGAAAATCATCGTGAAGACCTCCAGAAGATTGACCGGCAGATTTCAGAACTCCAGTCGCAGAACCAACGCAGTTTCTACGCCAGCTTCGCTCTTGAATATGTGGGGCGAGTTCTCCAAAGCCTCGAAATCTATTTCATGCTCTTGCTCTTCGATGCAGGCACTGGTGGCGGACTCACGTTCGTGTATGCATTTCTGATACTTTCCTTCACGAGCCTCTTCGCCAACCTTCTCTTCTTCTTGCCCCTTCAATTAGGAGGACGCGAAGGAGGCTTTGCCATGTCTGTGGCTCAGATGGGAATGACCGCCGATATCGGCATGTTCGTCAGCATCATCTGTCGAGTACGTGAACTCTTCTGGACAGCCATCGGCCTCTTGCTCATGAAAGTTGGAAACTCATCCGAAACAATAAAAAACTAACCGCTATCCTTAGGCATCAGTTCTATACATCCTTGTTGTTTTCAAGTGTGACGCCCTTAAAATAGGCTTCGATTTCAGAAGTGAGGAGGGCGTAATCTTTGTCATAGTCCTTAATGATTTGACCATGTTCAAGCAAGGTGATGCGTGAACAGATGTCGAGGGTATGGGTTAAGTTATGAGAAGATACAATGATGGTGGCACGCTGTTCTTTGCTGTAAGTTTCCAGCAAATACTTCATGGCGAGCTGGGACGTGGGATCAAGGAAGTTAAAGGGTTCGTCGAGCAGAAGAAGTTGAGGATAATGGAGCATGGCACCAATAATACCCACCTTCTGCTTATTTCCCATCGAGAGGTTACGGATAAGCGTTTTCTGACCCAACACCTCGCCATTCATGAATCCGTCGAATTGAAGAAGACGATGATGAAGAACAGAGTCGCTGATGCCTGATATCTTAGCGAGAAAACGGAAGTATTCCTCTGGGGTGAGATAATCAATAAGAAAACCTGCATCAACAAAGGCACCTGTATAAGCTTTCCACGATTCGCTTTTAGATGTATCGCACGAAACGGGTTGTCCATCCACCATGCCGTCGATGGTCACACAACCTGAATCGGCATGAAGAAGGTCAAGGATGATACGGAACAGGGTGGTCTTTCCTGCTCCATTATTACCTACAAGACCTATTAGCTCGCCCGTATGGATGGCGTAGTGATCAATGTCGAGTGCTATTTTCTCGCCAAATGATTTGGTTAGTTTCTCGATTGTTAAATTCATCTTGCGCAATTTATTTATAGTTCCTGGGAACGTTGCCCCAAGTCTATCTTGAGTTCCTGAATCCGTCCATATTTTGGTATCGACGTTTCATAAATCGTTTATATATGTTGCGGAGCCACAACGGATGCAGCACCGTCCCTATCAATCCTATCGTTATCATCGAAATGGCAGCCACTTGGTCGTTAAAGCACTCCACAAGGGCATACATAACAAACATAGGCAGGAAAAGGGCTGCTGCCGACATCATCATCTGCACCTTTGTGTCACGCCCAGCCTTAGTGAGTTTCTCATTCAAATGGATGGTGGAATCGTTATAGACCGCCAACTGAAAGAGGAAGGGAAAGACGGCGCCAGAAGCAAAGAGGAGGCATCCAAGAGCTGTCATCCATGTGATTTTCTCTTCAATGATGGGCATCAATGAGAAGCCAAGTGGCACCAAAAGCATCAAACACTGGAAATAATATTTAGCTTTAAGCAAAGCAAGCACCGTTTCCTTGCGCACCATGAGTCCATCGATATAGTTGCCTTCTGCACAAAGAATAGTGGTGAGAGTCATCACACCTAAGCAGGTGAAACAATAAACACAGATAAAGATACGCATGAAAGGCATGCCATCATACACATCAGTGAAAGAAAAGAGTCCACAAAGCATCAGCATGCAGAGCGTACCCGTCAGAAATTGCTTTCTGACCACAAGATTACGCATCGTGGATTTGATTTCGAGTTTGAGATATTCACCAATCACACCGAAGCGGTCGAGAAATGTCATGTTGCGTGTCTTCACCTGGCGCACAACCTCCGTCTTAGCGATTTCCACATAAATGGCGGTCTTTTGCAAACGGTGGTTAACCATATAAAGGGGCACAATGAGCACAGCCACAATGAGCCAACTGATAGGGTTCCATTGGCAGAACCCACGCATAAGCAAGGCTGTACCATTGAAAAGCCAAGGATTGGCCTCGTCATAAAAAATGCCCCAATATGCCACGATTGCATAGAGTGCTAAAGGTATAAGGAAAATAAAGAATTGACGGTTGATGAGGGTGCGCCAGAAAAGATACCAGTAACTATTCAACACAAACATGAGCCACCATCCAATGATGAATCCCACAAAGCCTGTGATGCCATAGAATTGGGGCACAGCCAACAGACCGAAGGGAATAAAAAAGAATGTCCAAAAGAGGTTGTAAGGTTGCAAGCCCATGCGCAACAGGAAGGTATGGAGCAGGAAACCTGTAGGGATGTTCAGTAACTTGTATTGCTTGATGTTCTGGGCTGGCGTTTCTTGCATAGCGAAACGAGTGAGAAAGTCGATGATGAGAAACCATACCATGCCACCATCTACCCAATCGAAAGCCTCCAAAGCAGTACCCTCAAACGCCTGATAGAGCGACACTCCGATGGCGATCAAATACACTGCCCAAAATGCGATGAAGATGTAACTTAATATCTTCATCACAAGGTTCTTCTCAAACATCGGATGGCGTCGTGCATGTAGCCGCTGATTCTGAGAGATAGAACGATATAAGAGCCAAATTTGGGACAGGGTCATTATAGTTGAGAGTTTAGAGTTGGGAATCAGCGCAAATCTATGACATCCACGCCAGGATAGTCCTTTTCTTTGAATTGGAATGTAGATGCTTTATATCTCTGATTCTTCAGCAGAGAATTACATCTTATATATGTCTCGGCACCTTTCGCTGAGATCATCCTCACGCTGGTAGGATAATAAGTGGATTTGTTCACACGAATCACAACCTTTTGAAAAGAATTTCCCTCCTCACTTGTCAACACCACTTCATACGCCTTGGCTGTACCCGTGCCCATCTTGGCTGTGTAGCCATTTTTATAGAAGGACAGGAACGAATATGGGTTCATCTTCGCCACTTCATTGGCAGTAGGTTCTGTCACGTTCACCTCGTCATTGGCCTTCACATATGTCCACATCGTCTTGCCATCAAACCATGAGATAGTACTACCCATGTTGATGACAAACTTTTGTCCTTGCAACTTGATATAACCATTGGAAGACCCACCTTCCACCTCAATAGTGAAGCCTATCTTCACGTTACCAGCTGACTTTAATGTGGCTGCTGACTTGTCAAGAATCTTCGTGGCATCCTGCGCCTGCACCATCAGAGCAAGCAGCATAGCCATCCCAATCAATACAAACTTCTTCATATGTCCTCTTCTGATTACAAATTATTCAACAAACTCTCTAAGGTCATGGGATCTTTGATGAGCACCTCACGCGGCTTAGCACCCACCTGTGGACCCACCACACCCATACGTTCCAACTGATCCATAATCTTGCCTGCGCGATTGTAACCAATTGAGTAGTTTCGCTGAATCATCGATGTGGAACCACTCTGGTTGGTCACCACAAACTTGGCCACATCGCCAAACATCGGGTCAAGCTGTTTCTTGTCCATCGGTCCGGCACTACCAGCACCATCTCCTTCTTGGTCTGCTACTTCAGGCAGATACATCGGATGAAGGAACGACTGCTGGATGGAGATGTAATGGCAGATATCATTCACCTCTGGCGTATCGACAAAGGCACACTGCACACGCACAGGTTCAGCACTGCCCAAATACAACATATCACCTTTACCTATCAACTGGTTCGCGCCAGGACGGTCGAGAATCACACGAGAGTCCATCATCGAACTCACCTTGAAAGCTATTCTCGTTGGGAAGTTTGCCTTGATGGCACCACTAATGATGCTGGCCTGTGGACGCTGAGTGGCAATAATCATGTGGATGCCCACTGCGCGAGCTAGTTGAGCGATGCGGCAAATTGGCAATTCCACCTCCTTACCTGCTGTCATGATGAGGTCACCAAACTCATCGACAATCACCACAATATATGGCATGAACTCATGTCCATGTTCTGGGTTCAGCCGACGGTTTTTGAACATCTCGTTATACTCCTTTATCGTTCTGGCATGCGCACGCTTCAAGAGGTCATAGCGTGTATCCATTAGCGCACACAAGGAATTAAGCGTCTTCACCACCTTCTGTACATCGGTGATGATGCACTCCTCCTCCTCTTCCAGACGTGCCAAGAAATGATTCTCGATAGGACTGTAGATGCTGAACTCCACCTTCTTCGGGTCAACCATCACAATCTTCAACTCTGACGGATGCTTTTTATAGAGCAATGAAGTCACGATAGCATTCAAACCTACAGACTTACCCTGACCAGTCGCACCAGCCACCAACAAGTGAGGAGCCTTTGCCAAGTCGAACATGAACACCTCATTGCTGATTGTCTTACCGATGGCACAAGGCAATTCCATCTTGCTCTCTTGATATACACGACTATTGATAACACTCTCCATCGAGACGATGCACTTCTTCTTATTGGGCACCTCAATACCAATAGTGCCCTTACCTGGAATTGGTGCTATGATACGGATACCCTCAGCCGCTAACGAGAGTGCAATATCATCTTCCAAGTTACGAATCCTACTGATACGCGTTCCCTCCGAAGGCACAATCTCGTACAATGTAATCGTAGGACCTATCGTTGCCTTAATGCTCTTAATTTCCACGCCAAACTGCTTCAACACTTCGATGATACGGTTCTTGTTGGCGTTCTGCTCAATCATATCAATCTGAGGACCTTGATCTTCAGCTTTCTTCAACAGGTTCAGTGTCGGATACTTATAGTGTTCCAAATCGAGTTTAGGGTCGTAAGGTGTGTTGATGTCACCGCGTTCTATCTTACCACTACCTTTCTCCGTTTCACCCTGTTCAATCGTCAAACCCGGATCGTCTGCGCCTTTGGTGTCATCGCCAAAATCCAACTTCGTCTGCTTAGGCTCCGTCTTTCCAGGCTGGTTCACCTTCGGCTGATTATTCCCATCATCAATGTCTGTGCCGGCAATGGTTCCCATATCATCGACAGGGAATTCAACCTCAACTTTCTCGTTCCCCTCTTGTCCGTTCTGTTTATCTTCTTCTTCATCATCATCTTCTTGTCCATTCTCATCGTCATCTTCATCATCCTCATTCTTTCTTCTCAGCTTCATCATTTCTTTCCAACGCTCAAGACGTTCCTTTTTCAAGAAGCGGAACCTAAACGCATTCCTAATGATTTCGATGGTCTTCGCACTCAGATAAATCAGATAGAGCACAGCTGTGACAGCCATCAAGAGCATCAAACCAGGAGTACCTACCACCTGCATGAGCCATCTTGCCACCAATGTGCCATGATTACCACCCAATCGGATAAACGAATCCTGTGTCCAAGGCATCAATTCACCCACAGCACCTAAGGCTACACTTGCCCACAACATCAACAGCGTCAGCAAGATGAACTTTCGAATTAAAGTGAAACGGAACGCCTTCATCAGTCGCAAACCTACAATAATCATATAAGGAGGGATGAGGAACGAAGCCAAGCCAAACAGGTCGTTCATCAACCAATAGGCAATCATCGCACCCCAAGAGCCACACACATTCTTGTATTGTCCCTTTGCATTAAGCCAGTCGCTACCACTTTCTAACAGGCTAAAATCCGATTCACCCGTCACTAAATAAGATACCATTGCAGCCAACGAGAAGAGAGCCACCAACATCAACAGCAAGCCTACACAAAAAGAAAAAATTTCCCCTTTGCCGAAGCCTGCCAAAAAGTCGCCAGCCGACAGCTTTTCCTGCTGCGCCTTTGCATATTTCTTGCCACCCTTGTTTTTAGATTTTCCGTTATGATTTGCCATTCGCCAAGTCAGTATAAGATCAATTAGAAAGATTTGCAAAGTTACAAACTTTTCTCAAGAATTAAAAATGAAGACTCAATAATTAAGAAAAAATCTCAGAAAAACCACTCTTTCTTCCAAATCCTTCCACAAAACAGCCTCTTATGATGTCAAATTCTGCTATAAAGGCTAATGAGATCATAACATAAGAACTCGTGCAACATGTCGCTGCACGAGTTCTATTCTTCTTATTCTATAATGATATCCTTTTTGCAAAGGCAGGAGCTTTACTTGATAATGAGTTTGTCAGAACCAGCAGCCTTAAAACTCATGTCTAGCCCCTTGACGGAATGGGTCAAGGCACCGAAGGAGATAAAATCAACGCCTGCCTTAGCGTATGGAATCATGGTGTCAAAAGTGATGCCACCAGAGGATTCGGTCTCAGCACGACCCGCAACGAGCTTGACAGCTTTCTCGGTATCCTCTGGAGTGAAGTTGTCAAACATAATGCGGTCGCAACCTTCAGCAAGGGCTTCGTCGAGTTCCTTCCAGTTGCGCACCTCGCACTCAATCTTCAAATCTTTGTTGTGATCCTTGCAATACTGCTTGGCACGAGAGATGGCGTTGTGGACACCTCCACAGAAATCGATATGGTTGTCCTTGAGAAGAATCATGTCAAAGAGACCGATGCGGTGGTTCATGCCACCACCAATCTTCACGGCTTCCTTCTCAAGCATACGCATACCTGGAGTGGTCTTGCGGGTGTCGAGCACACGAGTCTTGGTGCCTGCATCGATGAGTGCCTGCTGATACTTGTGGGTCATCGTGGCGATGCCGCTCATACGCTGGAGAATATTAAGCATGAGACGCTCGGTCTGCAAAAGGCTTTGCTCCTTACCTTTCACTGACATCACGATGTCGCCAGGCTTCACATGGGCTCCGTCCTGAATATATACCTCCACCTCCATCGTGGGGTCGAATCGGTGGAACACTTCCTTGGCTATCTCCACACCTGCAAAAATGCCTTCCTCCTTGATGAGGAGTTTGCTTTCGCCATATGCATCAGCAGGGATGCAACAGAGCGTGGTATGATCTCCGTCACCTATGTCTTCAGCAAAGGCGAGGTCGATGAGTCGATCATTTAGTTCTTCTACGCTTAACATAGTCGGATGGTTTTTTGTCGTTATCGAAATACCAAGCAAGTCCAATCTTCACGCCAAACTCGCTTTTGTCGGAGAAATCAGAAAGAGATACATCGTAGTAAAGCGATGGCTCGAGGGTGAGATGGCGATTGAGGAAGAAGCAGTATCCCACCTCAGGAGTGATCTGCACATCATTAAAATTGGGAGCACCATGCACATACTTGGCACCTGCCTGCAGGAAGATTCCATTCTGCTCGATAAGGTAACGAAGTTTGCCACCCACATAGAAAGTCTGCATGTCGCTGTTGTGATAGTCGAAACCCATGTCGGCAATCGCCATCCATGCCTCCTCGAACATGTATCCTCCATTCACACCAAGGTTAAAACGTGCCTTGTGAGTCTTACTATAGGAGAATCCACCCGAATTGGTGGTAGCCGCCAAATAGTACTTGCCTTTCTCAAACTGTGCGAACGCACTACTCATGCCGACAAGGGCAAAGAGAAATGTAAAAATGATTTTCTTCATAATTAATGTATTACTTATTTTGATATTGTTCTTTTCTATAGAGTGCCCAAGCCAGCGCACCACAGATGGCAGCATAACCAAGGATATGAGGCAAATAGGTGAGCCATGTGTTCCACGTGATGCCGTTGTAAATATAGAATCCGAGTCCTGCGACAAAGAACGCCAGAGGTTGCCAAACGTATCTTTTCATCTGCTCTGCAATTAATTTCAACTCTTCAACTTTTCAACCCTTCAATTTTTCACTTTTCCTTGCCCACACGATATACCATACCAATGCACCCAATGTGAGGAGACCGCCCAACAGATAAGCCACGAAATGGTGAAGTTGGAAGCCTTCAGGAGCAATGAAGATATAAGTAGAGCAGACAATAGTCATCCAAAGCGCGGGCACCAACGAGATGAGAAAACCATATTTCATCTTTCCTTCCGAGGCACTGCGTCGAGTCAACCATACAGTGATAGCCCAAAGTGTGATGACGGCAAGAGTCTGATTGAACCATGCAAAATAGCGCCACAGAATGCTGAAATCGACAAACATGAGCGCACCGCTGATTACAAAGATTGGCACAGACAGCAGCAGACGCTTATAGATTCTGTTCTGCTTATAGTGCATGAAGTCAGCAGCGATGAGTCGGGCACTGCGCAAGGCTGTGTCGCCGCTGGTGATGGGCGCAGCCACCACACCAAGGATGGCCAAAACAGAACCCACTTTACCTAACCAAGTGGAGCAAAGGACATTGACCAGAACGGCTGGATTCGCCCCAGTAGTTCCACCATTGGTCATCAATGCCCAGAGTTTCTCGTAGGGAGCCTCATCACCCGTCATTCCATACTTTGTCACATCAAACGAATCGGCGAACTTGATGGCTGCGGCAGCCCAGATGAGCGCCACAAGTCCCTCCGTGATCATGGCTCCATAGAAGATGGGGCGACCATACTTCTCGTTTGTGATGCATCGAGCCATCATTGGACTTTGGGTAGCATGGAAACCGCTCACCGCACCACAAGCAATGGTGATACATAGGCCTGGGAAAATCGGCATTGTGCTGGTAGGATGATGATTGCTAAATGCCTCCGTGATTTCAGGCATTCCACCTTCGTTGGCGAAGATGCCATAGACCAAACCCACAGCCATCACCAAGAGCGCCACACCAAAAACAGGATAGACACGTCCAATCAGTTTGTCGATAGGCAAGAGGGTGGCAAGGAGGTAATAGATGAAGATCAGAATCACCCAGAAGAGGTTCTGCCCCCAGAAACTATCTCCACCAATCATGTTGGCAAGCAGACCTGCAGGAGTGGTCACAAACACAGCTCCCACCAGAATCATCAGCACAAGCGAGAGGACACGCATTGCCATTCGAGCCCCTTGCCCCAATTCGTCACCGACTAATTCTGGAAGGCTGGCACCATTCTTGCGGATGCTGATCATACCTGACATATAATCATGTACAGCCCCACCAAAGATACAACCTAACACGATCCACAGGTAAGCACCTGGACCAAACAAAATTCCCTGAATAGCTCCGAAGATGGGGCCTGTACCCGCAATGTTCAGGAACTGAATGAGAAAAACTTTCCATGTTGGTATTGGCATGTAGTCAACACCATCCTGAGAAGTGTAACAAGGAGTCTTGCGCTGAGGGTCGGCTTCAAAAACCTTATTGACAAATGCTCCGTAAAGGACATAACCCAAAACAAGGAGCAGCAAAGAAACAATAAAAGTAATCATTTTCTATTTTATTCTTGCAAATTGAGAGCAAAAGTACGGAATTATCCTTACCTTTGCAAAAAAATTAATGTTAATAATGACTAATCGATATAAAGCAAGCCTGATATGGGCGTTTTTGAGCCTTGTGACGGCAACACTTTGGGCACAACCCAACACTTATTTCACATCCCATTCAAACGACAAGTCCTCTCTCAATGAATGGACGGGCAATCATCCGCTACGCGAGACCCGAGCCGTTTGGCTCACCACCATTGGAGGACTTGATTGGCCTCGCATCCATGCCACTGACGCATCCGGCCGTGAACGCCAGAAGCAGGAACTCATTCGTATTCTTGACAACTACCAACGTGCCAACATCAACACCGTCATTTTCCAGACCCGCGTCAGAGCAGCCCTGCTCTACCCTTCCAAGATTGAACCTTGGGAACTGAGCCTGACAGGCACAGCGGGCATGAATCCTGGTTATGACCCCTTGGCATTCTGCATCGAGGAGTGCCACAAACGTGGCATGGAACTGCACGCATGGGTAGTGTGTATCCCCATTGGCACCAAGGAACGACAAACAAAGTACGGGGCACAATCGCTCATCAGAAAACACCCCGAACTGGTGAAGACTGCTAAGGGAGGCGAGATGTTCATGATTCCTGGCAAGGCCGAGACCGCTGACTACATCGCCAATATCTGTCGAGAGATTGTTGAGAACTACGATGTCGATGGCATCTCCCTCGACTACATCCGCTATCCAGAATCCACATTCGCCTATTCAGATGACGAACTCTATCCCCGATCATCGTCTATTAGCAAGGCGGATTGGCGACGCGAGAACATCACTCGTATTGTCCGCCGAGTGCATGATGTGGTCAAGTCCATCAAACCCTGGGTGAAACTCAGCAGCTCGCCTATTGGCAAGTATCGCGACACGAGCCGCTACAGCGCTGGTGGATGGAATGCCTATAACGCCGTTTGGCAAGACCCCGTGCTTTGGCTGAAGGAGAACTGGCAGGACATGCTCTTCCCCATGATGTACTTCACGGGCAACAACTACTACCCATTCCTTTATCAGTGGGCTGAAAACGCTTACGGACATCCCATCTGTCCTGGTCTCGGCATCTATTTCCTTGACCCACGTGAAGGACGTTGGACACTCAACGAGGTTCGTGCCGAGATGCACTCTGCCCGCAATGTTGGCATCGGTGGCATCGCTTTTTACCGTGGCGAATTCCTCACCAAGAACTGCAAAGGCATCTACGACACCGCCTGCCGCGAGTTCTTCCCCTATCCTGCCCTTACAGCCCGCATGACCTGGATGGGCGACACCATCGCACCACAGGCTCCCACATATATTATATATAAGGAGGGGACACTCCACTGGCAAGCCCCACAGTCCACAAGAGGAGGGCTTCTATACAATGTCTATGGTTCCAATCTCTATCCTGTCGATGTGACCAAGGCAGAGAACCTTCTTGCAGCTCGTGTTCGCGACACCCATTGGACACTCAACGCCCGTGCCCAAAAACTGCGTCACTATGCTGTCACCACCATAGACCGTTTCGGAAACGAGAGTCCAGCCCTTCAGCAGGAGAAGCCCACCGTCGAGCTTCCCAAGCATATCAACGTGCCCCGACTCATCAACCGCGATCTGAAGGGTAGCACCAAAACGTCGAAAGGGAAGAAGAAAAAAAAGAAATAGGGTTATGATACACTACGACGGCATGTAGTCAATCAACAGTTTACCATCATCAATCAGCGCCTTAAAACCCTTATCCCGCCCAGGCGTGAGGGCGACGGAGGCATGGGAGCCGTAGCGCTCATATAAAAGCAGAGCAAGGATGCCCATGTTCATACGGAGATTGATTTCGAGACAGGGATGGATACGTCCATCGGCGGTCTTGAGCATATCAATGCCCACAGGGCCATGGTAGGCGATGCGGGACAAGTACTCCTGATGATAAGCGATGAGCCGTTGCAAAAGCGTGTGGTCAATATCAATGCGCTGCAACAATTCTGGTTGGCTCTCCACATAATTATATCCGTATGCCCCATGCTCGGCAGCGTGAAACACGGAATAGCCCAAGAACTCGACACGATGGTCTTGGTGGATGAAAAATTCCATGGCAAAGTCCAGCACCTTATCATCATAGAACCGATCGACCACAAATCCGCCCTGCGACGAAAGGAATCCCTGCAAACGCTTCTCCGTTTGAGCATCAAAAGAAGAGGAAACAAACACTCCTCGTCCAGAGGAAGACCAAGGAGATTTGAAGATAAGCCCCTCTCTTATCCCCCCAAGGGGGGAGGAACCGTGCGGGATGCTCGCAATAGGAAAACCGGACGGATGGCGTCCCTCCCCCTTGGGGGAGTCGGAGGGGGCTTTTATGAACCTCATTTCTCTTCCCAACAATCTCTCATCCTTCATTTCTGCCAACAGATTCCTAATATATCCGCAAGCATATTCCCTGCTTGACAATCTCCTCACTTCGTCGAGCCATTCATCTGATGGTAGTTGCTCCATGGGGATACCCATCTGCTTATACCGCTGTTTGGTAGCGAGACTCCATCCCCATGGACCAGCGAAAGGAGTATCGTCCCACACACGTGCCAGATTCTCCAAGTCAGCCTCCATCTGCTGAATGCGTCGAGGAGGCAGATACTGGCGCACATTGGCTGCCAGTGCCATATCATTGGAACAATTGAAGATGCTCGAAAGTTTCATGGGGGCAAAGGTAACTATTTTTCATGAAAGTCACGAGATGATTTGGTGCAAATTTGTACATTCTCCATCAAAATACAAACCTTTGTCCACAAAAGTAGGATTTTCTTGATGAATTGTTCCAACAATCCATCCAAATATATAGGAAATGAGAGGAAAACAGCTTAAAAACCCTCATATTTCTGTCGAAACGAAAAAAAATTATTGTTTTTCGATATTTTTTTATTATTTTATTTGGTAGTTAGTTTAATTCTATTTACCTTTGCACCGAAAATTTTTACCGAATAACAATAATTCAACAAAAACTGACAAAATGAAAAAGAAATTTAATCTGTACTGCGGCCTGCTGATAGCAGCTATCGTGTTTAGCATCGGCGTAGAGATGTTTCAGACTTGCTTCCACATGGTTCAAGGTGGACAGGCTGGCTGGGAGGCAGCTCGAAAAGAACAAATGATGGGGAAACGGAAAGACCCTATGGAGACCGTGAGGATGATGTACAAGATGGCACCAGTGGAGATGCTGCCCAAGGCTGAGACGTATGCGAATTTTTCCACAGGTGACAGCATTGTGAATCTGAAAACGGGTGAAAAGATGCCCATCATGATCACCGGTGGCTTGGTGATGCCAGAGAATGGCAGCAACCGGATGGGCGTGATGCAAGCCGTCAGCTATGTGTCCTTCGCTTTCCTCATTGTGTTCATGGTGGCATTCATCAAACTTGTGCTCTCGGTGAACAAAGGTCACATCTTCGAACAGAGCATGGAAACGCAATTGGCTTGGGGCGGATGGGCCGTGCTGGCCATGTATATATTGCAATGGATTGGTGCGCTCTACAATTATGTGATGAATGTGTACGAATTTGATTTTGAGACCTACAATATTGAATTGGTACAGATGCCTAACTTCGCCCTGCTCTACTCCGCATTCGGTATGTTGCTGATGGGACAGATTTTCAAGATTGGTCGTCAGATGAGGGAAGAACAAGAATTGACAATATGATTATCGTGAACTTAGACGTGATGATGGCACGCAGGAAGATGTCATCAGGTGAATTGGCTGAACGCATCGGCATCACGCAAGCAAACCTGTCGGTGCTGAAAACTGGTAAGGCCAAGGCGGTGCGGTTCTCGACGCTGGAACAAATCTGCAAGGCGTTGGACTGCCAGCCTGGGGATATACTGGAATACAGGGAAGAGTGAAAAACTAAAAGTGAAAAACTAAAAGTGAAAAGTTAAGAACAACAAATATAATGAATTGAAAATGAAAAAGATTCTTTATCCGATTTTGGCGTTGATTGTATTCACTTTGATGCAAACCATCGCTGGAGTGGCCATCTATGCTGTGGCCGTAATCAAAGACCCTGATCTGTTGAAGAAAGTGGCTCAGACGGGCGATCAAAGCATGTTGGAAAGTGCAGTGGGATCCAATGCCCTCGCATGGGGTGTCATCCTCGGTGGCATCGCGACCGTAGCCATCATCGCTTTGCTGAAGATGATTGACTGGAACACCGTGTTCGACTTCAAGATGATTAACTGGAAGGCAGGTGCGTTGGCCATCTTGGGCGCCATCTTATGCATCTTTGTGCTCGACATTCTCGAAGAGATTATCGATCTTCCCAACCTGTTGGAAGACCAGTTCACCGATATGTCGAACTCATTTATTGGCGCCATCAGCATTGGCATCATAGGCCCCATCATCGAGGAATTCGTTTTCCGTGAGGGTGTGTTAGGTTACATGCTCCGAAGCGGTGTGAACAAATGGGTGGCCATCATCGCCAGTGCATTGGCCTTCGGCCTCATCCACATCAACCCTGCACAGGTTCCTTTCGCTGCAGCCATCGGCATTATCTTTGGCATCATCTACTACAAAACGGGCAACATCGTCATCCCATGTCTGCTCCACATCCTGAACAACAGCGTGGCAGTGTGGCAGATGTACTCGCTGGGCGATGCTGCCAAGGACTTCAGCTTGGTTGAAGAGATGGGCAGTTGGAGCTATATCGGCATTCCAATTGGCACCATCGGCATGACGCTCCTCATCCAATTCTGGAGAACCCATCAAACCCCATCCTACTATCAGGAACAAAACGAACAAGTAATAGCATAATCATTAAAATCAAAACCGTATGAAACAATTCTTTAAGTATGTGTGCGCCACCATCGTGGGCATCATCATCGTGGGAGTAATCATCTCCATTATGACCATCCTCAGTTTGGCAGGCATGGCATCGATGGGCAGCATGACTGCCAATGTGAAAGACAATAGTGTGCTCGTTCTCCAGCTGGAAGGCAGCATCAACGAACGCAGCGAGGAGAATCCTTTCGCTGAAATTCTCGGCAATCCGACTCTGACCGATCAGGGTCTGGACGATATCCTTGCCTCCATCTCTCATGCCAAGGATGAGGAGAAGGTGAAGGGCATCTACATCGAGGCTGGTTCATTTGCAGGAGCCATGCCCGCTACCCTTCAGGCCATCCGCAAGGCATTGGTGGACTTCAAGGAATCCGGCAAGTTCATCGTGGCTTACGGCGACCAGTACACGCAGGGCGCTTACTATCTGTGTTCGGTGGCCGATTCTGTAGTGGTGAATCCAAAGGGTCTGATTGACTGGAGCGGTCTCAATAGTCAGGTGATGTACTACAAGGATCTGCTTGGCAAGGTGGGCGTTGACATGCAAGTGGTGAAGGTGGGCACCTACAAAAGTGCCGTGGAGCCTTATCTGCTGAACGAGATGAGCGACGCCAACCGCGAACAGATCGAGACTTACGACAATGAGATTTGGAGCGAAATGACCAAGGCCGTCAGCAAGAGCCGTGGCATCAGCGTGGACAAGCTGAACGAGCTGGCCGACTCAATGATGCTTCTCCAGGAGACCGAACTCTACAAGAAGGAGAAGCTCGTGGACAAGTTGGCATACAGCGACGAGGTGAAGCCCATGATTGCCCGCATGATGAAGGTGGATTCTTCTGATGACTACAACTCCATTTCGGTAAAGGATCTCGCTGGCATCGACGCCAACAAGCCTAAGGGTCTCAGCGGCGACGTGGTGGCAGTCTATTACGCTGTGGGCGACATCGTGGAGGAAGCGACTACCGGCTTCTCTACCGAACCTCAGATTGTGGGCAAGAAGGTCATCAAGGATTTGGAGAAGCTCGCCAACGACGACGATGTGAAGGCAGTCGTGCTGCGTGTCAACTCAGGCGGTGGTTCCGCTTATGCCAGCGAGCAGATTTGGCATCAGGTCATGAACATCAAGACCAATAAGCCCATCGTAGTGAGCATGGGCGACATGGCTGCATCGGGCGGCTACTACATCAGTTGCGCTGCCGACTACATCTATGCAGAGCCTACCACCATCACGGGTTCCATCGGCATCTTCGGCATGTTCCCCAATGCCAGCGACCTGCTCAACAACACTTTGGGCGTTCACTTCAGCACGGTGAAGACCAACGAGTACTCCGACTTTGGCGACATTTCCCGTCCATTCACCGAGCAGGAGCGTGCCCTGGCGCAACGCTACATCAACAACGGCTACGAACTCTTCACCCAGCGTTGTGCTGATGGTCGCAAGATGAAGCAGGATGACATCAAGAAGATCGGTGAGGGACGTGTGTGGACAGGTGTTCATGCCAAGCAGATTGGTCTGGTCGATGAACTCGGCGGACTGGACAAGGCCATCGAGAAAGCCAAGCAGCTCGCCAAGCTCGACGAGGCATCCGTCATGAACTATCCCAAGAAGACCACCATCTTCGACCAGCTGATGAAAGAGATGCAGGGCACCAGCTATGCCGACAAGCAGATGCGCGAAGCCCTCGGCGACTACTACCAGATTTGGGCCGACATGAAGAATGTCAATCAGAAGACCGGCATCCAGACGGCACTCCCCTATCGTCTCAAGTTCAATCTCTAAGCTCTAAACTCTCAACTCTAAACCCTAAACTCTCAATTCTAAACTATACAATGCCTACAGTTGACGACAAGAAAGTGATATTCTCGATGGTCGGAGTGAGCAAGACCATCCAGCAGAATCAGAAACAAGTGCTCAAGAACATCTACCTCTCTTTCTTCTATGGCGCCAAGATCGGCATCATCGGTCTGAATGGAGCGGGTAAATCCACGCTGATGAAGATCATCGCCGGAATCGACCAGCAGTTCCAAGGGCAGGTGGTGTGGAGCCCCGGCTACACCGTGGGCTACCTGCCCCAGGAGCCGCCACTCAACGAAGAAAAGACGGTGAAGGAAAACGTGATGGAGGGCGTGCAGCACGTCTATGACGCCCTGGCCGAATACGACGACATCAACGTGAAATTCGGCTTGCCCGAATACTACGAAGACCCCGACAAGATGGAGCAGCTCATGACCCGTCAAGCCGAACTTCAAGACATCATCGACGCCACCGACGCTTGGAACATGGATTCCAAGCTCGAGCGCGCCATGGATGCCCTCCGCTGTCCCCCTGCCGACTGGAGCGTCAAGAACCTCTCCGGCGGTGAGCGTCGCCGTGTCGCCCTCTGCCGCCTCCTCCTCCAGAAGCCCGACGTGCTCCTGCTCGACGAGCCCACCAACCACCTCGACGCCGAGTCCATCGACTGGCTCGAGCAGCACCTGCAGCAGTATGAGGGCACCGTCATCGCCGTCACCCACGACCGCTACTTCCTCGACGATGTCTCCGAGTGGATTCTCGAACTCGACCGTGGCGAGGGCATCCCCTGGAAGGGCAACTACTCCTCATGGCTCGAACAGAAGAGCAAGCGCATGGAGCAGGAAGAGAAGACCGCCTCGAAGCGTCGTAAGACCCTGGAACGCGAGCTCGAATGGGTGCGCATGGCGCCCAAGGCACGTCAGGCCAAGGGAAAAGCCCGTCTGAACTCCTACGACAAGATGCTCAACGAAGAGCAAAAGGAGAAAGAGGAGAAGCTCGAAATCTTCATCCCCAATGGTCCCCGACTCGGCAACAAGGTCATCGAGGCACAGCACGTGGCCAAGTCCTTCGGCGACAAAGTGCTCTACTCCGACCTCAACTTCAACCTGCCCCCCAACGGCATCGTCGGAGTCATCGGACCCAATGGCGTGGGCAAGACCACCCTCTTCCGACTCATCATGGGACTGGAACAGCCCGATGCCGGCACCTTCGAAGTGGGTGAGACCGTCAAGCTCGCCTATGTCGATCAGCAGCACAAAGACATCGACCCCGAGAAGTCCGTCTATCAGACCGTGAGCGGCGGCAACGAAACCATCCGCATGGGCGGTCGCGACATCAATGTGCGAGCCTACCTCAGCAAGTTCAACTTCAGCGGAGCCGATCAGGAGAAGAAATGTGGCGTACTCTCAGGCGGTGAGCGCAACCGCCTCCAACTCGCCCTCGCCCTCAAGCAGGAAGGCAATGTGCTCCTGCTCGACGAGCCCACCAACGACATCGACGTCAACACGCTCCGTGCTCTGGAGGAAGGTCTCGAAGCCTTTGCCGGATGTGCCGTCATCATCAGCCACGACCGCTGGTTCCTCGACCGCATCTGCACCCACATCCTTGCCTTCGAAAGGCCACGAGTAGGCGATGGAACGTCGGGAATGGGCGACGGCCAAGTCTTCTTCTTCGAGGGTTCCTACACCGACTACGAAGCCAACAAGGCCATGCGCCTCGGACTGGAAGAGCCCAAACGCATCCGCTACCGCAAGCTGATGGACGAATAGTAAGTGAAAAGTGAAAAACTAAAAGTGAACCTTTAGCTCGACGTAGTCAAAAGTGAAAAATCTATTTTACCTGCCATCCGGATGGGGTTACTTAGATTTTCACTTTTCACTTTTAACTTCAGGCTCTGCCTGACTATCCTCCGAAGTCGCCAGCGTCTGGGTCGCCACCATTATCACCGCCGTTGTCACTTCCGGTGTTACCGCCAGGAGTGACGGTGCCAGTGCCTGAGCCGCCACCATTCGATTCATTCGTTGTTCCGCCCTGATTCGTGCTGCCGCCAGTCTCAGAGCCTGTACCAGCGTTCGAGGTGCCACCCTTGGCAGCTGCAAT
>JAFZVN010000058.1 GCA_017617805.1 Bacteroidaceae bacterium | reverse complement strand
TGTGAATTGGCAAAGAAACGCATCGCCATATTTTCAGATGTTTGCTTTTTCTTTTTTTGGCGGCAACGTCATTTGCAGATTCTTGCCAATTTTCTGTCCCTCAAACGTCCCTCGACATAACTTTTGTCCCTCTAAAATAATGTTATATCGTTGATTAACACTGAATTATATTTGCAGATATTAGATTCTGCATCGGAAAGTAGATTCTGCGTGGGAAAGTAAAAAAGACCTCAAGGTTACCTCTATGTTATAAAACAGAGGTTAAGACGGAATTAAATGTGCGGGATAATGACAGTTTTTTGAGAAAACATGAGAAAGAGGATGTTTAACTGAAGAAAAAGTGTTACCTTTGTGGCCACATATCACTAATACTAATACATTTGACTATATGTTTAAGAAAGAAATTTATGTGCAGCGTCGTGCTGAACTGAAAAAGCGGGTTGGCGAGGGACTGATTCTGCTGTTCGGCAACAACGACGCTCCCAACAACTACCCTGCCAACACGTATCGTTTCCGTCAGGACAGTTGTTTCCTCTACTATTTTGGCCAACGTCGTGAGGGTCTGGCTGGCGTGATTGACATCGACAACGACCAGGAGTACATCTTTGGCGACGACATCGACATCGATGACATCATCTGGTTCGGCTATGTGCCTTCTGTGGCGGATCTTGCCAACGAGGTGGGCGTGAAGAATTCTGCTCCAATGGCTCAGTTGAAGACCTTGATTGATGCTGCCAGGGCGAAGGGACAGACCATCCATTTCGTTCCTCAGTGCCGTCACGATCTGATGATTCAGTTGGCCGACCTTGTGGACATTCATCCCTTGCAGTCGAAGGAGAAAGCATCGGTGAAACTCATCAAGGCCATCGTTGACATGCGTGCCGTGAAGAAGCCCGAGGAGGTGGAGGAACTGAAGAAGGCGGCTGATATCGGCTACACGATGCATACCACTGCGATGAAACTTTGCGCTCCTGGCGTGACGGAGAAGTATGTGGCTGGCGTGATTGAAGGCATAGCCATGAGTTTGGGAGACCGCTATTCGTTCCAGTCCATTCTGTCCATGCACGGAGAGATTCAACATGGTTATCCAAGCCACAACCCGATGGAGGCAGGCCGACTGATGCTCTGCGATGCGGGTGCCGAGAGCAAGGAGAACTACTGTTCTGACAATACGCGAGTGACACCGATTTCAGGGAAGTTCACGCAACAACAGCGTGACATCTATGGCGCTGTGGAGGCTGCTCACGATTGGGTCATCGCCAATGCCAAGCCAGACGTGAAATGGCTCGACATGCACCTGGGCGCTTGCCGCATCATCACCGAACATCTGAAAGCCATCGGACTGATGAAAGGCGACACCGACGAGGCTGTTCGTGCAGGAGCACACGCCATGTTCATGCCTCACGGATTGGGTCACATGATGGGTCTTGACGTACACGATATGGAGGGACTTGGCCAAAACCACGTGGGATTTGACGATGAAGTGCAGCCCTCCACCCAGTTTGGCCTGAACTGCTTGCGATGCGGTCGCCGTCTGCAACCTGGTTTTGTGATGACCGACGAGCCTGGCGTTTACTTCATTCCTCATCTCATCGACCTGTGGAAGAGCCAAGGCATGCACAAAGACTTCATCAACTACGATGCAGTTGAACCGTTCCGCAACTTCGGCGGTGTTCGCCTGGAGGATGACATCATCATCACAGAAACGGGCTGCCAAATCATCGGCGACAAGGTTATTCCATATCACATCAACGACGTGGAAGAATATATCAATAATAAATAATCCATAAACAGATAAAATATGAAAAAAACACTCATGATTGCCGCGCTCATGATGCTCGGCACTTCTCTCTTCGCACAGGAAGAGAATGAGGGATTTCAGTTCACCGTGGTGAAGGAACTCCCCATCACATCCACCAAGAATCAGAACCGTTCTGGAACATGCTGGGCATATTCATCCCTCGGATTCTTCGAGGCTGAACTGCTCCGTATGGGCAAGGGCGAATGGAACTTCTCAGAGATGTACCTCGCCCACAAGACTTATGAAGACCGTGCCAAGGCTACGGTACGCCTGCATGGCGACATGGATTTCAGCCAGGGTGGTTCGTTCTATGATTGCGTATATTGCATGAAGCACTACGGCATGATTCCAGAAACAGCGATGCCTGCACCAGGCACGCTCTATGGCGACACGCTGCCTAACTTTGGCGAGTTCTTCAGCATCCTCGAGCCGATGGTGAAGGCTGTGGCAAAGGGTGAGCAGAAGAAGCTCTCCCCCATCTGGTTCAAGCCAATCAATGCCACACTCGATGCTTATCTGGGCGAATGTCCAACGGAGTTCACTTACAACGGCAAGACCTACACGCCACAGACATACATGGCATCCACTGGCCTGAACATGGATGACTACGTGAGCCTCACTTCCTACACTCACCACCCCTTCTACGAGCAGTTCATCCTCGAGATTCAGGACAACTGGCGTTGGGGACTCTCCTACAACCTGCCTCTCGACGAGTTCATGGAGGTCATGGAATCTGCTGTGAAGAATGGCTACACCTTCGCATGGGGTGCTGACGTCAGCGAAATGGGCTTCTCACGTGAAGGCATTGCCGTATGTCCAGACCTCGACAAAGTGAAGGAGACCAGCGGCAGCGACTATGAGCACTGGTTCGGCCCAGCAGGCGCCAACAACCGTGCAGCCTACACCGCTCGTCCATTGCCCGAAAAGACCATCACCCAAGAGATGCGCCAAGAGGCATACGACAATTGGGAGACCACAGATGACCATGGCATGCTCATCTACGGTATCGCTAAAGACCAAAACGGCAAGGAATACTTCATGGTGAAGAACTCATGGGGCACCGACTACAAGTACAAGGGCGTTTGGTACGCTTCCAAAGCTTACGTGGCCTACAAGACCATGAACATCCTCATTCACAAGGATGCTCTTCCAAAGGCAATCGCCAAGAAGTTGGGCATCAAGTAACTTCACTTTCCCCAATAAAAGCAACAGCAATTAAAAGAACCCCTCTGTCATCAATCGATGATGGAGGGGTTCTCTGTAAATGGGTCAATGCAATAGACTTCTATCGAACAGGCGATATAATATAAGTATATGTGTAGTTCTGATATGGCATTTGGTACTCAGGACGAGGCCAAGCCCCCCATGAGTTTACACAACCCACGCCCATTGAACGGGCAGCAATGTGGAGGTCTGTGAATGGACGCTCGATGAGGTCGCCGCTGTGCCACTGAGCCTTGTTGCGCGATGGCTGAAGGTCATCCTCAGTGTAGTTGAGCGCCTGCATCTCCAGTGGCTGGATGCCTTCGAAGCGGAGTCCCTTGCCAGCAGGGTTGGTGATGTTCCAATAGCGGACGCAAGTCTTTGTGCCGTTCTCCTGTGGACGGACATACCCCCAGAACTGCTCTGCAACGGTCTGCTTCCAAATGCCAAGGTTCTGGCTGTTATTACGGTCGATGTAGTTCTCGTGAGGACCCTTTCCGTAGTACTCAATCTGGGAGAACTCCTTTGGCATCTGCATCTGCATGCCGAAACGGAGGAGCTGTGGCATCGTCAGACGGCCACGATCATCCTTGCGGTTCTTGGCTTCCTCGCTGACGTTCAGATCCTGCTTCACCACGAGTTTTCCTTCAGGTGTCATTGTGTAAGTAAGTTTTACGGTAGCCTCAACAGCCTTGATGTCGTACTCGGCTGTCACCACATAGTTTACACCATCCTGCTTGATGTCAAAGGCTTTGCGCTCCAAACGGGGATGCTGCCATGCAGAAAGACGATTCTGCATGCCTGCGCCAAAGTCGTTGTCGGTAGCAGCACGCCAGAAGTCGGGAGTGAGCTGTGCATCATCGGTCATCATCGGTGTGCCATCCACATCAATGTAAGCCACATAACCAGTGTGCTTATCAAAGGTCACTTTCACACCATTAGCTGAGAGAACGGCAAAGATGGCACGGTCGTCAAGTGTAACGGATGCTGGAGCGATCTTGGCTTTCTTGTCTGCAGCGGGCTGGGCAGTAATAGCTTCCACGGTTGGGAAGGTGTAAGGAGCGAGTTCGAACTGCTGGTGAGCGATGATGGTGCCCTTCTTGAGGAGAGGTTCATCCTTCTGCAATTTGAAATAGAAGTTCACAAGCATCTCCTTGCCTTTGTACTCTTCGTTGTTGAAAGCATCTTTAATGCCAACTATCTCAAAGACCTTCTTGCCTTGTGGAGCGATGGTCACAGACGACATCTGCACGTCATCGGACTGGAGGACAGACTTTCCATCTACCACAACCTCATAAGCAAGATGCACGTAGTCGAGTGGACGGAAGAAGTTTTCGTTATAGAATTCGAACTTACCCTCCTTCGCATCTAGCAGCGTTGCCCAGATATTCTGATAATAATACTGAATCTCATACGCATGAGGATTGGGTACACGATCAGGATTGATGACGCCGTTACAGTTAAAGTTGTTGTCCGATGCAGGGAAACGTCCGTAGTCGCCACCATACGTCCAGATGGGCTTTCCTGTCAGTTTGCTCTTGCCACGCAGACCTTGGTCGATGAAGTCCCAGATATAGCCACCCTGATAATTAGGAAGACGGCGAATCATGTCCCAATATTCTTTGAAGCCACCACCTGAGTTACCCATTGTGTGAGCATACTCACACTGGATGAGTGGACGAGGATTGCCTTCCTTGCAGTAGTTTTCGCAATGGCCGTAGTCTGCATACATGGGACAATAGATGTCAGACTTGCCATTCTTGTGCGCCTGCTCGTATTGGCAGGGACGAGATGGGTCGTATGCCTTCACGAAGTCGTAGGCATCCTCAAAGTTCTTTCCATAGCCCGACTCGTTTCCTAAACTCCAAACGATGATGGAGGGGTGGTTCTTTAATACATATATATTATGGCGCTGACGCTCGATGTGCATGTCGTGGAAACGGGCATCCTTAGAGAGCGA
Organism: Bacteroidaceae bacterium; assembly: GCA_017617805.1. Lineage (GTDB taxonomy): Bacteria > Bacteroidota > Bacteroidia > Bacteroidales > Bacteroidaceae > Minthosoma. The sequence continues at coordinate 3,470 of JAFZVN010000058.1, read as the reverse complement.
TTTCTCTCCGTAGCCCATTCCATGACTCTCAATGTTGGTCTCAGCTGTCACATAAATGCCGTACTCATCGCAGAGGTCGTACCAACGAGGATCGTCTGGATAGTGACAAGTACGCACGGCATTCACATTCAATTGCTTCATCACCTGAATGTCCTGAATCATGCGGTCAATTGACACCACATAACCACCATCAGGATCCAATTCGTGACGGTCAACACCCTTGATGAGGATGGGCTGACCATTCACAAGCAACTGCTGGTTCTTGATTTCCACCTTGCGGAAACCCACACGCTGTGGAATGCACTCCAAGAGTTTGTCTCCATCATAGAGGGATATGTAGAGGTTGTAGAGGTTAGGTGTCTCAGCTGTCCACTTCTGTGGATTAGGAATCAAAAGTTCTGCTGTCCCTACCCCATCTTTTTGGATTTCGAGAGCACCCACCTGTGTTGGTGTCACATCCTTGCCCGAAGGATCAACCAGCTGTACCTTGTATTTCTTGCCAGCAGCATCAGGAGCCGTCAACTTCACGCTCAGCTTGCCATCGGTGTAGTTGTTCGTCAAATCGGGCGTGATGAACACATCCTCAATGTGAGCCTGTGGACGAGCATAGAGATAGCACTCACGAGCGATGCCACAAAGACGCCAGAAATCCTGGTCTTCGTTCCATGAACCATCGCACCATCGCATCACCTGCATAGCGATGAGGTTCTCCTTGCCTGGAGTGATATACTTGGTGATGTCAAACTCGCAAGCCACCTTCGAATCCTCTGAATAGCCCACGTACTTACCGTTTACATATACAGTAATGTTGGAAGTGGCAGATCCTATGTGCATGTAAACCTTGTTTCCCTTCCAGTCGGCAGGAATAGTGAATGAACGACGATAAGAGCCCACGTGATTGCCCTTGTCCTGCACTGTTGGAGGCTCGCCTGTCCAATCGCTGCGCCAGGCGTAACTCGTGTTCACGTAGATGGCATCACCATAGCCATTCATTTCCCAAATGCCTGGTACAGACATCGATCCCCACTTGGAGTCGTCGTAGTTCAGAGCATAGAAGCCTTCAGGACGCTCATTGGCGCTCTCCACCCAGTGGAACTTCCACTTGCCCTCGATGCTCAGATAGCGGCTCGACTTGGCTTTAGGATTGGCCTTTGGAGTCTGAGGCTGCTGTGCCAACGCCTCCGTCTCATAGGCAAAGTAGTTAGCCACATCCGTCTTACGGTTAATTTCATTCACATTGGGGTCGCACCACACAGGTGTTTTCTGCGCCCATGCACTGATGGCACCCATTGTCATCATTGACAAAAGAAGATTTCTGATTGTCATAGTTAGTAATTGTGTTTAGTTTAGTTATTGATTAGTTGCTTTTGCAAAGATACAACATCTTTTTGAAATCAACACACTTTTCTGAGAAATTTACATTTTTTTTTCTTTTCTTTTGTGGCAACAAGAAAAAAAGCGTACCTTTGTACATTCTTACACGCATTAGATACTCGTCATTGCGCATGTGAGATATAGTAATGTGAAAACACTTTCAACACTTTTTATTGATATTTTATGGCTAATAACAAGGAAAAACTCTTCTCGGAGTTCCAAGCGCCCACCACACAGGAGTGGTTGGACAAGATTGAGGTGGACCTCAAGGGTGCAGACTTCCAGAAGAAGTTGGTTTGGAGAACCAACGAAGGCTTTAACGTACAGCCTTTTTATCGCCGCGAGGACTTAAAGGATCTCAAAGCAGTCGATTCCCTGCCCGGTGAATTTCCATTCATCCGTGGCAACAAGAAAGACAACAACCTTTGGTATGTGCGTCAGGACATTGACGTGACAGATGCAAAGGCTGCCAACGAGAAGGCGCTCGACATCTTGAACAAAGGTGTTGACTCCATCGGTTTCAAGATTTCAGGCAAGGATCTTAGCAAGGAGTTCATCGCAACCCTGCTTAACGGCATCTTGCCTCAGTATGTGGAGTTGAACTTCAAGACTTGCCAGCGTCATTGTGTGGAACTGGCTCAGATTCTTGTGGATTACTTCAAGGCTCAGAACTACCCACTCGCTGACTTGAAGGGAAGCATCAACTTCGACCCTATCAGCAAGATTCTCTGTAAGGGCAAGGATGTCACTCCCGTGCTCGAAAGTGCCAAGTCTTTGGTTGAAGCATTGGCTGAACTGCCTGGCTATAAGTGCATCAACGTCAATTCCGTAGCACTGAACAATGCAGGTGCTTACATCTATCAGGAATTGGGTTATGCTTTGGCTTGGGGTGCTGAGTATATGAACATCCTTACCGAAGCTGGTGTGGATGCAACAGAGGCAGCGAAGCGTATCAAATTCAACATGGGCGTGAGCGACAACTACTTCATGGAAATTGCCAAGTTCCGCGCTGCCCGTATGCTTTGGGCACAAATTGTGAAGCAGTACGAACCTAAGTGCGACTGCGCTTGTCAGATGCACGTATGTGCCGTCACTTCCGAGTACAATCAGACTCTCTTTGATTCTTACGTGAATCTGCTCCGTTCTCAGACTGAGGCTATGTCAGCAGCTATCGCCAACGTGGATTCCATCGTGGTGACACCATTCGACAAGCCTTATGAGACGCCAACAGACTTTGCTGAGCGTATTGCTCGCAATCAGCAGTTGCTGTTGAAGGAAGAGGCACACTTCGACAAGCTCGTCGATGTGGCTGGTGGTTCTTACACAATAGAACATCTGACCGATGCCATCGCCAAGGAAGGTTGGAAACTCTTCCTTGCTGTGGAGAACGCAGGTGGCTTCTTGGCAGAGACACTCAACGGAAACATCCAGAACGCTGTGAACGCATCGAACGACAAGCGTCATGCTGATGCTGCCAAGCGTAAGGAGTTCATCCTCGGAACCAACCAGTTCCCGAACTTCACAGAGACTTCCGACGGCAAGACTCCAATGGAGTGCTGCTGCAAGTGCGGCGGTCAGGAGCAGAGCGAACTTCCAACCCTCAACAAGAGCCGCCTGGCTTCTGAGTTCGAGACTCTCCGTCTCGCTACCGAAAAGGCAGCCAAGCAACCAATCGCCTTCATGCTCACCATTGGCAACCTCGCCATGCGTCAGGCTCGTGCACAGTTCTCTTGCAACTTCCTCGCCGCAGCAGGTTACAAGGTTATCGACAACCTCGGTTTCAAGACGGTGGAAGAAGGTGTTGACGCCGCTCTGAAGGCAAATGCCGACATCGTGGTCATCTGTTCTTCTGATGATGAGTATGCAGAATATGCTATCCCTGCATTTAAGTATCTCGACGGTCGTGCCATGTATGTGGTGGCTGGTGCCCCTGCATGCTCTGAAGATTTGAAGGCCGCTGGCATCGAGAACTTCATCCATGTACGTGTTAATCAACTCGAAACGCTCAAGGAGTACAACGCTAAACTCGGTATCTGATTATGGCAAGAAAAGATTTCAACAATATAGACATTTATGCTGGCATTCAGGAGAAGAAT
>JAFZVN010000057.1 GCA_017617805.1 Bacteroidaceae bacterium | reverse complement strand
TTCGTGAAGGCATTCATCGGAGTGGATATTGACCCACTCTGCTGCATTCCCACCACGGGTTCGATGCAAGGCACCTTCGCCACCTTCACAGCTTGGCATCACGCTATGCCAGAGAAGGACACGGTGCTGTTCATCCATCCAGGTTTCCCTGTGCAGACCACACAGTGTGACGTGATTGGTTTGAAGCACATCGGGTTGGACATCCACGACTATCGTGGTGATGCACTCATTGAGAAGCTGGAGGAGATACTGTCAGCAGGTAACGTCTGTGGTATTGTCTATTCAAACCCCAACAACCCATCATGGGTGTGTTTCAATGAAGAAGAGCTGAAGGGCATCGCCATGCTGGCAGACAAGCACGACTGCATCATTTTGGAAGACCTTGCCTACTTCGCTATGGATTTCCGCAGAGACCTGAGTCATCCATTTGAGGCACCCTTCCAGGCAACAGTGGCAAGATACACAGACAAGTACATCCTGGCAGTATCAGGCTCGAAGGCTTTCTCGTATGCCGGTCAGCGCATCGGTGTGGCTTGCATCAGCAACGCACTCTACCACAGAGTTTATCCTGCTCTGCAGGAAAACTTTGGTGTGGGCGAGTTCGGAAACTTCTTCTGTAACCGACTGATGTACACGCTCTCAAGCGGTACGACTCATAGTGTGCAACACGCGATGGCGGCTCTGATGGAAGCAGCTTGCGACGGAAGTTACAACTTCCTTGCCGATGTGAGGGAGTACGGAAGAAGAGCTAAGTTCATGAAGGACGTGCTCTTGGCAAACGGCTTCTACCTCGTGTATGACAACGACCTTGGCGCCCCACTGGCAGACGGTTTCTACTTCACTGTGCAGTATCCTGGCATGACTGACCTCCAGCTGACCCGTGAACTCATGTATTACGGCATCGCTGTATTCCCACTCGACACAATGGGTTCGAACGAACAAGGCGTGCGCATCTGCACCTCGTTCTTCAGCAAAGAACAGGAGCCAATGTTCAAAGAAAGAATCGAAGCATTCAATAACAATCATCAATAACATGGATAATCTATCACCTTATTTTCATCCTCAATACGAGACGATGTCCCGTGAGGAAATTCAGAAACTGCAACTGGAGCGTTTGCAGGCAACGGTGAAGCACTGCATGAACTCTCCATTCTACAAAAAGCGTTTTGAGGAAATCGGATTGAAGCCAGAAGACATCAAAAGCCTTGACGACATCCGAAAGATTCCATTCACCACTAAACAAGATCTGCGCGACACCTATCCTTTCGGTTTGGCCAGTGCGCCTCTCCGCGATTGTGTACGTCTGCACTCTTCTTCAGGAACGACAGGTAATCCAACTGTCATTCTCCACACCAAGAAAGACCTGGACGAGTGGGCCAACCAAGTGGCTCGTAACCTCTGGATGGTCGGTCTGCGTCCTGATGACGTGTTCCAGAACTCTTCTGGTTATGGTATGTTCACAGGCGGTTTGGGTTTCCAGTATGGTGCTGAGAAGCTGGGTATGTTGACCATTCCTGCTGCTGCTGGTAACTCGCTGCGCCAAATCAAGTTCATCAAGGACTTCGGCACGACAGCTATCCATGCTGTACCCAGCTATGTGACCCGCCTCTATGAGGTGATGCAGCAAGAGGGTGTTGACCCACGCAAGGACACAAAACTGAAGGTGCTCGCCATTGGTGCTGAGCCTCATAGCGAGGAACAGCGCAAGCGTATCGAGGACATGATGGGCGTGAAAGCATACAACTCATTCGGCATGAGTGAGATGTGCGGTCCTGGTGTCGGCTTCGAGTGTCAGGAGCAGAACGGTATGCACTTCTGGGAGGACTATTATATTGTGGAGATTGTTGACCCCGAGACTTTGGAGCCAGTACCTGAAGGTGAAATCGGCGAACTGGTGCTCACCACCCTGTGTCGTGAGGCCATGCCATTGCTTCGCTATCGTACACGTGACTTAACCCGTGTGCTGGGTCACACTTGTCCTTGCGGACGTAACCACATCCGTCTTGATCGTATGCGTGGTCGCAGCGATGACATGATGGTGCTGCGTGGCGTGAACATCTTCCCCATCCAGATTGAGAAGATTCTCATGCAGTTCAAGGAACTCGCCAACAACTACCTCATCACCTTGACCACCGACGAAGACAACGACAACATGACTGTTGAAGTGGAACTCGAAGAACTCTTCACAGACGACTTCCCACGCCTCCTCGCCTTGGAAAAGGAAATCAAGCGTCGCTTGAAGGACGAAATCCTCCTCACGCCTCATGTGAAGCTCGTGCCTAAGGGCAGCCTGCCTGTCAGCGAAGGAAAGGCTGTGAGAGTGGTAGATAAGAGAAAAGTTTATCAATAAAAAGAACACACCATGACAATCAAGCAACTATCCATCTTCATCGAGAACAAGGGAGGCACGCTTATCAAGGTTCTCGACCTGCTGAGCAAGGCAGGCATACAGATTATCGCCTCCACCGTTGCCGACACGAAGGACTACGGCATCTATCGTGTGTTGACCAACAATTCTGCACAGGCATATCTCATTCTGAAAGAGGCAGGCATCAACGTGCAACTCTCAGATGTGTTTGCCCTCAGCATTGATGACCAGCCTGGTCGTGCTGCTGAAGCCATCAAGGAGATTTCCGCTGCAGGAGTCAGCATCCTTTATCTCTATTCTTTCCTTTGGCAGGGCAAGGGCGTGCTCGTCTTCCGTGCTGACCAAAGTGAGAAGGCAAAGGAAACCATCATGCTGAATAAGCTGTCATTCCTGACGGAGGAGAATTTCAAGTAATATGACTCTGCTCGAAACACTCAACAAAGGTGATCGCTTTGCCAACAACATCGGAGCACAACTGACAGAGGTGCACAAGGGCTACGCAAAAGCTGAGCTAATTGTGGAGGAACGGCACCTGAATGGTGCCGGCGTGTGTCAAGGAGGCGTGATATACACACTTGGTGACCTCGCCTTTGCTGGGGTGGCGAATAGCCGCGGCATCCTCACACTGGGCATCAGTAACAGCATTACCTTCTTGAAATCAGGACAACTGGGTGATCGCCTCATCGCAGAATGCACTGAGACACTTGACCACCACAAACTGCCCTATTGCGATATCAAGGTGAAGAATCAACAGGGGGAGTTGCTGGCAGTGATGACCGGATTGGCTTATCGCACGAAAAAGGACTTCCCTTATGAGCAATTAATGTAGGCTCTAGAGTCACCATTGATGCCATAAAAGCTATAGCTCTTATCTAAAAAGGCACTTTTTTCGCCCCTCGTGCGAAAAAAGTGCCGAAAAGTTTGGTGGGTAAGAAAAAAAGGCGTACCTTTGCACTCGCTAAACAAAAATAGCTGGTGCCATAGCTCAGTTGGTAGAGCATCGGACTGAAAATCCGTGTGTCCCCGGTTCGAATCCTGGTGGTACCACCATAAAGGACTTCTGACAAACAAAAAAGTTTCGTCAGAAGTCTTTTTTATGCTCTTTTTACATCCTATATGAAAAAAATATATGAAAAAGCTTTTCGTTTCGAACTATTATTACTACTTTTGCAAATCATCATCATTTTAATACTTGTATCAAGACTAATACATCTATCATTATGAACACACAAATGAGTTTCACCGAGGCGCTGGGTCAGAGCGGATTGGAATCCATCGACTACGTCATATTGTTTACCTACCTCATCATGCTCGTCAGCCTTGGCATCTTTCTCAGCTACAACCGAGGAACCAAGAACACCAATGACTATTTCCTGGCAGGAAACACATTGACATGGTGGACTGTAGGCGCATCACTCATTGCCGCCAACATCTCTGCAGAACAGTTCATCGGTATGTCTGGTACGGGGTTTGCTGACGGTATCGCAATTGCCGCCTATGAAATCATGGCAGCCGTTACCCTTGTCATCATTGGCAAGTTCCTAATCCCCATCATGATGGAGCAAAGATTCTTCACCATGCCCCAATTCCTGCGCAATCGCTATACCAACGGCGTGGGACTGACATTCTCCATCCTGTGGCTCTTCCTCTATATCTTCATCAACCTCACTTCGGTGGCATGGCTCGGTGCTCTTGCCATCGAACAAATCATGGGGTTACAAGGACTCGCCATCTCCATAGGAGGGTTTACAATCTCAGCACGCTTAGTCGTCATTTTTGCCCTATTCGCCATTGCTGGACTCTACTCCATTCATGGTGGTATGACTTCTGTAGCATGGACTGATGTAATGCAAGTCGTCTTCATCATCGGTGGTGGACTCGCCACTGCTTACTATGCTTTAGGAGCTTTAGCTGGCAACGACGGCACCATTTCAGAAGGTTGG
>JAFZVN010000006.1 GCA_017617805.1 Bacteroidaceae bacterium | reverse complement strand
TTGGTGTTTTTTGTTTTTTTCTTTTGCCAATTTCTGGAAATTCACTAATTTTGCAGTCGCTTTCCGCAGATGTTGCGGCGTCGGACGGTAAGAATGAATGAAAAAGTACTTCGGACGAAGTCAAATTAATTGAAGGATTAACAATAAAAAATAAGATAGGACAATGAAAAGAACATTCCAACCTCACAACAGAAAGAGGATTAACAAGCACGGCTTCCGCCTGCGTATGCAGACAGCAAATGGTCGTCGCGTTCTTGCCGCTCGTCGCAAGAAGGGCCGCAAGTCACTCACCGTATCAAGCGAACATCACGGCAAATAAGTAAAAGCAGAAGGAAACTTCTGCTTTTTTTTTGTTTTTCTTGGTTATTCTCTCAGTTTGTCGTACCTTTGTCCCCCAAATTATAATATTGTACGCGCGAAATGGCTTTGAAGAATTTTTTTACAGGTAAATCTGGTGTGAAGTTTTGGGTGAACATCGTCATCATGGTGCTCGTCATTGTGGCGATTCCTATTGTGGCATTGTATATGCTGGATTCGTTTACGCATCATGGTGAGAAGATTGAGGTGCCCAATGTGGTGGGAAAATCGGTGTTTGATGCTGAGTCGATGTTGAAGGATCGTGGTTTGACTGCGATGGTCGTTGACTCGGTGTATAACAAGAATGCACCACGTGGTTCTGTGTTGGAGCAGTCGCCAAAGCCTGGTTATGAGGTGAAGGGCGGCCGCATGATTTATCTGACGGTCAACTTGAAGGGCGAGCCGATGGCTCAGTTGCCTGATGTGGTGGGTCATGGTTCGTTGCGTGAGGCTGTGGCGCTGTTGCAGTCGTTGGGCTTCAAACTGACAGCTCATAAGCCTGTGTTGGGCAGACCTAAGGATTTGGTCATTGGTGTGAAGCAGGGTATGCGTGATGTTCATGCAGGGGAGACCATTCCTCGTGACCGTGCTTTGACCTTGGTGATTGGTGGTGGTGAAATCGATTCGACGATGTATGAGGATGAAGATGACTTTGATTATGAGGGGCTGGGCATCGATGGGGATGACGCAGACGGAGAGGATTTCGACATTGAGCTGTAAGGAATGGATGTTGATGCGCTGAACATTGTCGTAGAGGACGAGGAGCTGGAGGATGACGAGACCTCGCAACTGTACGAGCACCACCGTATTGTAGCTGACAAGGGGCAGAAGCTGCTTCGTGTCGATAAGTTCTTGCTCACGCAGTTGTCTGGCACGAGCCGTAACCGTGTGCAGAAGGCGGCAGATGCTGGTTTCATCATGGCGAATGGAAAGCCTGTGAAACGCTCGTACAAGGTGAAGCCTGAGGATGTGATTCAGGTGATGCTCGACCGTCCGCACTATGAGAACAAGATTACTCCCGAGGACATTCCGCTGAATATCGTGTATGAGGATGGTGACTTGATGGTCATCAATAAACCTGCGGGCATGGTGGTGCATCCAGGCTTCGGCAACTGGAATGGTACGATGCTGAATGCGATTGCCTGGCACTTGAAGGATATGCCACAGTATGACATCAACGATCCTGATATTGGTTTGGTGCATCGCATCGACAAGGATACAAGCGGACTCTTGGTGGTGGCGAAGACGGCAACAGCAAAGACAAGCTTGGGTTTGCAGTTCTTCAACAAGACCACGAAACGTGAGTATAATGCGTTGGTGTGGGGCAACTTTACGGAAGAGAAGGGACGCATCGAGGGAAATATCGGACGTGATCCCAAAGACAGGATGCGGATGGCTGTGTTTCCCCCCGATTCAGAGATAGGTAAGAGTGCAGTGACCCACTATGAGGTGCTGGAGCGTTTCGGCTATACGACGTGGGTGAAGTGTGTGTTGGAGACGGGCAGGACGCATCAGATTCGTGCCCACATGAAGCACATCGGTCATCCGCTGTTTTGTGATGAGCGTTATGGAGGTGACCAGATACTGAAGGGTGCGAACACAGCGAAGTATAGGCAGTTCATCGACAACTGCTTCAAACTCTGTCCTCGTCAGGTGCTGCATGCCAAGACCTTGGGGTTTGTGCATCCAAGGACAGGAAAGGAGATGATGTTTGACTCAGAGCTGCCTGAGGACATTACGGCGCTGTTGGAGAAATGGAGAAAAATTGAAAATTGAAAAGTAAGAGGGGCGTTATCACGATATTACGTTATCACGTTATTAAGGTTATAGTTATATAAAGATGAAAAAGGTAATTGCAATCGTGGCTGGGGGTGACAGCTCTGAGCACGATGTGTCGCTGAGAAGTGCGGCAGGAATTGATTCATGGATTGACAAGGATTTGTATGATGTGTACATCGTAGAGGTGAGCCGTCAGGGATGGGAGGCACATCTTCCTAATGGCAAGAAGTCGGCTGTGTATCGTCATAACTTCTCGTTCAAGGACGAGTGGGGTAGGGATATCCGTCCCGACTACGCATATATCACCATTCATGGCACGCCTGGGGAGGATGGCACGTTGCAGGGTTATTTCGACCTGCTTCAGATTCCTTACTCCACGAGTGGTGTGCTGATTGAGTCGATGACTTTCAACAAGTTTGCCTTGAACCAGTTCTTGAAGGGCTTTGGCGTGAAAGTGGCAGAGGATGTGCTGGTGCGTCAGGGTCAGGAAGTGGATGCGCAGCAGATTGTGGACAAGGTGGGACTTCCCTGTTTCATCAAGCCCAATGCGGGTGGTTCCAGTTTTGGTGTGACCCACTGCAAGACTTTGGAGGACGTGATTCCTGCCATTGAGAAGGCGATGGAGGAAAGTCCAGAGGTGTTGATTGAGAGTGAGTTGAAGGGTGTGGAAATCAGTAATGGCGTGTATAAGACAAAGGCAACAGGTATGCACGTGCTGCCCATTACAGAGGTGGTGCCCAAGACGGATTTCTTCGATTACGATGCCAAGTACAATGGACTCGTTGAGGAGATTACGCCAGCTCGTCTGTCTGACGACACGACCAAGCGTGTGCAGGCACTTTCAGCTGCCATTTATGACATTTTGGGTGCATCGGGTCTGATCCGCATTGACTACATCATCAGCAAGAACGAAGCAGGAGATGATGTCATCAATATGCTGGAAATCAATACGACACCTGGTATGACGCCTACCAGCTTTATTCCTCAGCAGGTACGTGCTGAAGGCAATGAAATGAAGGATATGCTGAACGCAATAATCGCAGATAAGTTATGCAGTTAAGTGATTTTGATGATATTCGTCCGTATGCTGAAGGCGAGATGAAACCCGCTTTCGAGAGCATGTTGGCAGATCGCCAATTTGACAAGATTCTTCAGGGTCTGATTCCTCTGCCCAAGGGTATGAGGAACGGATTGCTGAGAATGATGTTCAAGGGCATCAAGACGCCTCTCGACTTCCAGAAGCGTTTCATGAAGCCGTTGGTGTATTATGTGCTGCACAAGGCGAGCACGGGTTATAGCTTCTTCTTCCCCAAGTCGCTTGACAGGAACGGAAACTACACCTTCATGTCCAACCATCGTGACATTGTGCTGGACTCAGCCTTTCTCGATACATTCCTCTTGAAAGACGGCTTTTCCACGACAGTGGAGATTGCCATTGGCAACAACCTGCTCATCTATCCTTGGATCAAGACCTTGGTGAAGATGAACAAGTCCTTTGTGGTGAATCGTGGCTTGACCCCCAAGGAGATGCTCAAATCGTCCATCCACATGAGCCAGTACATGCACTTCGCCATCAACGAGAAGAACGAGAACATCTGGATTGCCCAGCGTGAGGGACGTGCCAAGGATTCTGATGACCGTACACAGGAGTCTGTGCTCAAGATGTTGAACATGGGTGGTCCTACGGCTGGCAGAACGACAGCTGACATCATCGAAAATCTGCGCCACATGAACATCGTGCCACTGGCGATCTCTTATGAGTATGATCCATGCGATTACTTGAAGGCTAAGGAGTTCCAATGCAAACGTGACATTCCTGGCTGGAAGAAAGCCAAGCAGGATGACCTTGACAACATGAAGACGGGCATCTGGGGCAAGAAGGGACATGTGCACTATCAGGCAGCAGACTGCATCAACAACTGGCTCGATACCCTCGACCCAGAGACCATCGAGAAGACGGACATCTTCCGTTTGGTGGCAGAGCACATCGACCACGAGATACATAAGAACTATCGCATCTATGACATCAATCGTGATGCTTTGGCAGGTAAGGAGAATGCCTACATAGAGGAACGGATCAAGATGGTGGATGTGGAAAATCCAGATGTGCCTTTCCTCCGCGAGAAGCTCACAGCCATGTATGCCAATCCCCTCCGCAATTATGAGAAAGCTGTTGACTGACATCCTGTGTGTGGCGTTCGTGGTGTGCTTGGTGGCATGTTCCGATGGCGACGATGATGCAGGGGGATACATTCCTCCTTACATCACCGACTTTCTGGTGGCATCGACCGATGCTGACGGAAAGGTGGTTAGTGTCCGTTTGGATGATGGCACCACCTACAATGTCGCTTCGCAACAGGTGGATCTGGAACGGAAAGACACCCTGCTTCGTTGCATGGCGACCTACACACAAGAAAAAGGTAAGGACTTTAAGCTGTGCAGCATCCAATCTGTTTATTCCAATAAACCACGTAAAGCCACTTCCCTTTATGTCGCCATCGATGGCAAGCTTTATCAGGATGTGTCTCTGCTGCCTCGTGAACCGATGAAAGTCATCAGTATGTGGAAGAGTGGGGGCTATCTCAACCTGCATCTGGGCTTGATGACAACCGACCAGGGGGTTCATCAGTATGTTTTTTGTGAAGATAGCGTAGGACATTACTCTCTGCTGCATTTACGGCCAGCTTACGATGGCACTGCTTACACAGAGCACGTCTATCTCTCCATGCCGATACCAGAAGGACTGGATCACTTTACCTTCACCGTTCGCACGTATGACGGCGACTATACACGGGAATTTTAACACAATAATCAATAGAATATGACAAGAGCAATTATAACAGTAGTGGGCAAGGATACTGTGGGTATCATCGCCAAGGTCTGCACTTATCTGGCAGACAACCAAATCAACATCCTTGACATTTCACAGACCATCGTGCAGGAGTTCTTCAACATGATGATGATTGTC
>JAFZVN010000056.1 GCA_017617805.1 Bacteroidaceae bacterium | reverse complement strand
TATATAGTAAAACTAATTTAACAACAATTGTTAAATTTAACATTCAGATATGGAGGAAAAAGGGTGTTTGACGTCCTATAAAACTGTGCTCTGTGCTCTGTGCGCACTTTGGGGTGCTCTGAAAACTGTATTCTATATTCTGTATCCAAATGAATTTGCTAAATGGTACTGCGTTACGCCGTTACACCGTCAGTTATAGCGCACTTGGGAAGCCTGGCGTACTCGACTAGAAATAACGGCGTTAGCGAGGCACGATAACGGCGTTAGTGGCAAGCAATAACGGCGTTATTTTTTAGGGGGACTAGTAGGCTTGCGACCCTCGGGAAGCGGGTGAGGCAGCATCATTAACTTAAAAAAACAACGAACGATGGCGCTCATTTGGAGGGGATGAGAGCATATATTCACCGTTTTAACATCCTTTAACGTCATGTCATGCGTGTAATTCGCAAAAACATCGTACCTTTGCACTCGCAAAAGAAAAAGTGAGGAAAATTGGCGCTTTCGTCTAGCGGCTAGGACACATGCCTCTCACGCATGGAACACGAGTTCGATTCTCGTAGGCGCTACCAATTGACTCTCACTTTTGTATGAAAAATTGGCGCTTTCGTCTAGCGGCTAGGACACATGCCTCTCACGCATGGAACACGAGTTCGATTCTCGTAGGCGCTACCAATTGACTCTCACTTTTGTATGAAAAAACGGCGCTTTCGTCTAGCGGCTAGGACACATGCCTCTCACGCATGGAACACGGGTTCGATTCCCGTAGGCGCTACCAAAAAATGTGGCAGAGTTCTTACGAAGACTCTGCCTCATCTATTTAATAATGAATTACGCTTACTACTTGACTTACTATCATCAAATGAAGAAACTCACGCTAACTAAGATTACAAAGAGAATCAATGTCATGATCCATCCTTATAGGAAGTCGCATCACGCACAAGTCTATGAGGAAATAGCTGACTTGTGCGGCTCGACACCAGATAGGGCCTATCGGATTGCACATGGAGCCCACATCCAAAGCTTTGCAGACAGCGCTACGTTGACTGAATTGAAACGGAGGAATATTGTTCTCGGATAACGTTTTGTTGTTTCAACTCATCCGCTATTCTTCTGCCACCTCCTCTACATACTGAATCAGTTTCCGATAGAAAGTATGATGTTGGAGCGTTTCTTTGTCGCCAAATATGATGAGCTTCATGCGGGCACGAGTCATTGCCACGTTCATGCGACGCAGGTCGGATAGAAAACCAATCTGTCCATTGTCGTTGCTTCGTACCAAGCTGATAAGGATGATGTCACGTTCCTGTCCCTGGAAGCCATCGACGGTGTTGACGCTGATAACCTGGCGGAAGGGCTTGAACTCTTCACGCTTGCGGATTTGCTGACGCAGATATTGGGTTTGCACCTTATAGGGAGAGATGATGCCCACATCGAGTCGCTCTTCCAAGAAGCGTTCTTTACCGATTTTATCGATATAATTGCGTAGGGTAGTGAGCACCAGCTCGGCTTCGGCTTTGTTGATGCGACCATGATTTTCACCTACAAATTGTTCTGTGAAATCGATGTTCAACTTTTCTTCCTCCGTCAATTCCTCATTCACCTGTTGCAACATCTCATGGCCATCAATCCACTGAATGGGATGTTCCCAATCAAGCACAGAACGATGCTTCACACTCTCATCTGATTGCACCTCGCCATGATAGAACCAGTCGGAGGAGAACTTCATGATGGCATCGTTCATGCGGTATTGCACTTTGAGCAGGGAGACAGCTTGGGGTTGGTTCTCCACGATGCGTTCCATCAGCGTTACGCCCAGTCCTTGTTTCAAGGCTTCATAGCATTTGATGGTAGGTGGCAGTTGCTGATGGTCACCAGCAAAGATGACCCTTGATGCACGTCGGATGGCAATCCAGCAAGCGGGCTCGAGGGCTTGGGCTGCTTCATCGATGAACAGGGTGGAGAACTTATGACGAACCAGCAATTTGTTGGCGGCACCAACGAGGGTACAAGCCACCACACGGGCTTCGTCGAAGAGTTGGGCGTTGATGGCCATCTCAAGTTCTGTGGCACGGTCGCGCAGACGGGCTATCTTCTGATGCACATTGTCACCACGCTTACGATTTTCCTTGATTTGACGGATGGTTTTGCGGATGCTCCACAGCTCAGGATAGTCGGGATGACTCTCAAATTTCCGTTCGTAGGTGAAGGAAAGCATCTTGTCGTTCACGCGGGATGGATTGCCAATGCGGAGGACTGGAACCCCATGATCAACCAATTTCTCGCTAATCCAGTCCACAGCCATGTTGCTTTGGGCGCACACCAGCACTTGCGTCTCACGATGAAGCGTCTCGTAGATGGCTTCGACGAGGGTTGTGGTCTTGCCCGTTCCAGGGGGACCATGTACCACCTCTACATCTTTAGCCCATAGGACTTCATTGACGGCTTGTTCCTGTGTGCTGTTGAGCCAAGGGAAACGAAGAGGGGAGAAGGTGAGTTTTTGGGGATTCTGTTGTCCTGCAAAGATGTCTTTCAAATCAGCCAGACGGTTGTTCTTGGCGTTGATGACATCGTCGAGAGCATGAAACATGGTCTTGTAGGAGGTCTCATCGAAATAGAGCTGCACGCCCAGATGGGTGGCGTTCTGAAGGTCAATAAGGGCTTGGGAAGATGGAATCGTCACCACCATTTTGTCGCCATCAACATAGGAAACCATCGATGAAATCGGAAAATAGGAGACCCCTTCTGTCTTTTGGCTTTCCCCTCCATTGAGAGAGGGGGTTTGAAAGAACTGCACAGGCTTTCCATACTCAAACAGATGTTCGATGTCCTCGTCTGTCTCATTTTGCTCTTTTTTGACGATTTCAACGACTAATTGGTTCAGCGAGTTATAGTAACTGCGACCTGCTTCGACAGGATACCAACAGATACCCCGATGGATTTTCCGCTTGATGCCCATCTTCTCTGACTGCACACGGAACTCTTCCTTCTCGGCGTCGTATTCCAGTTGCAGGAGTTGACGAAGGCGTTGCAAATAGAGGGTACTGTTCTGCATAGGCGTTTATTCAATGTTGAGCAACAGGGCATCCATGAAGAGGGTGACACTAGCAGGCTTGAGCACTTGATGACGAGCAAGAATGTTGAGTTTCTCATGTAAGTCCGCACGCATCTCATCGTTGGCAAGTGGACGGAGCAGATGATGCGCGTCTTTCATCTTCCCATCCATCAGCATCACAATGCCCAACAGTTGTTGCGCCATCAGATTGGTGGCATTGGCAGCTTGGAGTTGGAGGATGTGGTTGGCAGCCTCGTCTTTCTTTCCACAGACAATGAGACACCATGCCAATAGTTGTTTGGCAGTGTCTGACTGTTCATCAAGATAAGAAGCCTTGTGCAACCAGGGGAGTGCCTCCTTATAACGATCACATTGCATGAGCGATTGAGCCGCTCCGATCAGGTATTTCTGATTCTCTGGTTGAATCTCCAACAATTCTTGATAGTATTGGGCAGCCTCTTCCATCCGTCCAGCTGTCGCGCAGAGGGAAGCGAGGTGGCTGAGTGTCCACTTGGAGTTGGGCTTGATGCTATTAGCCACCATATAGGCATGGAGCGTCTCATCCGTGTGGTGAAGTTTCTGATGACAGAAGCCAACCTTTTGCCAGATGCTGGCCAATGAGAGGTCAAATTCGTTGGTCGCCAAAGTTTGGAAGATGTCGAGCGCAGCAGCATAGAACTCCTTGCGCATCAAGAAATCGGCATATTGCGCCAGTTCTTCGTTCGTTTCATCCAGCAGTTGTTGCAACAGCGGATGACTGAACGGCATGATGGGATGTTCCTTCAGCAATGTGAACGGATTGGTGAACTGCAACTTGTAAGGGTAGTTGTTGAAGAACCGATAGAGGTCGAACACATAGTGACGCATCAGGTCAGCTCTTTTGGGGCTCTGAAGTTCTTCGCTTTCAGCCAGTTCATCAATGTTCACATTGGGCAATTGGCTGTTGATTTGCGCCTCGATGGCACTTTCTGCCATGTTGCCAAGACTGGAGAACGTGAAACAGAGGGAGTATTTGTCGCTATTGCAGAAAGGAGTACCACTCAGAATGAGACGGACAAACTTGTTGATTGCAACATGAGAGAGGCTCCGCATTTCTGGGGCATGGCTGGCCGTCAGCGAGAAGGGGTAGAACCAATGAGGCATCTGATTGAAGAAAGCATGCCCCTTCATCATGGCGAAGGTGGAATAGTAGATGTCGGCACCCTCTATCTGCATCTCTGCCATCTCTTGCATCTTCTTCGAGGTGTGCTCATCATCCATCCATTCAGGATTCTCACCATGTTCCACAAAGGCGTTGGGATCGATGTCCTTCTTCTCTTCCTTTTTCTTCTTGGCTGTCATCCCCTGAATGAGGGCTGGCATAATGTCATTGCGCATCTTCGAGGTGACGTTGTCAGTGATGCAACTCATTTGCAAATGCATCATCACAGCGTAGATGTCGCGCAAGAAAGCGGCATCGTCGTGATAGATGTTCAGACGGTCGATGAGTTCCGTGTTGTCACATAGACGGTCGTAATGCAGATGGAACGCCAACAGGAAACCTACCAACGAACGTACTGACACCTGATCATCATCCATCAAGTAACCGTCGAGCAGGAAGAGCAGTTTGGCTGGGTCGGCAAATTCCAACAGCGACAGCGTGACTGCACTCACGAAGATGGTTTTGTCGAGAGAACTAATGGTGTCAGAGAAGAGCACTCGCTGGGCTTGTTCCATGTCCGTGTGCTGCCACACCTCACCCGTCCAAGTCCAATTGAAAAGCTGAATCACAGCCGTGTCCATTTGTTCGATGAGGTCATCCATGCGATGCTGACGAATGGAGTCACGCAGTAGTTCATCCGTCTTCACCTCGTTGAGTTCAGCAGACAAAGATTCGAGATGGGTGACAATGCTTTCGAACGAAGGCAAGCGCTTCATCTCCTTGCTGATACTCACGTATTTCTCTTCTGGATGTAACTTGATGCGTTCCAAACGTTCCATACGACAAGCTATGAACTCCAACTGCTGACAGATGTCCTGACGGATGTGTTCACTTTGGGTATCGTTGATGCCTTGCAACATGAATCGCAGCATCTGCTGATAGGTCATCCACAAGTTTCCTGCCTGCTCCGTCAGTCCCCAATCACCTAAATCAACCGTCTTTCTGAGCAGCAAAGGAATAGTTTCAGCCAGATTACCTTCTCTCAACTTCTTCTGTATGTCTGTGTAATCCATCACTCTTCACTTTTGCGGTTTTAACTTATAACTCTCCATCCTCTCCTTCAACCAGATTCTCACATCGTTCAGCATCGAGTCATCAAACTGAACACTGGACGAAAATGGGGTAGGGGTAAAGAGCGTGTCGGGCAGGTACATCCGATGCGCTTCTGGAAGATACGTCAACACATTCGATAGCGTGTCGGCATTGAGCTTCTCTACTGCCAAATCATACACCTTGTGAATCTTCTCCACCTCCTCCTTGCGTGCCTTGCTGATGGAATCGCCAAACAGCACACAAAGCAAGCGTTGTACCTGCAAATCCTCTGTGCCCGTCAGTCGTTTCGCACCACGTGCCACAGCCTCGCTGGCGAACGGTTCAGGCAGAATGGCACCATCATACTGGTCTTGGTCAACCATCAATGTACGCAATTTTATATTGTTGATTTGCGGCTTATTAAGGTCAATGCTTTGCAGTTTTACTGAAGACATGATCTTGTCCGCAAAGTAATCGACAGAAGAATGCCTGGTGATGCCAATGATTCTCTCCTTCAGGCTCTCCACGTTGAGCAATCGAGCTTTGGGAGCTGTGATGAGCCACAGGCGCACATCGCCCACCATCGCCACCTGAGCGGTATCTCCATTGCTCTGCCAGATGCATGCTTTCACCAAGTCGCTCACAATGCCATCGATACATCCATTCATAAAGGCTGTATCAGCATCCATCGCAGCATCGAAAGTGACCAACTGCACATCTACGCCCAACGAGTCAAAAAGTCCGATGGAATCGGCATAATAGAAAGGCAGGCACTCCATCGTAGGAAGCACACCCAGTTTCAATGCCGTGGAATCGTTGTCATTCCTCGTTTCTTTCGTCTGGTTGCACGACCCACACAGTCCTACTGCCACCAGCCCCATCATTATATACAAGAGTTTTCTCATGTTATGAACACCAATTGTCATACAACTTGCAAAGGTACAACTTTTTAACCAATTCACGAAAAAAAATAAGAATAATTAATAGTTCTGTCCCCATCGGAATTTGTTGATTGGGTGTCAAAAAAGGGAAGCCCGTCCATTAGGATAGGCCTCCCTAAGATATAATCAAAAAGATTGGTTCAGGAATTATTCGCCCTTCACAGCTGCGATGCCAGGAAGAACTTTACCCTCGATAGCCTCAAGAAGAGCTCCACCACCTGTAGAGATGTAAGAAACCTTGTCGGCAAGACCGAACTTGTTCACACATGCTACAGAGTCACCACCCCCGATGAGTGAGAATGCACCTTCTGCAGTAGCCTTGGCAACTGCCTCACCTACGGCACGAGAACCAGCTGTGAAGTCCTCGCATTCGAAGCAGCCTGCAGGACCATTCCAAAGGATGGTCTTAGCACCTTCGATAGCCTTGGCGAACTTCTCGCGGCTGATAGGACCAATGTCGAGACCATCCCAACCTTCCTCGATAGCGTTAGATGGGAATGTCTTGATCTGAGCACCTGGCTTCACAGAGAAAGTAGAGAAGTCGTAGCCTGTGCAGCATACAGAATCCTCACCAAGAACGAGTTCAACGCCGTTCTTCTTAGCCAATTCCTCAACGCCAAGAGCAACATCGAGCTTATCCAGCTCAACGATTGAGTTACCAATCTCACCACCATGAGCCTTCATGAAGGTGTAAGTCATACCACCACAGAGGATGAGCTTGTCCACCTTGCCGAGGAGGTTCTCGATGATACCAATCTTAGTGGAAACCTTAGAACCACCCATAATAGCCACGAATGGGCGCTTGATGTTGTTGAGCACGTTGTCAACAGCCTGTACTTCCTTCTCCATGAGGAGGCCGAGCATCACATCCTTCTTGTCGAAGAAGTCTGCGATGACAGCAGTAGAAGCGTGCTTACGATGTGCTGTACCAAATGCATCCATCACCCAGCAGTCAGCGTAAGAAGCGAGCTTCTTGGCGAATTCCTTCTGGCTGGCCTTCATGGCCTTCTTAGCCTCGTCATACTCAGGAGTGCCTTTCTCAACACCTACTGGCTTACCTTCCTCTTCAGGATAGTAGCGGAGGTTCTCGAGGAGAAGCACTTCACCTGGCTTCAGAGCAGCTGCCTGCGCGTCAGCCTTCTGACAGTCGTCAGCGAACTGTACTGGAACACCAAGTGCCTCGCTCACAGCAGGAACAATCTGCTTCAGAGAGAGCTCTGGCTTCACCTTGCCCTTTGGCTTACCCATGTGGGACATGATGATGAGGGCACCACCTTTCTCAAGGATGAGCTTGAGGGTAGGAACTGCACCACGAATACGAGTGTCGTCTGTGATAACGCCATTCTGGATTGGCACATTAAAATCTACACGCACGATTGCCTTCTTACCGGCAAAGTTGTACTCATTGATACTCATAAATTTGAATGTTTTTAAGTGTTTATACTTATTTTAATTAGAAATTAATATTGTTCGTTCTCGTTGGGGAAGTTGCCTTCTTTCACATCTTCCACATAATGTCCGATCGCATCAGTCATGATGGTATTGAGGTCAGCATAACGACGCAGGAACTTGGGAGAGAAACCTCTGGTCATGCCCAGCATGTCGGAGATGACCAGCACCTGACCATCACATCCGCCACCTGCACCAATGCCAATCACAGGAATCCTCAATTCTTGAGCAACCTGTGTGGCCAACTTGGCTGGAATCTTCTCCAACACCACAGCGAAACATCCTGCCTCTTCCAATGCGTGTGCGTCGCTAATGAGTTTCTGAGCCTCTGCCTCTTCCTTGGCACGAACGGTGTAAGTGCCGAACTTGTTGATGGATTGTGGAGTCAAACCAAGGTGTCCGCAGATTGGAATACCTGCATCGAGAATCTTCTTGACGGCAGGAATAATTTCCACACCACCTTCCAACTTAAGGGCATCGCAATGGGTCTCCTTCATGATGCGGATGGCATTGCTCACGGCTTCTGTCTCATTCACCTGATAGGTGCCAAAAGGCATGTCGCAAATGACCAAAGCACGCTTTACAGCACGTACCACAGCCTTGGCGTGGTAAATCATCTGGTCGAGCGTGATGGGTAGGGTAGTCCAGTTACCAGCCATCACATTGCTGGCTGAATCACCCACGAGGATGATGTCGATTCCAGCATTGTCGGTGATGGTAGCTGTGGTATAATCATACGAAGTCAGCATGGCAATCTTCTTACCTTCGGACTTCATTTGAATCAATCTGTGAGTGGTGACCTTTCTCTGGTCTTCTACTAAATATCCAGCCATGATAATTAATTTTTATCTTAACAAGCGGCAAAGATACGCATTATTCTTAAAACTCAAACAATAATCGAGCATTTATTTGCCTTCCCGTCAGATAATTTGGCACAGCATACTGATGATTTGTAATGTCTGTCACCCAATAATAACTGTTCACGTTAGAGATATCGAGGATATTGAAAGCATCCACACCAAGCCAAATATTTCGGAATGCACCTTCCAATCCTGTGTTGATGTGGCGGTCTTCATTCTTGAGCAGACGATAACTGATGCCAATATCCACACGACGATAGCTGGTCATACGGAACACCTGCTTTTCACGACCAGAGTGTGGAGGACCAAAAGGTAGGCCACCCGCATAATGTCCCTGCAGGGTCATCTTCCATCGGTCTGTGTTGGGGAAATAGTCGCTGAAGAACAAACCCAAATTTAACCGCTGGTCAGTAGGACGTGGAACATATTTGCTGCCGTTGATTTTTTCCTCTGTCTTCATGATGCCAACACTCAGCCAAGAATCCGTTCCAGGCACGAACTCACCATAAATCTTTAAGTCCAAACCTGCCGCATAGCCTTTGGAGATGTTTCCACCATAATAGACGACTCGGACATTATCCACATTGTATGGAATCAAATTACTCAATGCCTTATAGTATGCCTCTGCCGTGAACTTGAAAGGACGCATATCCACCCTGAACTTATACTCCATTCCTGCGACGAAATGGATGCTTCGCTGGGACTTGATGTCTTTATTCAGGAACGCCACTGTGTTTCCATCTACCTTCATGGTGTCACGCATTTCCTTATAGAATGGCGTTTGGTAATAAACACCAGTGGAGAAACGGTAGGTGATGTTGTCGTGATTGGCTGGCGTGAATGCAATCGTGGCACGAGGAGAGAAAAGCGTTTCCTTGTTCCAATCCCAATGCGTTACTCGCGCACCATAGTTCAGCACCAGACTTCCTTCTTCAAATTCTTTACGATAGGTGTCCTGCAAAAAGAATTCGTAATGTTTTGATTTCTCATTATTTACAGAAACCATATTATAGATAAGATCTAAGCGGTCAGCAGAGTGGGGGAGTGAGTAACCTGCTGAGTCTCGCATCTCCCATTCACGCATGGTCTCATCCACTTTTTCCATCTTCATCAGCAACCCATATCGAATCTGATGGCTGGTCAGCCGATGATTGCCTGTAATGCCCACATTGATCATGCTGGCGTTCAGACGATTCCTTGCATGCTCATGATAGGTACCGATACCAAGGCTTTCACTTTCGCCATCGTTGTTCAACCAGTATTCACCATTGATGTCATAGGTCTCACGTTCTTGGGTCTTGAAACCAGACCAGTTGAATGTCAATGAGTTGAGTTTGTTGAAGTTATGCGTGGCAGAAAAGGCTCCAAAATAAGTGTAGAACTTATCACGCTCGCTGCCGTCAAAATACACCTTAAATTCCTTCACATCCTCTGAAGTACCAAATTTCGTGGTTCTGTCACTGGGGGTGAATTTGTAATCATTCGTCGAAATGACACCCATCAAGTCAAATGTCCATCGCTGATTGGGGCTCCAACTCATATAGGTCTGATAGTCAAAGTCCCGTGGGTCATATTCTCCTTTGGTGTCCAGCGTTCCCAGCAGATTCTTCATCGTCTTGTAACGGATGGCATGGGTCATAGAGAACTTGTCTGAACCAAATCCCACATAACCGCTTGCACCCAACAAACTGCCGCTGATGCTGCCTTCGAAGCCTTTCACTTTCTTATAAGTGATGTCCAACACACTCGACATCTTCTCACCATAACGCGCCTCGAATCCACCAGCTGAAAAACCAATCCGTTCCACCATATCAGGATTGATAATGCTCAAGCCCTCCTGCTGACCACTACGAATCAATAGGGGACGATAAACCTCTATACCATTGATATACACGGAGTTCTCATCAAAAGAACCGCCTCGAACATTATATTGAGAAGACAATTCGTTGTGGGTCGAAACACCTGCCTGGCTGGTGATCAATCGTTCCACGCCACCTCCGCTGGCATTTCCCATGTGCTTCATGTCGTTCATGTTCACATCGGTCATCGTACTTGTCTGCCTGCGGATATCCGTCACTTCCACGCCACCTAACTCATAGCCCAAAGAAGGCAACATCACATTCAGCACAACGGAATCAACAGGATTCTCCAGCACTCGTTTTCTCGTTTCGTAACCAATCATCGAAAAGATGACCACCATGGAATCAGCACTCTCACAAGAAAATCTGTATTCTCCTTTCAGATTGCACACAGCACCACATCCAGTGCCTTCCACACGAACCTGAGCTAACTCCAACGCAGCTTTCTTGTCGTCCGTCACTTTACCTTTAATAATAACAGACTGGGCATAACCTAAAGTCACACCCAATATCCACAACAACAATGTTGTGCATATATATTTATATATAATGTGTCGTATCATTTGAAAACAATAACGAAAGAATGTCCTTCCTTATTGTATCATGATTAAGAAATCTTATTGTATCATGGTTGTATCATAGTCAAGTTATTAATCAAAACAAATAAGGAGAGGGTATATATTCCATTATCACTATTTAACATAACCGCGATTACATCTTGAAAATAAACCTAGCCATCAAATGCGCTTCTTAGGCATTATTATCAAGCAATACATGACAAAACAACCTACTAAAGGCGTGTTTATGAATGATGTATGGCCTATACGAGAAAATATATGAGTAAATCTGTGAAGAATCAAGGATTTATTGTTACCTTTGCCAACAATTATTTCTAATCCGAAATTTCAAAATGATGGCAAAAAGATTTTTCATGAACTTTGTGGCTGTTCTGCTGTGTGCATCAGCCATGATGATATTGCAGGCACAAACCGCAAGAACGTTTACCTTAAACCTTACAGAAGACGGCAAAGCACAAATGGTTGTTTTTTTGCCCGAAAAACCTACAGGAAGAGCTATTGTTGGCATTCCTGGTGGCGGCTATTCTGTGCTCTCCAACACTCATGAGGGCACGCAATGGGCTGAATGGCTTAATCAGCGAGGCATCGCTTATTTTGTGGTCAATTATCGTTTGCCTAATGGTGACCGAACCATTCCTATGGGTGACGTGGAGAAAGGATTCCGTATTGTGCGTGATTCAGCAGCTGTTTGGAGCATTCATCCTCGCGATGTCGGCATCATGGGCTTTTCTGCAGGTGGTCATTTGGCATCTGTCATCTCTACTCATTCACCCTATGAGGTTCGTCCCGATTTCACCGTTCTTTTTTATCCTGTCATATCAATGGATGAACGTGTGTCGCACGTGTATTCATGCCGCAATTTCATGGGCGAAGACCAAAAAAATCCAGCCTTGGTACGTGATTTCTCCACCCAGAATGCTGTTAAGCGCCACCTCACTCCACCAGCTGTCATCTTCATGTCGAGCGACGACAATCTCGTTCCTCCTGTGACCAATGGTGTGGCATATTATACAGCCATGCGCAACGCAGGCAATGAATGTGCCATGTACATCTATCCAACTGGTGGTCATGGATGGGGATGCGGACCATGGTTCAAATATCATGACCAACTGCTCACAGAATTTGGAAATTGGCTCGATGCACACCCTGCTCCACAGCAAGATGCCATCCGAGTGGCATGCATTGGCAACAGCATCACTGATGGAAGTGGCATTCAGATGGCTCCCGTCAACGGCTACCCTGCCCTACTCCAAAAAATGCTTGGCAAGGACTATTGGGTGAAAAACTTTGGTGTGAGTGGTCGTACCTTGTTGAATCATGGCGACAGGCCATACATGCAGGAGACCGCATGGCGTGATGCGTTGGCTTTCAATCCTGACATTGTCATCATCAAACTGGGTACTAACGATTCCAAGCCTCAGAACTGGAAATACGCTTCAGAGTTCAAGCAAGATTTGCAAGAGATGATTACCAAACTCTGTCCAGCTCTGGCTCAAAACACTTCGAAGAAAGGTAAGAAAGCGAAGGCGGCACAGCCCATCAAGCCTCAGATTTATCTCTGTACACCCATTCCTGCCTTCAAATCATCGTTTGACATCAACGAAACGATCATATCGAACGAAATCATTCCCCTCTTGCAGGAAGTTGCAAATCAGTACGGTTTACCACTCATCGACCTCCACACCCTCTTTAGCAACGATGCAGACAAAGTACAATCCGATGGCATCCATCCCAACGAACAAGGCGCACGACGCATGGCTGAAATCGTAGCAGATGCCCTGAAAAAATGACCACTCAGAATGAAAATGGGGGTTTTAAGTCGGTTTTTGAGAGGAAATTTGCTGATGTGTGAAATATAAGTGGTATCTTTGCAAGGTTTTTTGCATGGAATCCAACAATATAACTATAAGATATGATTAAAATTACTTTTCCTGACAATTCGGTGCGCGAGTATGAGGCTGGCGTAACTGGTTTGGAAATAGCCGAGAGCATCAGCCAGCGTTTGGCACAAGACGTGATTGCGTGTGGTGTGAACGGCGAGACGACTGAGTTGAATCGTCCCATCATGGAGGATGCAACGATTGCGCTGTATAAGTTTGAGGACGCTGAAGGTAAGCATGCCTTCTGGCACACGTCTGCCCACCTGATGGCTGAGGCGATTGAAGAACTCTGGCCAGGCACCCAGTTCGGCATTGGTCCTGCCATTGAGAATGGCTTCTACTATGACGTGATGCCACCAGAGGGTGTGAAGTTGAGCGATGCTGACTTCCCAAAGATTGAGAAGAAGATGCAAGAGCTGCAGCAGAAGAAAGAGGCATTGGTGCGCAAAGACATTTCCAAGAAAGATGTGATGGAATTGTTCGCATCGAAGGGACAGACGTATAAGAATGAACTGATTGCAGAGTTGGAAGATGGTAAAATCACCACCTACACCCAGGGCAACTATATCGACCTCTGTAAGGGTCCTCATTTGATGACCACTGCTCCCATCAAGGCATTCAAGCTGCTGTCGTTGGCTGCTGCATACTGGCGTGGCGACGAGAAGCGTCCTATGATGACCCGCATCTATGGTATTTCGTTCCCCAAGAAGAAGATGCTCGATGAGTATCTTGTGGCACTTGAGGAAGCCAAGAAGCGAGACCATCGTAAGATTGGTAAGGAGATGGAATTGTTCATGTTCTCCGACCGTGTGGGTAAGGGTCTTCCTATGTGGCTGCCCAAGGGAACTGCTGTTCGTATCCGTTTGCAGGATTTCTTGCGCAAAATTCAGAAGCGTTTTGGCTATCAAGAAGTTATCACACCTCATATCGGAGGTAAGAACCTTTATGTAACATCTGGACACTGGGATCACTACGGCAAAGATTCGTTCCAACCAATCCAGACACCAGAGGAAGGTGAAGAATACCTGTTGAAGCCCATGAACTGCCCTCACCACTGTGAGATTTTCGCATGGCAGCCACGTTCCTACAAAGACCTTCCTTTCCGTTGTGCAGAGTTCGGCACAGTGTATCGCTATGAGCAGTCTGGCGAGTTGCATGGATTGACTCGTGTACGCTCATTCACGCAGGATGATGCCCACATCTTCTGCCGTCCTGATCAAGTGAAGGATGAGTTCCTGCGTGTGATGGACATCATCAACATCATTTTCAAGGCACTTGACTTTAAGGACTTCGAAGCACAGATTTCACTTCGTGACCCTGACGATAAGGAAAAATACATAGGTTCAGACGAGGTATGGGAACAGGCTCAGAACGCTATCATCGAGGCTTGTGCAGAGAAGGGTCTGCCCACTCGCACAGAATTGGGTGAGGCTGCATTCTACGGTCCTAAGCTCGACTTCATGATCAAGGATGCGCTGGGTCGCCGTTGGCAGTTGGGTACCATTCAGGTGGACTACAACCTGCCAGAGCGCTTCCAATTGGAATATACAGGTGCTGACAACCAGAAGCATCGTCCTGTGATGATTCATCGTGCCCCATTCGGCTCCATGGAACGTTTCATCGCTGTACTGATTGAGCATACAGCTGGTCACTTCCCACTCTGGCTCATTCCAGATCAAGTGGTGGTATTGCCTATCTCAGAGAAGTTCAACGACTATGCCAAGGAGGTAGCTGCTACCCTGAATGCTCAGGATGTGCGCACCATCATCGATGACCGCAACGAGAAGATTGGTCGTAAGATTCGTGACAACGAACTCAAGCATATCCCCTATCTGCTCATTGTGGGTGAGAAAGAAGCCGCTGATGGCACTGTGAACGTGAGAAAACAAGGCACTCAGCAGCAAGAAACAATGAAAATCGATGATTTCGCGAAGAAAATTCAGGAAGAAGTGCGTCAAATGACAGAAAATTTCTAAATAATTTTGTCATGTCTTTGATTTGCACTACCTTTGCACCCGATTTTGATATAAAATAATTTCATAACTCAAAAAATACATACCGAAGGTCAATCAGCCAACCGAATGAAAGGTGACAACAAAAAACAACAGTACAGAATCAACGAACAGATTCGTGTACCAGAAGTGAGAATTGTAGGTGAAGACATCGAGTCCACCGTCATGCCAATCCGTGATGCTCTCAGTCTCGCAACAGACAAGGAAGTTGATCTGGTTGAAATTTCTCCAAACGCAAAACCTCCGGTATGTCGTCTCATCGACTACTCCAAGTTCCTGTATCAGCAGAAAAAGAAGGCAAAGGAACTGAAGGCCAAGCAGGTGAAGGTTGAAGTGAAGGAAATTCGTTTCGGACCTCAAACAGGCGAAGCTGACTATGCTTTCAAGCTGAAGCACGCACAGGAGTTCTTGACTGACGGTAACAAGGTGAAGGCCTACGTGTTCTTCAAAGGACGTTCCATCGTCTTCAAGGAACAAGGCGAAGTGCTCCTGCTCCGTTTTGCCAACGACCTTGAAGAGCTCGCCAAGGTGGAGAGCATGCCATCGCTCGAAGGCAAGAAAATGTTCCTCACCCTCGCACCTAAGAAAGCTGGTGCTCCCAAGAAGAGCCAGCAACGACGCGACAACGAGGCAGCCGAAGCAGAAGCCAAGGCCAAGCGTCAGGCTGAAAAAGAGTTGGAAGGTCCTAACCCCAACAGTCCCTTCGCAGGATTGGCAGAGAAGTTAGCCGCCAAGGATGAGGAAGAGAGTTGAGGGTTTAGAGTTAAGAGGTTATCTTATCGTTAAGGTAAAAAAAAGAAGTGCGTAACGCCTGGTATATGCGTTGCCACACATTATTAATAATTAAATAAACAAAAAAATGCCAAAAGTTAAAACTAAGTCCGCTGCAAAGAAGCGTTTCACGCTTACTGGAACAGGAAAGATTAAGCGTCAGCATGCTTATCACAGTCACATCTTGACTAAGAAGACCAAGAAGCAGAAGAGAAATCTTGACCACAGCACAATTGTCGTAAAGGCAAACCGCAAGCAGGTGCTCGACTGTCTCTCACTCCGCTAATCATTTTCAGTATTTCAGTAACAAACAGAAGTTTAATCGAATCGTTAGCCCAACAAGAACGTAAACAGACGTCGCTAAGATTCAAAAAGAAAAAAAATTATGCCAAGATCAGTAAATCATGTTGCATCACGCGCTCGCCGCAAGAAGATTTTGAAGCGCGTAAAGGGTCAGTTCGGTGCTCGCAAGAACGTTTGGACCGTTGCCAAAAATGCCTATGAGAAAGGCCTCACCTACGCATTCGCAGACCGTCGTCGCAAGAAGCGCGAGTTCCGTTCTCTCTGGATTCAGCGTATCAACGCAGCCGCTCGTGCAGAGGGTATGTCTTACTCTCAGTTCATCGGCGCTCTCCACAAGGCTGGCATCGACCTCAACCGTAAGACACTTGCTTACCTCGCAGTACACAACGCAGAGGCATTCAAGGCTATCGTTGAGAAGGTAAAGTAAATCAACATTAGTGACAAAATAAAGCATCTTTCTCATGTAGGAAGGTGCTTTTATTGATAATAAGTAATAACTCCTATAACTTAGATAACTTCTAAATTAAACAGATATGAAAGCATTTGTATTCCCTGGTCAGGGCGCTCAGTTCACCGGAATGGGCAAAGACCTCTACGACACCAATCCTAAGGCAAAGGAATTGTTTGACAAGGCTAACGAAATCCTTGGTTTCGACATCACCAAGATCATGTTTGAAGGTACAGCAGAAGAGTTGAAGCAGACAAAGGTGACACAGCCAGCTGTGTTCCTCCACTCTGTGATTTCAGCAATCTGTCTGGGAGACGCATTCGATGCAGATATGGTGGGTGGTCACTCTCTGGGTGAGTTCTCTGCCCTTGTTGCAGCAGGTGCCCTCTCATTCGAGGACGGTCTGAAGCTGGTTTCTCAGCGTGCTCAGGCTATGCAGAAAGCTTGTGAGGCAGCTCCTTCTACGATGGCAGCCATCATCGGTTTGGATGACGCAAAGGTGGAAGAGGTTTGTGCTTCTATCTCTAAGCCAGGCAACATCGTGGTTCCTGCCAACTATAACAACCCTGGTCAGCTCGTTATCTCTGGTAATGTGGAAGCTGTCAACGAGGCTTGTGAGGCTTTGAAGGCAGCAGGTGCAAAGCGCGCTCTCCCACTCCCAGTTGGTGGTGCGTTCCACTCTCCTCTCATGCAGCCAGCCAAGGACGAACTGCAGGCAGCCATCGAGGCTACGAGCTTCTCTACACCTAAGTGCCCTGTTTATCAGAACGTGGACGCTCAGGCACACACCAACCCAGAAGAAATCAAGCAGAACCTCATCGCTCAGTTGACAGCTCCTGTGAAGTGGACTTACGAGGTGCAGGCAATGATTGCAGCTGGTGCAACAGACTTTACAGAATGTGGTCCTGGTAAGGCATTGCAAGGCATGATTGCAAAGATCAGCCGCGACGTAACTGCTCACGGAATTGCATAAATAATATGGAAAAGCTAATCATCTATCAAGTTTTCACGCGCCTCTTTGGAGCCAATGCCAACAAGAATGTGAGCAACGGCACGAAGAAGGAGAATGGCTGTGGCAAGATGGCAGACTTCACAGGTGCAGCTTTGGCTGAAATCAAGAAGTTGGGTGCCACACACATCTGGTACACAGGTCTCATCGAACATGCCACCAAGAGTGATTACTCTCAGTATGGCATTGAGCGCGACCACCCTGCCGTCGTGAAAGGTATGGCAGGAAGTCCTTATGCCATCAAGGACTACTACGACATCGACCCCGACCTTGCCACGAAGGTGCCTGAACGCATGAAGGAGTTTGAAAACCTCATCATGCGCACTCACAAGGCTGAACTGAAGATGATTATCGACTTTGTGCCCAATCACGTGGCACGTCAGTACCATTCTGACGCCAAGCCTGAGGGCGTACGTGATTTGGGAGAGGATGATGACAAGACAGAGGCATTCCATCCTGACAACAACTTCTACTACATGCCTTTCACGCAGTTCTCACCCAACTTCTCGCTGCACGATGACGAGATGGGCGACTACGTGGAGATGCCTGCCAAGGTGACGGGCAATGACTGCTTCACCCCTTGGGTAAGCCAGAATGACTGGTACGAGACTGTCAAGCTCAACTACGGCGTTGACTATCAGGGTACTCGCCAGCTCATCTTCTGCCCTTCCACGCCCAACACATGGCTCAAGATGCGCGACATCCTGCTGTTCTGGGCAAGCAAAGGCATCGACGGTTTCCG
>JAFZVN010000055.1 GCA_017617805.1 Bacteroidaceae bacterium | reverse complement strand
CTGAGACCATCCTGCTCATAGACAGTTGGGCCAATCAGGAAGCCATTGACAAGCATCACGCTACACCTATGATGGACATCATTGCCAAGCTTCGCGAGAAGTACGACCTCCACATGACGGTGGAACGTTATACTGCTGCAGAAACGCCTGAAACAGAGAACAAGTATATTAGGAAGTGAAATAGATGTACTGCCCCCCCAAAAAAATGATGAAAAAAAATATGAAAAAAGGATGCGGATGCCTGTTTGGGGCAATAGTGCTGACAGTTATCATTGGAGCCATCGTTATGTATGTGCTCAAACCCAAGTGGCACGATGAGTACGGCCAGCGGTTCCAAGACATCGCTTATGGTAGCCGCCAGCACAACACTTACGACCTCTATCTGCCTAACGAAGCGGAGAAGAACGATAGCCTGGCTCTCATCCTGTACGTTCACGGCGGTTCCTGGCTGGGTGGTGACAAAGCGGAACATCATGGCGACTGCTACACATGGGTGCAGAAGGGTTATGCTACTGCAACCATGAACTACAGCCTGCTCGTCGAAGAAGGAGTTTCGCTGCTTACCATGTATGACGAGATTGATGCTTGCATCCGCCATATCGTCAGTTTTGCCTCTGAAAAGGGTGTTCATATCCGTCAGATGGCTATAGCCGGCACATCGGCGGGCGGACATCTTGCCATGATGTACGCCTACCACCATTCTCATCCGTTGCCATTGCGTTTCGAAGCCATCAAGGTTGGACCTGCGGATTTCCGCATCCTGTTCCCATACGATGAGAATTCAAAAGCAGAAGACGTGGAAAACTTTGTATTCAACTGCACGGGGAAACGGATGAAAGCTAAAGATTTTTCAAAAGAACTGCTCGATAGCATCAAGTTACTGTCATCGCCAGTCAACTACCTTAACGATTCTACTGCCCTCCCCGCCATCTTCGCTTATGGCGAAAAGGACTGGCTGGTTAAGCCCGACCATTACCATGCCCTGCAAGCTAAATATGACAGCCTCGGCAGGTCTTATGAGCTGATTGTCTTTCCAAATTCCGACCATGGCTTGATGCAAGACAAGGACTGTAGCGAACGCTACGAGAATACCTTGAACGCATATTGCAAAAAGTATTTTGGATACTAAAGCAATGAAGCAGAGAATAAGTTAATCCATAAAATGTAACAAGGGTATGAGAATAGACCACGTAGCATTATATTGTCTTGACTTGGAAGGGATGAAGGAGTTCTTCATCCGCTATTTCAGTGCCGTGTCAAACGATATGTACCACAATCCCAAGACAGGATTGAAGACGTACATTCTGAGTTTTCCTGACTCAGATGCAAGACTGGAGTTGATGACACGCCCAGAGGTCGTGGATGATAAGGAGAATGTATATCGCCAGGGCTTCATCCACCTCTCCTTCTCCGTTGGATCAAAAGGGAAAGTGGATAGTCTTACAAAGGTTCTGAATGAGGATGGCTATCAAGTGCTAAGTGGGCCACGCACCACTGGCGATGGATACTATGAGAGTTGCATCCTCGGACCCGAAGGGATTCAGATAGAGGTGACAGAATAATCTCACAATTTAATACAAAAGAATCCTCCGTATCATCACGATATATAGGATTTTTTGTATCTTTGGCGCAAATAATAACAAAACCTGATAAAACAACAAAACTATGCAGAACTTTGATTACATGACCCCGACTCGCCTTATCTTTGGCAAGGAGTCGATTGCGAAGCTGCCCAGCGTGATGGCACAGTTTGGGAAAAGAATCCTCCTCACCTATGGTGGCGGAAGTATCAAAAAGATAGGTCTTTACGACCGCGTGAAGGAACTGCTCGAAGGCTACGAGATTGTGGAACTTTCAGGCATCCAACCCAATCCCAAGTACGACCCCAGTGTGCTTGATGGCGTGCGTCTCTGCAAGGAGCACAACATCGATGTCATTCTGGCTGTTGGTGGCGGCAGCGTGCTCGACTGCTCGAAGGCCATCGCTGCTGGTGCTTGTTACGACGGTGACCCTTGGGATCTGATTTCATACAAAGTGAAGGCACAGAAGGCTCTGCCCATCGTGGATATCCTTACGCTGGCAGCAACAGGTTCGGAGTATGATATCTTCAGCGTTATCTCGCGCACAGAGACTAACGACAAGATTGGCTATGGTGACCCGTTGCTCTATCCCGTTGCCTCGATTCTAGACCCCGTCTATACCTTCAGTGTGTCGAAGAAACAGACTGCTGCCGGCTGTGCAGATGCTATGAATCACACAATGGAACAGTATTTTACAGCTGACACCACGCTGCTGAACGACGGTTTCTGCGAGTCGATGCTGAGGAGTCTGATGGTGAATGCCCGCAAGTGTCTGGACAATTCCGAGGACTATACTGCCCGTGCCGAATTCATGCTCTGCTGCACCTATGGATGTAACGGTATCTTGTCGCTTGGCAACAGTCCCAGTGGTTGGCCGTGTCACGGCATCGAGCACGCTCTCTCTGCCTACTACGACATCACTCATGGCGAGGGTCTGGCCATCATCACCCCACGTTGGATGCGCCACATCTTGGGCGAACGTACATTGCCCCGCTTCATGAAGTACGGCATCAACGTTTTCGGCATCGACGCCTCGCTGCCCCAGCAGGAGATTGCTGAGAAGGCCATTGATGCAACATACAAGTTTTTCGAGAGCATCGGCATCCCCATGCATCTGTGCGAGGTGGGTATCGACGACAGCCGCATCGACGAGATGGCTCAGCACATCGCTGACAACGAAGGTCTGGAGAATGCCTACGTGCCCCTGTCCAAACAGGACATCAAGGAGATTCTCTTGGCAAGTCTGTAATATCACCTAGCGGCCCCATTGCCTGTTGGGCATGGGCCCCATCTCCAACTCCAGCTTGCCGCCACGAAGCAGTTCGGATGCGGGGAAATGGAAGGTTGCTAGCGGTTTTCCGTTAAGGGTTGCACTTTGTACGTAGATGTTGCGCCTCGATGTTCCGTACGCCT
>JAFZVN010000054.1 GCA_017617805.1 Bacteroidaceae bacterium | reverse complement strand
TCATCACCTACGCCGACTTGGAAACGGTGAAGAAAGCCTATTACAAAGCATTTCCCCAATATGCTTGAAACAATCATTAAATCAAACAAGCCCGCTTCGCGAGCGATGAAGCAGATGAAACAGAAAAATCTTCAAAATCATAATAATCTGCCGATTTATCGGCGTAGTTAACTACACCGCTTCGCGGTAGATTGGGAGGATTAAAGAAAGAAATCTGTGAAATCTGGAAAATCACCCAGAAGGGGTATGTTGAAAGTGAAAAGATAAAAGTTAATAGTTATAAGTAGGTATTAGAAATAAGGTTGGTTGGGAGCTGGTTCGTGAGAATAGGCTCCCTTTTTGTTTCATCATCGTCCCCTCAATGCAAATGCTTCTGGAAGAACTCTAACGTTCTCTCTTGCACTTTTAGGGGACAACTATGGGGCATATCCCATAATTCCGTTTCGAGTTTCTCGTCCACACCTTGATGCTGCCACATGCTGTGCATGATGCCGAATGCTTTCTTCACTCCTGCCACAGGGAAAAGCTTGTCTTGTGTGCCATTGATAAAGAGCATGGCATTGGGACAGGCAAGGCTGGCGATGTGAGGATAGTCGAGCCATCGGCGCAGAGCAGGGATGCAGTTCGCAAAGCCTCCGTTTTCTGTGCGCTCATATTTGAAGGATAGTTGTTCATCGGCAATGACTTTCACCTCATACCCATCTTTGGGAGCAGGTGGAGGTGTCATCATGCACTCCAACACCTTTCTTCTTGCCACCTTCTTCCACTTGTCAAACCTCTTGATACCGCTGTTCTCCCAAGCCAAGGGGTATGACAAATCAGCAATGAGCGAATCTGCATATACAGGCAGATTCCGTTCAAACTCATATTTGTCGCGTTGTTGCGCATAGGTGGGAAGCGACAAAAGCAATCCCACCAGCCCTAATAGTTTCTTCATGCTGCAAAGATACGATTAAGTGAGTGAACATACAAATATAAGAGTATAATATATCGGACAAAATGTTGCACTTTTGCGAGTGGTACGAAAAAAAAACGCTTTTTTGAACATTGGTCTCATGGAAATCCTCTATCTTTGTGGCGCTTTTGCAGATGATGTGAAGGAGGATAATACACAATATCATAACCTATTTATATTTATGAAGAAAGTTTCACTATTGATGCTGTCGCTGATTGTATGCTTGACAATGGGAGCGCAGCAGACCAAGATGGATGGAAGATATTGGCTTGGCGCTGATATCAGCACAGCTAACGGAATGGCCGCACGGGGTGCCACATTGCTCCATTATGAAGGAGACAAAGAGTATGAACTGACCGAACTGATGAAGGTCATGGGGCTGGACGCTGTCCGCTATCGGGTGTGGGTAAACCCTGGACGTGGATGGGGACAACCATCAGGTGGCGACCCCCATGCTGGTACGTGCGACAAGGAAGACCTGTTGGCTAATTGTCTGCGTGCAAAACAAATGGGGATGGAGATCATGATTTGTTTCCACTACAGCGACACGTGGGCAGATCCCAAGCATCAGCCCATCCCTAAAGCTTGGATGGGACATAGCTACGAGGAAATGCTGAAGGATGTGGCGGCACACACCACCGAGGTGTTGCAGCTATTGAAAGACAATGGTGTGAGTCCCAAATGGGTGCAAGTGGGCAATGAGACCCGCAACGGACTTTTGTGGAATCCTGCCAAGCGTGAGCCTGGCACAACAGACGGAGGTGATATCAAGGTAGCGGAATCGATGGGGCATAGTGTCTATCAGCCCAATCAGTACGCAGGGTTCATCAAGGCTGGATGTGAAGCCACAAAGCGCGTGTTCCCTGAAGCCATCACCATCGTGCATCTGGACAATGGTTATGATGCCGACATGTACGATTGGAATCTTGGCATCTTGGAGCGTAATGGCGTGAACTACGACATGGTGGGCATGTCACTCTATCCTTACTGGGCAAAGACGGAAGGTGGTCGCCCCGATGCTGATGGGGTCATCGATGATTGTGTACGCAACATCCTGCATGTGCATGAGCGTTTCGGCAAGGAGTCTATGATTGTGGAGACAGGCTATGAGGATAGTCCAGACTCTCAGGTCATTGAGGAAAGCTATCGTCAGTTCTCCAAGGCGCTGCGCGACACACGTGACAAAACCCTAGGCCATTGTCATGGCATTTTCTATTGGGCACCAGAGTCCCAACCTGGAGGATACAACCTCGGCGCCTTCGGGTCTGATCGCCGTCCCACCAAGATTATGAGAGTGTATGAAGAGGCAAGCCAAGCTAACAAACTCCTGAAAAGATGAAACAGATGATCCTTTCTTTCCTGTTGCTGATGGCAGTCACAGCAGCAACCGAGGCGAGGGAGCCAACACCCTGCATCGAGTGTCCTGGAGCCGTCGATTGTACCCAAAGGAAGCAAAGAAAATCACAATCACTCCACGCTGCTGATGTGATTTGGTTCGATGGCAGAAATCCTATTACCTATAGTGTTCCGAATGAGGTGGAACCTGTGGTGAAGGTGGCGCTCGACATGTGGAAGAGTGATATGCTGCAAGTGACAGGCATGATGCCTGTGGCTTCACGTAAACCAACCATCAAAGTGGTGCAAGGCAAAGGTGTGGCTGACGGCTTCAGCATCTATACGAAGGGAGGGCAGATAGTCGTGGAGGGCAATGACGGACGGGGCATGGCCTATGGACTGTTGGAATTGTCCCGTTTGGCAGGTGTGTCGCCTTGGATATGGTGGGGCGATGTAGTGCCTGAGAAGAAAGACCGCCTGGTGATGGATGCCGATTTCAAAACTAAACAGCAGCCAAGTGTGGCATATCGAGGCGTTTTCCTGAATGATGAGGACTGGTCGTTACGTCGTTGGAGTTCTATTGATGTACCAACTTACAAAAAGATTTTCCAACTCTTGCTTCGACTGCGTGCCAATGCCATCTGGCCAGCCATGCATGAGGGAACCACCGCCTTCTTCAAGATGGAAGGGGCAAAGGAGATGGCAGACAGTTGCGGCATCGTGATTGGCTCTTCACATTGTGAGCCGATGCTGAGGAACAATGTTGGAGAATGGGATTCGAAAGAACGTGGAGAGTTCAATTATCGTACCAACCGTAAGGCTGTTCAGGAGTATTGGATAGAGCGTCTGCAAGAGGTGAAAAAGTCGAAAGACAATATGTTCACCATCGGCATGCGAGGCATCCATGACGGTTCGATGGAGGGGTACAAGACTGAGCAAGAGAAATTCGATGGACTACAGCAAGTGATCAACGACCAACAGGAGTTGCTCAGGAAGTATGTTGGCGATCCATCAAAACAGATGCAGGTATTCGTACCGTATAAAGAGGTGTTGCAACTCTACGAGAAGGGATTGCAGGTGCCTGATGATGTGACCCTGATGTGGTGCGATGATAATTATGGCTATATGACGCGCCTCTCTGATGCCAAAGAACAACAGCGAAAAGGCGGCAGTGGTGTTTATTATCATTTGAGTTATTGGGGACGTCCGCACGACTATCTTTGGCTAACAACCACTCAGCCAGGTCTTATCTACAACGAGATGCGTCAGGCCTATGATCATCATGTCCGTAAACTGTGGATAGCCAATGTGCATGACCCCAAAGTGGCGGGCTATGATCTGGAACTTTTTCTCGACATGGCTTGGAACATCGACTGTGTCAGCGGTGAAACCATCAACGACCACTATCAGGCGTGGCTCTGCCGTCAGTTTGGTCAAGAAGCAGGCAAGAGGCTCTTCCCTGCCATGCATGAATTTTACAGGCTCTGTGGCATTCGTCGCCCTGAGTTTATGGGCTGGACTCAAGTCGAATTGGACAAGAAAACATACAATCGTGGGCTCTCACCCATATCGGATGTGCCGTTGACACCTCAAGAGGCTGCCACACGTGTCGCAGACTTTGAGCGTATCAAGACGATGGTCATCGAAAGCCGCGGTTGGGTTCGTCAAGAGTTGAAGGATGCCTTCTTTGCCGCCATCGAATATCCAGTTTTTGCGGCAGCAGCTATGAACCGCAAGATCCTCTGTGATTCAACAGAAAGTCATCGCGCCTATGAGGAGATTCAGTCGCTGACCCAACAATACAACAACCTTCGTGGTGGCAAGTGGAAAGGATTGATGGATGCCGCCCCACGCAAATTACCTGTTTTTGAGGATGTTCATGGCCATCTGACAGGAAAATCTGATAATGCCGCAACAGTCTATCATGCATGCAATTATACCGAGGCATCCGAGGGTACAAGATTCATCCAGATGCTTGGACACTCGATGAAAGCAGTGGCAATGTCTAAGAATGGGATCTGCACGTATCAATTCAGCATTGAGCATGAGGGCGACTACATGATCCGTACTGCATTGATTCCCACACAACCCAATGATCATGGTGACTTGCGTTACAGCGTGAGCATTGATGGTTCAGAGCCTGTTGTCTATAGTCTGAAAGAACCTTTCCGCTCCGAACGTTGGAAAAACAATGTGCTCTGTGGACAAACCGTGCGTGAATTGAATATGCCACTATCCAAGGGCACTCACACACTGACCATCCATGCGCTGGATGACCATATCGTGTTGGATCAGTTCGAAATATCACCACGCACGCCATCGCTTTTCCATTAGTTGTCTCGTGTCTCATTTCGAGCGTTTTTCGGCTCCCTCGTGGGCCCGTAAAATTTTTTTCGTGGGAGCGCAAATTTCGTCTCTCAATCAACACTGCAAAGGTACGTACCTTTCTATCTTACCCGGAACTTATAGGGGA
Source organism: Bacteroidaceae bacterium (assembly GCA_017617805.1). Lineage (GTDB taxonomy): Bacteria > Bacteroidota > Bacteroidia > Bacteroidales > Bacteroidaceae > Minthosoma. The sequence goes on along the minus strand of JAFZVN010000054.1, from coordinate 1,540 downwards.
ATGTGGCAGTTGTGCCGTTGCCATCACCAGCTTGAAGTTGCGCATGTTCGCTTGGAGCACCCATCACGACGAGATAGAGATTTTTTAGTACTTTGTCTTTCGGACAGGTGAACACGGGGTTGCCCGCATCACCATAAATTGATTCGCCTTCCGATGTCACACCCACGAAGCCGAACAGCACATGGTCGCCTTTCAGCTCTATGCGTACACGCCTCTTGCTTACAGGCAGTGGGATGGCGTTGAAGCCATACTCTTCTGGCATATTTTCTGGCTGTAGCCATCCGTTGCTGAGAGCGTCCAACTTACACGTGAAGGTGCAGGCGTAGGGGCGGGTCTCACGTCGGGCGTGGGTGAAGTCGAAGTTCATAAGATGCTGGTAGCCCCGCAGCATTTCGGCGTTGAAGTCGCTTTGTGAGAGGCCGTACATTCGTTTGTAGGTGATGACGGGGTCTTCACCAAGGCGTCCCTGACGATACAGCTCGGCTATCGAAGCCCGTCCGTGCAGGTCGCTCCACCACTGGATGACGTAGGGCGAGTGGTAGATATTCTCCACAGCCAAATAAGCCTTGTGGGTCAGCGTCTTGAAGGCTTCGAAATGATCGTTCTCATCACGCAGCCACCAAGGGTTCACCTGCCAGAGCATCCACTGCGAGGTCATCTCGAAGAAACCGCATCCACCCCACGCTTCACCCATGGAGTCGGCCACTATCTGCGTCTGGAACGAGTGGCCCAGCTCGTGAGCCATGCAGTTCATCGTCTTGTCCTGTATACGGTTGGGAGCCACCCATAGGGCACCGATGAAGTTGTCGTAGGTGCCGCCGTATGCCGTGCCGTCGAGCGAATACTTCACCATGACCATCATCTTGTAGCTGTCAGCTTTGGAACCTGGCTGGGTGAAGCGAAGCGTATCGCGGTAGAAGTTATAGAAAGACTGCACACGATCCATGAGCACAGAAAGGTTGAAGTCCATGGGCATGCCCTCAAGTCGCGGTGGGTTCTGCAAATCATTGCCAAATCCGCGCTCCCACATAAAAATGCAGTCGCGGGTCTCAGCAGACCGTTTCCAGCACCACTGCGAGGTGTCGCTCTCCAGATTCACGCCTCGCAGGTCTTCGGGAATGTAAATGCGCTTTTGTGCTGCTGCATTAAGGCAACACATTATCAATACTGTACAAAAGACTGTTGTTATTCTCATATTCTCTGAGATGGTAAATGAGATTTTATATTATTTGCGCCAAAGGTACGAAAAATCCTCCATATCGTGGTGAAACGAAGGATTCTTTTGTGATAAATTAGGAAATTCTTCTTATAAGCTCTCTTGAAGTATTTCAGTGATGTCCTCTGGCTTCAGGTCCATGTAGCCGGCAGGATAACAGATAGTACCTTCGGTGATGCCTGGAATCATGTCGGCTGTGGCTCCGATTTCACTGATGGTCAGCGGCAGACCTATCTCCAGCATCCAGTTCTTCAGGGCTTCGAGACCTGCTTCGGCAATCTGCTCGTCAGTCATGCCGTTTCCGTTGATGCCCCAAACATTCTT
>JAFZVN010000053.1 GCA_017617805.1 Bacteroidaceae bacterium | reverse complement strand
GTCGCCTTGTGCCCTGTGGTTGTTCCTGAACTGCGCATAGTGAGGGCAGAGGTAAGGCAGCTTGTCCTTCAGTGCCTCGTTGCCGCCTCTGATGTCAGCCACCATCTGCCTGAGCCAGCTTTCGGAGAGCAGCCCGTCGAGCTGCTCCGAAGTGATGGTTTCCGCATAGCCACGGTTGTCCTTCTTGGGATTGCCCGTGTGCTGCGAGTTATATGCAATCAATTGTTTCATCATATTTTCACTTTTCACTTTTTAACTTTTCACTTTCAAAAGTTCGGGTATCCCAGTTTTGCGTTCAGATAGCGCAGTCCGTTCATCGTCCAGGTCATGTACGTGCGCACCTTCTTCTCACCCTTCAGCGAGTAAGAGACATGCGTGCGCAGGCGCACCAGGTCGCGGTTCTCCAATTCGTCAGCGATGTTCCAGCGTCCGTGGCTGCGGTACTGGATGCCCATGTCGCAGAGTACCGCGTTGAAGTCAAAGACCGTCATGTTGAACGTCTTCGCCACCTGGGTGGCTGTCAGCGTGTCCTCAGCATCCTCGTTCAGCATCCGCAGTCCATCACCGATGATCTTGTCTGCCATGCGCATAATCTCCATTGGTGAGGGCAGGCATTTCACCTCAGCCATCTTCCGTCTCATCTCAGCCATCTCCAATTGTTCCCAGCGCAGCACCAGCTTGGCGCGAGCCTCGTCATTGAACTTCGTGGCGATGTACAGGCACTCGGTCTTGGTGAGAATGTAGCAGGGTAATGTGCGTCCTGTAGTGTCCTTATAAGTACTGAGCTGAAATTTCAGCCCAGTGATTTTCATCCAAGCTGGCTCCATGTTTCTGATGGCCTGCATCACGTTTTTGTGTTGTTTACTTGTCAGCTCGGCAATCTCCAGTGACGTCATCACTTGTCTGTCGTTTCCGACTTGTTTGTTAATTACGATTGTAGTTTCCATTTTCTTGAGTTGATTTAGCGAGAAGAAGGTCAGAATCCTTGGCCATTTACTCGAGAACATCCTCCTCACTCCAACCCGACATCCCGCTGCCTTTTCAGCGGGCGTTAATTGTTTATTCTTGTTTGTTGTGTGTTTCACGGTATAGATAAATAGATTAAAGGTTCGCACGTGTGTATGAATTGTTTGATTTGTTCCAGCAAGTCAAAGAGCACCAGAAAATCTCCATTGCCGCTGCAATTTCAATTTTCTGATGCAAAGGTACGGACAAAAAAAAAGCGGCGGAATTATTTTTCCGTCGCCGTAGCGTTCTCGGGAGTTTCACGTAGAGTTTTGCCGTTCCTCGGGAGTTCTTCCCCAAAAATGTCTCCAAATCTCGGGAGTTTTCGGGAGTTTTTCGGGAGTTTCAGCATTCTCCCAGCAAATCCTGCATCTTTTGTGCAATTTTCAGATAATCCCTATACCGCTTTCCCTGCACAGGGGCATTCATCTCATTCCACATGGCCACGGGTCTCTTGAAACTCTGGCTGGCCATACGCACCATCTCGTCACGGGCAGGCAGATGCGGATGTTCAGGCACTTCCGCCCTCACCAACTGGCAGAAAGCATCGAAGTCGCCCTCTGTCACCACCGCATCATCCTCCAACACACGGCAGACTGCATACCACTGTCTGGCCAGCTCCACCATTGGAGCAATCCCCTGAATGGCACAAGACACCTGAGCCATCGAAATCTCCTTCTTGTCTCCCAGCTCCATCTGAGCCTCATGGATCAGTCTCATGCAGTCTCGATAGGAGACACGACATGCCTTTCTCGTCACATCCATCACCACACCGAAGATGCGGGCATTGTCTGCATCCGACATGGGGAAAGCCTTGTACTTGGCATTCTGAGGCACCAGCCAAGAGCGCCCCGCCTCATCCTCACAATACGACTTGACCGTAAAGTCCCCATCCAGCCAAGCCAGCACGATGTCGCCATCATTCGCTGTCATCTGAGCCTTCACCTTCAGCAGGTCGCCATCACGGATGTCGGCACCCTCCATCGAGTCTCCCCATGCTGTAATAAAAAACTCTTGTTGCATGGACAGGGTTGATTGGGGGACCATCAGCACATCCGTCACCACATCGCCCACACTTGTTGGCACACCGCATGCCACCTTGTTGTCAAAAAAAGGAACAGGCGTATCACACAGCATCGGTTCCATTCCCGCCTTTTCCAAGGCCTCGAACAATTCGCTAAAAACTAATTCTTTCATCATGACCAAATTTGTTGATTGATTACGTTAATAAAAAATTGTTACAAATTTGGTGCAAAGTTACGCCTATGTTGTACCAAAGGTCGGTACAAGTGAAAGTTTTTTTACATATTTTGTGTATTTTCTTAGTTTTCTTGCCATTTTTTCATGGAATCCTTGTGCAAAAAAGCTAATTACTTCCCACATCCATGTCGAGAGGCTTGGCTGGGATGCTGATTAATCTACTAGGATCTTTGAAAAACCGTAAGAGAACGCTATCTTATGAGGCTCCACACCCGTGTCGAGGGACTCCAAGAACTCACCTGAATTTCTATAGATATTCACGAAACCAGGCAGTGATTCGGAAGGATAGCCTGTGTCGGGATCGAGCTGACGTGAAGCAATATAGATATTGCCTGTAAGCTGATCAACACTGATGGCACACGGACTGATCAATCTATGGGCAGAATCACCACTCAGATTGAGTGTTGACAGATTGTTTGAACGGATATCAAAGACGCTGTAGGTCGCTCCTGAACCGCCGTATGGATCATTATAAGTATAGATCATATCACCTACGACTGCCATACCCGTGGCATTGGGAACCACCAGCTTGGCATCATTACCGCTGATCATATAAACACCAGCTTCCAACTGCTGAGTCCAGTCATCATTATAGTAACCCCTGTCGAGCACATAAAGCACATCGCCTGCCACAACGATCTCCTGTGGATACGTCACCTTGTCGTGCTTGATCTCTGTGACATTACCGGTCGTTATATCAATCTTGGAAATAGAGCCGTTGCCCCTGCTCCAATCGCTGTTGGCTACATAAAGTGTCGAACCACCAACATCAAAGGTCAGACCCTCGGGGAAAGAGCCAACCTGATACTTCTGCTGTAAGTGAAAGTCGGTCGTGTCGATGGCTGCCACATAACCGCCTTGTGTGGTGAAATAGACGTTGCCATCATAAACAGCGATGCGGCGTGGATTACGACCATCGTCATCACCCAGCAAATCTGTGGTGCTCACCTGCTTGAGTTCCTTACAGGTTCTGACATCCAATACAAAAATGGCATTCTCATCAGAACCTGCGATATACACCTTCTGGCCATAAACAATCACATCGTTAGGTGTGCCACCAAGACTTCTGCCGTTGACCTTCCTATAGACATCCCTATCGGATTGTAGATATGATTCAGAACAATCCCAATAGGTCAGACTACCATCAATAGATAGATAAGAGCTGCCGTTGTTGATGACAAACACACCCTTGGTTATCAGGAAATGTCCAGGGGAAGTGTCATTTGAATCATTTGAATCGTCGTCCGAACAACCTGTGAGCAGGCTTGCACCCATCGCCATGACAGCTAAACTTAACAGAAACTTTTTCATTGTGATATGATTGTTATTATCGTTAGTAACTTTCGAGTGCAAATATAATGATTCTTTGAGGGAACAGCAAATTTTGGTGGCGAAAAATGGGACACGTCCAAACGGAATCTCGCTGGTGCAGCGTTGCTGGCCTCATTTTATCTTGTCCAGATGGCATCATCAATTTCACATGGGTACGATTGACGCTGTTAGACAGCAAAAGTGACTCAGATATCAGATATCAGTTTTATAGGCGATGGTATCACCTCTGGC
>JAFZVN010000052.1 GCA_017617805.1 Bacteroidaceae bacterium | reverse complement strand
TATCCTCGCCATACGAGCCATACTCGTTCTCCACCTGAATCATGATAATCGGACCGCCGTTCTGGATGGTCAGCGGCTTCAGCTGTTCGCCGACCTTCTCCTCGAAAATCTTCACACGTTCCATAAAATAAGGATCGCGCTCGCGAAGCTTGATGTCCTTCTTCTTCAGGAGCCACCAAGGCAGACCGCCCATCTCCCACTCGGCACAAACGTAGGGACCTGGACGCACGATGACGTACATGCCGTTCTTCTGTGCCAGACGGCAGAACTCAGCCACATCGTTGTTGCCTGTGAAGTCGAACTGTCCCTCACGCTGCTCGTGGATGTTCCAGAAGATGTAGATGCACACGGTGTTCATGCCTAATGCCTTGCACATCTTGATGCGGTGATCCCAATAGGCTTTGGGAATACGGGGGTAATGAATCTCGGCAGCCTTCACGACGAAAGGTTTGCCATTGAGCAGGAACGTGCCGTTGCCCGCTTCGAAAGTTCCCTTGGCTTTCTGTGCGAAAGCAGGTGAGGCCATCAAAGCCATCATCAGGGAAAACAAACAGAAGATTTTTTTCATTGTATAAATAGGTTGGTTGTTAATCGCACCACAAAGGTAGAGAAAAAAAATGAAGAATCGCAAAAATTAAGAATTAAATGATGAAAATGGCACGAAAAAGCATGAAAGAGGCAAAAAACTGCAATTTTTCAATCTTTCCATTCTTCAATTCTCAAAGTTTTCCTATCTTTGCACACAGATAACTAACTAAATATCTTATCTTACATGTCAATTTGGATTATTTTCAAACTTCTGGGTTCGCTCGCGCTCCTCATGTTCGGTATGAAGGCCATGAGTGAAGCCCTCCAGAAGATGGCGGGTCCGCAGTTGCGCCACGTGCTTGGGGCAATGACCACCAACCGTTTCACAGGCATGCTGACGGGTACAGTTGTGACAGCCTCCGTTCAGTCGTCAACCGCAACCACCGTCATGACAGTCTCTTTTGTCAACGCAGGCTTACTGACTTTGGCTCAGGCCATTTCTGTCATCATGGGTGCCAACATCGGTACGACGCTAACCGCCTGGATCATGGCCATAGGTACATCAGGCAACGAAGCCTCACCATTTGACATCAGCATCGTCTCCTATGTCGGTTTCTTTATAGGTATCGTGCTCATCTATATGAAGAAACATCGCTATATTGGCGATTTCCTGTTTGGTATAGGTCTGTTGCTGCTGGGTCTGACAACCCTGAAGGCAACAGGTATGTCGATGGATTTGGCCAATAACGATACGATCACTTCATTCTTCAAGTCGTTCGATCCCGATTCCTTCTGGACAACGATCGTCTTCCTGCTTTTAGGTGGCATCATGACCTTCTGTGTGCAGTCATCGGCGGCTGTGATGGCCATCACGATGTTGCTCTGTTCCACGGGTGCTATGCCCATCTACCAAGGTATTGCATTGGTGCTTGGTGAGAATATCGGAACCACCATCACCTCTAACCTTGCAGCCCTCTCAGCCAACACACAGGCTCGTCGCGCAGCTCTCGCCCACATGTTCTTCAATGTGTTTGGCGTTCTGTGGATTTTGTTTGTCTTCCGCTATTTTATCGACATGGTGTGCGGATGGGTTGGTTATGATGTGGAAATGACCAAGGCAAATGCCAGCAGCGCAGCGTTTTTGGCCAACGCCGCGAAACTGAACTTTGTGCTGGCTGCTTTCCATACGACCTTCAATGTGGTCAATACGATGATACTCATCTGGTTCATTCCTCAGATTGAGAAGTTCGTGTGCTGGGTCATCAAGCCCAAGCGTGTGGACGAAGAGGAAGATTTCCGTCTGCATTTCATTACTGCTGGCTTCATGAAAACTCCCGAGCTTTCCGTTTTCGAAGCACAGAAAGAAATCCAATCGTTTGCAGAGCGTATGCAACGTATGTTTGGCATGGTGCGAGAATTGCTGTTGCTCTCGAGCACGGCCATTGCCACCAAGAAAGACGCACAAAACAAAGATTTCAGCAAGCTCTTCTCACGTATCGAGAAATATGAGGAAATCTCGGACAATATGGAACTGGAGATTGCCAAATACCTCGATCAGGTCAGCGATGCCCATCTTTCTGACGATACGAAGGCTAAGATTCGTGCCATGTTGCGTGAAATCTCAGAGCTGGAGAGTATCGGTGACTCCTGCTACAATTTGGCACGCACCATCAGCCGCAAGTATAACGGCAAGCAAGATCACTTTGTGGATGAGCAGTATGATTGCATTCATCAGATGATGGACTTGACCGATACGGCACTCACCCAAATGAATGCGCTGATGGCAGGTAGAAAGGAGGCGTTCAATGTGAATCGTACATTTAACACAGAGAACGAAATCAACAACTACCGCAATCAACTCAAGTCGCAGAACATTGCCGATGTGAACAACCACAAGTACACCTATGCTGTTGGTACCATCTATATGGACATTATCAACGAGTGCGAGAAACTTGGCGACTATGTGGTCAATGTGGTAGAGGCACGTATGGGTACCCGCTTCCACGGAGCATAAAAAGGTAAAAGTGAAAAACTAAAAGTGAAAAATTTACTCTTCCAATAAATCCGGTCGCAACGCTTTTGTGCGTGCCAGCGCCTGTTCATATTCCCATTCCTTAATCTTGGCCTCGTGTCCTGAGAGAAGAATCTCTGGCACAGGCCAAGTTTCGTTAGGATTGCTGACAGGGTGATATTCAGCAGGACGCGTATAGACTGGAGGTTCCAAGAGATTGTCTTGGAAGGAATCGGAGAGGGCACTCTCCACATCGCCAATGACACCAGGAATGACTCGCACGATGGAGTCAGCCATTACCGCTGCTGCCAATTCACCGCCTGTCAGCACGTAGTCACCGATGCTGACCTCGCGGGTGATGAGATGTTCGCGGATGCGGTAATCGATGCCCTTGTAGTGGCCGCAGATGATCATGATGTTCTCCTTCAGCGACAGTTCGTTCGCCATGGGCTGGTCGAACTTCTCACCATCAGGAGCTGTGAAGATGATCTCGTCGTAGTTGCGCTCTGCCTTCAGCGCCGAGATGCAAGCATCGAGCGGTTGGCATTGGATGAGCATGCCAGCCGCCCCACCGAAGGGGTAATCATCCACACGCCGATGCTTGTCCGTCGTATAGTCTCGAAGGTTATGTACATGAATCTCTGCGAGCCCTTTTTTCTGAGCCCTGCCGAGAATACTCTCTTGGGTGAACGGTTCTATCAACTCAGGCAGAACCGTGATGATGTCGATACGCATATTCTCAGTAAACTTACACAGCATCCTCGCTGGGGTCGATGTTGAGCCCTGGACGAAGAGGTTCTGTTTCCAGGTTTTCAGCCCTCTTGATGGTGTGACTGCCATCAGGTGCCACTTTGAGTTCGAGGGAGATGGCCATGTTGTCGGAAGTCTCGTCGGGGTCACCTACAGTAATGATGAAGTAGAGGGCAGAACGGTCTGTGTCACGCTTCATGTAGTTGTAGTTCACACCCACCATCGTGGAGGTCTTGAGGAAGTCGGCTGGTACCCATTCGCGGAAGTCTTTTTTGTAGTAAGTCTTGCTGAACACTTGGTTGTCCCCTTGTTTGATGTTGATGCTGACGCGGCTCTCGCGGTATTCCAATCCTTGAGAGTTGATGAGCACGGGCATCGTGTCAACGGGTTCGAATTTGCACGAGTAGTTATAGAGTTTGCCATTGATGGTGATGGTATCATCAATGGTGTAACTGCGCAAGGTGGTGATACCTGTCTTGGGATCGGTGGTTTCGATGACACGCTCCTGGACAGGTTCTTTTTTCTCTTCTTTACATCCAGCCATCATCAGCGCGAGGACAGCGATGGCGGTAATGGTCAATGTTTTCATCAGTCTTGTTTGTTTAGGTATTTCTGGCTGCAAAAGTAGTAAAGATTTAGGAATTAGGATTGGGGATTTTTTTGTGGTTCCGTGCGTTTTTTCAGTGAAAAAGTATTAAATCCTTCTTTCTCATTCCTCTTTCCTAATGAAAAAGTGGTAACTTTGCAGTGAAAAATGAGTTTTTAAGAAGACAATGGGACTGTTGAAGAAAAATCCAAGAAACTGGCATGTGAAGAGTGGTCAGCCGCTGACAGAGATGGACAAGCGTATTCTGTACTTTCAGAATAAGGGACATCTGGTGCCTAAGCGTGAGCTCATCAAAACGCCTGAACAAATAGATGGCATCCGTAGAGCGGGTGTGCTGAATACGGGTGTGCTCGACCTGGTGCAAGAAAAGATTCGTGAGGGTATGAGCACACTGGAGATTGACAAGTTGGTGTATGATTTCACCACACAGCATGGTGGCATTCCTGCGCCGCTCAATTATGAAGGTTTCCCCAAGAGTTGTTGCACCAGCATCAACGAAGTGGTGTGTCATGGCATCCCCAGCGAGGAAGACATTCTGGAGGAGGGTGACATCATCAATGTGGATTGCACGACGATTCTGGATGGTTATTTTGCTGATGCGAGCCGCATGTTCATCATCGGCAAGACAACACCTGAACGAGAACGGTTGGTGCAGGTAGCTAAAGAGTGTATGGAGATTGGGGCCGAGGCTTGCAAACCTTATACGTTTGTGGGTGATTCGGCGGCTGCCATCACGAAGCATGCTCATCGCAATGGTTGCACGGTCGTTCGAGATTTATGTGGTCATGGCGTGGGCAATGCCTTCCACGAAGACCCAGACATGGAACATTATGGAAAGAAAGGAACTGGCATGCTGTTGGTTCCTGGCATGGTGTTCACCATTGAGCCGATGATCAACGCTGGCGGTTGGCAGGTGTTTGTGGATAGTGAGGATGATTGGACGGTGGTGACGGACGACTACAGCGACTCTGCCCAATGGGAACATACCTATGTGATGACAGAGGAGGGATTGGAGACTTTAACGTATTAATTGACAATTGACAGTTGACAATTGACAGTTTAGAATTGAAACCATGTATATATTAGCGATAGAAAGTTCGTGCGATGATACAAGTGCGGCCGTGCTGAAGGATGGCATCTTGCTGAGTAATGTGACGGCCTCTCAGGCTGTGCATGAGGAATATGGTGGGGTGGTGCCAGAGTTGGCCAGCCGTGCGCATCAGCAGAACATTGTACCTGTGGTGGATGCTGCTATCAAGCGGGCAGGCATCACGAAAGAAGATCTGAATGCGGTGGCTTTCACCAGAGGACCAGGCTTGATGGGAAGTCTTTTGGTGGGTGTGAGCTTTGCGAAGGGATTTGCCAGAAGTCTGGGTATTCCGATGATAGACGTGAACCATTTGCAGGGTCATGTGCTGGCGCATTTCATCCGTGAGAGTGAAGAAGACCACGATCAACCCACGTTTCCTTATCTTTGTCTGCTTGTCAGTGGTGGCAATAGCCAGATTGTGAAGGTGAATTCGTATAAGGATATGGAGATTCTGGGTCAGACCATTGACGATGCGGCTGGTGAGGCGATAGACAAATGCTCGAAGGTGATGGGATTGGGTTATCCTGGTGGTCCGATCATCGACAAACTGGCGCGTCAAGGGAATCCTGATGCGTTTGAATTTTCGAAACCTGATATAGCTGGTTACGATTACAGTTTTTCAGGGTTGAAGACCTCGTTCCTCTATCATCTGAGGGATTGGATGCAGGAAGACCCTGACTTCATTGAGCATCATAAGGAAGACTTAGCTGCCTCGTTGGAGAAGACCATTGTGGATATTCTGATGAAGAAGCTGCGTAAGGCAGTGAAAGATACAGGCATCAAGCAGGTGGCTGTGGCTGGTGGTGTGAGTGCCAACAATGGACTTCGCAATGCCTTCCGTGACCATGCGAGACGATATCATTGGAAGATATTCATTCCTAAGTTTTCCTATACGACTGACAATGCTGCCATGATTGGCATCACGGGTTATTTCAAGTATCTTGACAAAGATTTTGCGTCCATCGACTTGCCTGCCTACGCGAGAGTTGAAAAATTGAAGAACCTTTAGCTCAACGTAGTTAATTGAAGGATTGAAAAAATGAAAGAGGTTCGTTTCTTTTATGTTCCAAACGCTTCGAGTGTGAATGAGTTGCCCGAAGAGGAGGCGCAGCATGCTGTGCGTGTGCTTCGCATGGAGATGGGCGATGAGATGATGCTGATGGACGGACAGGGTACTTTCTATCGTGCCGTTGTGACAGAAGCGACCAAGAAACGTTGTCTTTTCCGTATAGAAGAAACCTTGCCGCAAGCACGTCAATGGCAACCGCATCTGCATCTGGCGATGGCACCAACCAAGAACATGGACAGAACTGAGTGGTTCGCAGAGAAGGCGACGGAGATAGGTTTTGACGAACTGAGCTTCTTGCGTTGCAGATGGTCGGAACGGACGGTCATCAAGACGGAACGCATCGAGAAGATTCTCGTGTCAGCCATGAAGCAGAGCCACAAAGCATGGAAGCCTGTCTTGAACGAGATGACGGATTTCAAGGCTTTCTTGCAAGAGATAGAGGAACGGGAAAAGCTGAGCGGCAAGAAGATGCAGAAATTCATTTGCCACTGTTACGAAGAGGAAGGGTTGGGACAGAAAGTGGCATTGAAGGATGTCGTGAAAGCTGGGGAGGATGTGCTGGTGATGGTAGGTCCTGAGGGCGATTTTTCCCTCGATGAAGTGAAGATGGCAGAGTCAAAGGGTTTTCAAAGTGTAACATTAGGCAAGAGCCGATTGAGAACAGAAACAGCGGCTCTGGTAGCGGTGCATATTATCAACTTAATCAATCAATAAAAACATGAAAAAGTTTCATTTGATTTCAATGTTGCTGTTGGTGGTCGGAGTGTTCTGCTCATGCACCAACAAGGATTACCAGAAAGCCATCCCTGCGGATGCATCGTTGGTAATGAGAGTGGAATTTGGAGACATTGCTCAGAAGGCTGAGTTCCAGAAATCAGAGGCCATGAAGACGCTTGAGCAGTCTTTGGAAGCCGCCGTGAAGAAAGGAGACTTGGAAAAAGTGAAGGCTTATCTGGATGACCCGACTGAGATGGGTTTGGACTTCGGAGAACCAGCGTATTTCTTCATGGTAGGTATGGAAACATTCGGCTTGACCATGAAGGTAGATGATGAGGGGGCTTTGAAAGATTTCATCACATTGCTCCAACAGCAAGGGTTAGCGACAAAGCCTGTGGAGAAGGATGGTTTGATGTGTGGTACTTTGATCGATGAGATTCACTATTCGTATGATGCCAATGCTTGCCTGCTGATGGCTTCGCCTCAGGGGAAAGGCAAATCGACAACCAGTCGCATGGCACGCGAGTTAATGAATCAGAAGGAAAGTAACAGTTTCCTTGACACGGATGGCTTTGATCGTTTAGATGATGCGGATGGAGATGTTTCTCTTTACACCAATGTCGGCAACCTTCCCAAAGAGATGATTGCTCCTTTGTTGAGGCTTCTCCCAAACAATCTCGATCCGAAAGACCTGGATGTAGTTGCTGATCTGAAATTTGAGAATGGTAAAGCCACCCTCAAGGGACGTGTGTATGGCAATTCGAGCGAAGCGAAGAAAATCATCAAGACTGCTGATGACGAACTGGACAACATTGATGGTGTGTTCCTCGATAAGGTGTCAGACAAGATGATGGTGTGGATAGGTGCCAATCTGAAGGGTTCTTGGGTGCTGGAGCGTCTGAAGGCTGATGCATCCATCAAGGAGATGCTCTTCATGATGGAGCGTGCCATCGACATTGAGCAAATGCTGAAGGCTGTAGATGGCGATTTGGCCATCGAACTGCAACAGGGCGAGCTTCGTTCCAGTGAACCTGAATACTTGGCTTATGCCCAGTTGAAGAACACAGACTTCTTGGAGGATGTGGACTACTGGAAGAAGAGCATGAAGGACTATGGTATCACCATGTCTGCACTCGCAAAGGATCAGTACCAGCTCAGCATCGATGGAGAATCCTATGTGTGGGGCGTGGAAGACAAGACCCTTTTCATGGGTTCTGCTGAAGCCGATCGTGAACAAGGGAAAAAGGAGAGCATTCTGAAGCCATACGCCAAGGAAATCAAGGAAAGCAAGTTCTTCCTCTTCTTTAATTTGGAACCACTGGCACAGGAGGAATTGAATCGTCACCCGTCTGCAGCGGAGAAGAAGATGTTGGAGGCTCTGAAGGCTGTGGTGGCAAAGGCACCATCTGCCAGCGAGATGTCCATCACGGTCATGCTCCAAAATGAGGACGAGAATTTCTTGAAACAACTTTTCTGATCATACATGGAGAAGATACAATTGCGTCACACGCTGCCAAATGTCTTTCAGAGTCGAACGGACATGGTGAGCGATATTTGGTTGCGTGATGTGACGTTCGAGAAGGGAAAACGCTACTTAGTGGAGGCCAATTCGGGCACAGGCAAGTCATCTTTGTGCAGCTATATTTATGGTTACCGCCATGATTATCAGGGTGAGATTCTCTTTGATGGAGAAGACATCCGTATGTATTCTGTGGCTCAGTGGACAAACATCCGCCAGAAGCATTTTGCCCTTTTGTGGCAAGAACTGCGCATGTTTCCTGAACTGACCGCGTGGGAGAATGTGGACATCAAAAACAAATTGACGGGACATCAGACGAAGGAGCAGATTCTGTTGTGGTTTGAGATGTTGGGCATCTCGGACAAATTGGATGCCAAAATGGGACGTATGTCGTTTGGTCAGCAGCAGCGTGTGGCACTCATTCGTGCCTTGTGCCAACCCTTCGACTTTCTTTTTGTGGATGAGCCAATCAGCCACCTCGACGATACCAATGCCGACATCATGGGAAGCATCATGATGGCTGAGGCTGAAAAACAGGGGGCGGGCATCATTGCCACCAGCATCGGCAAACACATTGAGATGCCTTACCACCAAGTGTTTAAACTCTAATATGTGACGAAGATGAAATTGGTTTGGAAACTATTACGTCAACACATCAGCATTCCGCAGTTTGTGGGATTCTTCTTTGCCAACCTCGTGGGTGTGGTCATCATCTTGTTGGGCGTTCAGTTTTACAATGACTATCAGGCCATCGATCAGGAAGACAGCTTCATGAAGGCTGACTATATGATTGTGAACAAGAAGATTGGGGCGTTGTCAGGATTGACGGGGGCAGGGAGCACTTTCAGTCAGGAAGATGTGGATGATATCAAAGAGGCTGGGTTCGCAGAACATATAGGTGCTTTCACTCCAAGTTCCTTTAATGTGCGGGCAAGATTCGATGTGGAGGGTTTTGTGAGTTTCTCCACAGAGATGTTTTTTGAGAGTGTGCCTGATGAGTTTGTCGATGTGAAGAGCGATGCTTGGAAATATCAAGAGGGTGACAATGAGATCCCCATCATCCTGCCGAAAAATTATCTCGACCTCTATAACTTTGGCTATGCCCAAGGCAAGGGACTGCCCAAACTCAGTGAGGGCATCTTGGGAGCCATGAAGTTGAACATCCAAATAGGTCGAGGTGAGAACAGTGGTGAGTTTGTGGGACGAATTGTAGGCTTCTCATCGCGTCTGAACACCATTCTTGTGCCTGAGGCATTCATGCAGTGGGCGAATGGACGCTTTGCCAATCAGGCCGTGGTGAAGGAACCAACACGCCTCATTCTGGAAGTGAGCAATCCGACGGATGAACGCATCACAAGTTATTTGCAAGACCATGATTATGAAACGGACGAGGAGAAATTGGATGCCTCGAAGACCACCTTCATCTTGCGTGTCATCGTCAGCATTGTGATGGTGGTGGGTGTGGTCATCAGCATACTTTCGTTCTATATCTTGATGTTGAGTGTATTCCTCCTTGTGCAGAAGAACAGCACGAAGTTGGAGAACCTCTTGCTCATTGGATATTCACCTGCCAAGGTTTCTTTTCCATATCAGGCTTTGACGGTGGGGCTGAATGTGTTGGTGCTTCTTTTGGCAGTGGTGATTATGCTGGTGGTACGTGGTGCTTATCTCAACATGTTCGAGAATTTCTTCCCAGATTTCGAAGCCCCTGGTATCTGGCAGGCGTTAGGTGTTGGTTTGGCATTGCTTGTCATTGTGAGCATTTTCAATATCATTGCTGTTTATGGTAAGGTGATGAGCATTTGGAAACGAAAGGATTGAAGAGTTGAAGAATTGAAGGATTGAAGAATTGAAGGATTGAAGAATTGAAGGATTGAAGAATTGAAGGATTGAAGAATAGAAGTTTATGGAAAGAATCATTCAATTATATAAAAGTTTGACAGGCACAGAGCCTCAGAACATCGTTCCTCTGGCTGGTGCTGGCAGCAATCGTCGTTATTTCCGTGTGTGTGGTGGCGAGGAACTCTCAACTCTTGCCCCTTGCTCCTTGCCCCTCAACTCTCTCATCGCAGTCATTGGCACCAATCAAGAGGAGAACGAGGCGTTTATCGACTTGGCCAAACGTTTCAGAGAGGGTGGTTTGCCTGTTCCTTCCTTGTTGGCGGTTTCCGATGATAGGATGGTCTATTTGCAGGAAGATTGTGGCGATGTGTCCTTGCATGCTTTCATGTCACAGCATCGTCAGGCGGATGGTTCTTTCGATGCCGAAGCTTTAGCAGCCCTCAAAGCTACCATCCGTGAACTCCCCCGTTTCCAGCTCCTACCTCTTACCCAACTGTCAACTGTCAACTGTCAACTGTCAACTTTTTTCTCTCATTGCTTTCCTCAACAATCGATGGACAGGACGAGTGTGATGTTTGACCTCAACTATTTCAAGTATTGTTTCCTCAAACTGAAAGGTGTGGAGTTCAATGAGTTCCGTTTGCAGCAGGATTTTGAGCAGCTGGCTGATGATCTCCTCGTCGATGACGAACCGACTTTTCTCTATCGTGATTTTCAATCGCGTAACATCATGTTGAAGGATGGAAAGCCTTATTTTATCGACTTTCAGGGTGGTCGCCGAGGCCCTATCTACTACGATGTCGCCTCTTTCCTTTGGCAGTCCTCTGCCAAGTTCTCCGATGAGGTACGCAACCTTCTTATCGACGAGTATCTCGATGCCCTCACTTCTCACCTCTCAACCTTTAACTCTTCACTCTTCCTTCCCCGTCTCCACCTCTTCGTTCTTTTCCGCATTTTGCAGGTGTTAGGTGCATACGGCTATCGTGGTCTATGGGAGAAGAAAACCTATTTCATCGACAGCATTCCTCTCGCCATCCATAACTTGCAACAGGAAATAGCTCTTGGCACTTGCGATCCATACCCCAATCTCAAAGAGGTGGCGCTTTCCCTAATTGCCCTCAACTCTGAGGAAGAAAAGAGTAGGGCGGAGGAAGCAGCCAAGCAAGCCAAAGTGGCAGCCTATCTTCAAAATGATAAAACCTACACCCCGCATGGCTCTCTCCCCATTATGGGGGAGATGTCCGTAGGACAGAGAGGGTCTTCTCTTTCCGTCTCTGTTTTCTCCTTCTCCTTCAAGAAAGGCATCCCAGCCGACGAATCTGGCAACGGTGGTGGCTACGTGTTTGATTGTCGAAGCACCCACAACCCTGGTCGATACGACGAGTATAAGCCCCTCACGGGACTTGACCAGCCCGTTATCGATTTTCTTGAGGCTGATGGAGAAATCCTCACTTTCCTTGATAGTGTCTATAAATTGGTCGATTTCCATGTGTCACGTTTCATCGAGCGCGGTTTTACTCATTTGCAAATCAGTTTTGGTTGCACAGGTGGCCGTCATCGTTCAGTCTATAGTGCTCAGCATGTGGCAGAGCACATCCACGAGAAGTTTGGTGTGGAAGTCCACATCTGCCATCGTGAACAGGGAATCACTCAATTCATACCCTCAAACTCTTAACTTTTAACTTTTAACTCTCAACTCCCTTGAACGCTCTCATATTTGCTGCCGGTCTCGGCACCCGCCTCAAACCCCTCACTGACACCATGCCCAAGGCGATGGTGCCCATCAATGGAAAACCTCTCGTGCAGATTCTGATCGAGAAGTTGAAAAGTATTGGTGTAAGTGAGGTGGTCATCAATGTCCATCACTTCGCCCAGCAGATTATTGACTTTATCGAGGCCAATGACCGCTTCGGCATTGATATTCGTTTCAGCGACGAAACAGACCAACTCCTCGAGACAGGTGGAGGACTAAAGAAGGCTGCCCGTCTCTTCTCCAATGCCGATCCTATTCTTGTCCATAATGTGGATATTCTCTCCAATGCTGATCTCCTCGGTCTTTACAACGAAGGTGTCGCAACGGGTACTACAACCCTTCTTGTTTCCCAACGCGACACCCAACGCTATCTCCTTTTTGACGATGCAAATCGTCTTGTCGGATGGACGAATATTGCTACAGGAGAAATTCGCTCCCCCTTTCCCGAGATCAAGGCACTGGAATCCAACTGTCAACTGTCAACTGTCAACTATCAACTAAAGAAGTTCGCTTTCTCTGGCATTCAGGTTTTCCATCCTTCTCTGCTTCCCCTCATGGATACTTGGCAGGGTAAGTTCTCCATCATTGATTTCTATCTTTCTATCTGTGATAAAGTGGATATCCGTTGCCACTTCGCCCCTCAGCTTCAGCTTCTCGACGTGGGCAAGCTCGATACCATTGCTAAGGCAGAAGCATTCGTACAGCAACAATCGGAATGAGATAGCAGTGTGGTGTTATATTAAAAAAGATTAACGATGTCTTAAGAAATGCTAAATGGTTTGTGGGGTTGGGAAAGGATTCGTACTTTTGCACTGCAATTTTTCGAACGATGAAAAGGTTTTTCTATAATGGGCTTGGTGTTCTGGCAGTGATGACATTGCTGGCGGCTTGCTCTACCAGTTACAATATCTCCGGCACATCGTTGCAGTCTTTCTATGATGGTGACATGGTGTACCTGCGTCCTCTGGGCGGTGATGATACGAAGGCTGTGGATTCGTGCAGGATTTTGCATGGCACATTCACGATGTCGGGTCCTGTGGATTCGGTCATGTGTG
This sequence comes from Bacteroidaceae bacterium, assembly GCA_017617805.1. Taxonomy (GTDB): domain Bacteria; phylum Bacteroidota; class Bacteroidia; order Bacteroidales; family Bacteroidaceae; genus Minthosoma. Next base: position 21,567 of record JAFZVN010000052.1, on the reverse strand, counting down.
TGCGGATGTTCTTCGGTACGAGTGGAGACAATATCCCCATCATTCTGGAGGGTGGTGAAATCAAGGTGATAGACTTGAACAATGCGATGAAGGTGGAGGGTACTCCTTTGAACGACAAGTTCTACGCCTTTATGACGGAGCGTGACTCATTGTTGTTTCTCCTGCAGGAATTGCCAAGGAAAGAAAGCCGCATGATTCTGGATGGCTACGACTCAGACGAGATTCTCCGTCAGTTGGGTGAGGAGGAAGGTGAACTCCGTATCGCTATCGACAAATTGGAAACGGAATTCGTGACCTCCAATTTCGACAATGTACTTGGTCTGACCTATTTCTTGGTGCTTTGCGACAATGCCTATAATCAGTTTGGCTATCCAACGACGACTCCGCAGATTGACGAGATATATGGCAAGGCGCCTGAGGCGTTTAAGGAGAACAAGGACGTGAAGGAGTACATGAGCCAATGTAAGTGAAATAGAATTGAAAGATTGAAAAATTGAAGGATTGAAGTTGGTCATCGCGTTAGCCAAAACTTCAATCCTTCAATTTTTCAATTATTCAATTCTTTATCATCCGTTCATGCTGATTAAGAATTCTTCGTTGTTTTTCGTGCGATCCATCTGCTTGGAGAGGAATTCCATGGACTCTATCACGTTCATGTCGGCGATATGGTTGCGGAGCACCCACATGCGGTTGAGCGTGGTCTGATCCTGCAGCAGGTCATCTCGACGAGTAGAAGAAGCTGTGAGGTTGACGGCAGGGAAGATGCGCTTGTTGGCAAGGCTGCGGTCAAGTTGCAGTTCCATGTTACCGGTTCCCTTAAATTCCTCGAAGATGACTTCATCCATCTTAGAGCCTGTGTCGATGAGGGCTGTAGCGATGATGGTGAGCGAACCTCCGTTTTCGATATTACGTGCAGCTCCGAAGAAGCGCTTGGGCTTGTGGAGAGCATTGGCATCGACACCACCTGAGAGCACCTTGCCTGATGCTGGTGATACAGTGTTGTAGGCACGTGCCAGACGGGTGATGGAGTCAAGGAAGATGACAACGTCGTGTCCGCACTCAACCATTCGTTTGGCTTTCTCGAGCACGATGCCTGCAATCTTGACGTGGTTCTCGGCTGGGGCATCGAAAGTGGAGGCAATCACCTCGGCATTGACGGTGCGGGCCATGTCAGTCACTTCCTCTGGACGCTCATCGATGAGCAGCATCATAAGATAGGCCTCTGGATGGTTGGCAGCAATGGAATTGGCAATGTCCTTCATGAGCAGGGTTTTACCTGTCTTGGGCTGTGCCACGATGAGGGCACGCTGTCCTTTACCGATAGGCGAGAAGAGGTCAACGATACGTGATGACTTGCTGTCATCGTGTCCTTTGCAAAGTTTGAATTTCTCGTCAGGGAAGAGAGGCGTTAAGAATTCGAACCCCACGCGGTCACGCACTCGGGCGGGTTCGCAACCATTGATTTTCTCGACGCTGGCCAATGGGAAGAAGCGCTCGCCTTCCCTTGGAGGACGTACGAAACCATCGACCACGTCGCCAGTCTTGAGTCCGTAGTGCTTGATCTGTTGCAGGCTTACATAGACATCGTCGGGTGAGGGCAGGTAGTTGTAGTCGCTACTGCGGAGGAATCCGTAGTTATCGACGGTCTCGAGGACACCGCTCACGCGGATGATGTTGTCGAACTCATAGGGCTTCTCTTTCACGACTTTCTCCTTACGTGAAGCGGCGATGGGAGCAGCCTCATTGTATTCCTCGTAGATGGGAGCTTCATTATTGTTCTGTGCGATATGACTTTCCACCTCGAAGCGATTGAGGATGTTGACAGCAGGCGTGAAGTATTGCGACTCATCAGGAATGTCTTCAAGGATGACGAAGTCTGAATTACCATGTAATGAAGGCTTGCCGGCATTGGAGTAGATTGTCTGGAGGGAATCACTATTGCCCACAGCGAATGCTGCCTCTGGCACAATGGCTTCGGCTTCTGTGTTGGCTTCCTCTTGAGCATTGTCCTGTGTGTCTTCTTTGACCTCTTCGACCTCAGGCATAGCCTCCTCGACTTTTGCCTTAGGCTTGCGACCACGCTTTTTGGGAGCGGCTTCGGTCGAAGTCTCAGTGGCAACTTCTGTGGCTGGGGACTCTACGTTCTTTTCCTCAACAGCTGGAGCCTCTTCTTTTGCCTTGGGTTTGCGACCACGTTTTTTAGGCGCTGGAGCAGCGGCTTCCTGAATTGGCTCAGCCTTCTCCTCTGACGAAAGCATGGCTTTCTCCTCAGGAGACAGGGCGGCAAAGATCGATTCGTCCCTCTTAATGGTCATATTTTTATCTATCTTTCTGATTTTTTCCTGATTGGCTGAATAGACACGATCCACGTTCTTGATGCTGACGCGAGCACGTTTGCGTGTGGTTTTCTCAGCTGATGCGGCATTGGAAGCGAAATTGGTGGCCTGTTCGTCGATGATGGCGAGTCTGAGGTCAATATCCTCCATCTTTTCGGCATTCTTGATGCCCAGTTCTGCTGCAATGTTGAGAAGTTCAGTCTTCTCCTTGCGGTTAAGTTCTTCTAAATTATACATATTTATAATATAGTTTGAAATGTCGAAATATAGTTTGAAATATCGAATCCTTCCGAAGCATGATGCTGGAAAGTTTCAGTACCCGATGAATGATTGGAAAATTATGTTGTGAGAGTTTTGGTTTCAAGACGCTGTAATTGATGATAATTGCCCATGCGTCCCGAAATGATGGTGCAAATGTAGGGAGTTTTTCTGAAAGCACCAACTTTTTTGCAGAAAAAATGCCCAAGAATCTTCTCTTGAGCATTTTTCTTTATCAATTTTTGTTGATTCCGTCGATGTACCCCAACAATTCATCGGTTCCCAGCTTACTGGTGGCGCTGGTGATGAAGTGTGGGGGCAGTTCTTCCCATTCTTCGCGCAGCGTGTCGAGATATTTATCTACAGTGGGTTTGATTTTGGAGAATGCGAGTTTGTCGGCCTTGGTGAACACGATGGCGAAGGGCACTCCATGACTGCCGAGGAAGTGAAGGAAGGCGAGATCCACCTTTTGTGGGTCATGGCGGATGTCGATGAGCACGAAGAGGCAGGTCAGTTGCTCACGCTCCAGCACATAACCGCTGATCATCGTTTTCAGTTTCTCCATCGCACTCTTGCCACGTTGGGCATAGCCATAGCCAGGCAGATCGACCAAATACCATTTCTCGTTGATGAGGAAATGGTTGATGCACATGGTCTTGCCTGGGGTGGAGGAGGTGAGGGCAAGATTCTTTCTGCCTGTGAGGGCATTGATTAGTGATGACTTACCCACGTTGCTTCGTCCGATGAATGCGTATTCAGGACGTCCGTCAGTGGGACACTGGGTGTGGGTGGCCTTGGAGCCGATGTAGGTGGCGGAAGTTATTTTCATAAGTCTATACAAATTCGGAAAGTTCGAGCCAGCGCATTTCTTTTTCTTCCAGTTCGTCGGAGAGGATGGGGAGGCGTTTGCTCATCTGAGTGATTTCATCTACCGAAGTGGTACCTCCGCAGAGGGCAGCCTCGATGTGTTTCTTCTCTTCTTCGAGGGCGGCAATGTCCTGTTCCAGTTGGTTGAATTCCTGCCGTTCCTTGAAAGTGAGTCGGCGGGCACGGTTTTGATTGCGACCGTCAGGCTTCTTCTCATCCTTCTCTTGCCCCCTGTTCCTTGCCCCCTGCTCCTTCTCATTCTGTTCTTTCCACTCTCTGTACTGGCTATAACTGCCAGGGAAGTCCTGAATGTTTCCATCGCCATGAAAGACTAACGTGTGGTCAACCACCCGATCCATGAAGTAGCGATCGTGGCTGACGATGATGAGGCATCCACGGAAGTTCTTCAGATAATCCTCGAGGATTTGCAGCGTCACGATGTCAAGGTCATTGGTCGGCTCGTCAAGGATGAGGAAGTTGGGGGCTTTCATCAGCACGGTACAGAGGTAGAGCCTCCGCTTCTCGCCACCACTTAATTTATAAATGTAGCTGTACTGCTCCTCGGGCGAAAAGAGGAAGTGTTGCAGGAATTGTCCGGCGGAGAGTTTCTCGCCATTGCCCATATCTACGTATTCGGCGATGTCTCGCACGACATCAATCACCTTCTGGTCATCCTTGAACGTCATGCCCTGCTGAGAGTAGTAGCCAAAGCGGACAGTCTCGCCGATGTCGATAGTGCCGCTGTCGTGGGGTTCCAGACTGAGGAGCATCTTCACAAAGGTTGATTTGCCTGTTCCGTTATTGCCCACGATGCCCAACTTCTCGTAACGGGCAAAGTTATAGTTGAAATCCTTCAGAATGACACGGTCACCGAATGCCTTGCATACATGCTCCGCCACGAAAATCTTGTTGCCGATATAGGTGCCGCCCATCTCCAATCGCACGTTGCGTTCTTCGATGCGCTGTTTGGCACGCTTCTCCAGTTCGTAGAAGGACTCAATCCTGTAGCGGGCTTTCGAACTGCGGGCACAGGGTGTGCTGCGCATCCATTCCAGTTCTGTTCGATATAAATTGTTTGCACGAGCAATCTCCGCATTCATGTTGTCGATACGCTCCTGACGCTTCTCCAAATAGTAGGAATAGTTGCCCTTGTAGGGATAGATGCGCGAATTGTCCATCTCAATGATGCTCGAGCAGATGCGGTCGAGGAAGTAGCGGTCGTGGGTTACCATCAGAATTGCCATGGTCGAACGGCTCAGCGTATTCTCAAGCCACTCTATCATCTCAAGGTCAAGGTGGTTGGTCGGCTCGTCGAGGATGAGCAGGTCGGGTTCCCCAGCCAGCACTCTCGATAGGGCAATACGCTTCACCTGTCCACCGCTCAGTTGCTCGGCAGGTCGGTTGGCTTCCTCCTCCGTGATTTTCATCAAGGTGAGGTACTGCTTGTAGCGTAGCTGGAAATCTTCGTCTTTGCCTGCTATCTCGTGGGCATCGATGGTGGGGGTCTGTTCCAAATAGCCTACCTTGAGATCGTTGCGGAATATCATGGTACCGCCATCGTCGCCTTCTTTGCCTGCGATGATGCTGAGGAGAGTCGATTTGCCCGTTCCGTTCTTGGCGATGAGTCCAATATGTTCACGCTCATTCACTGTGAACGAGATATCCTCAAACAGCACACGATGTCCGATGCGTTTGGTCAGTCCTTTGATTTCGAGATAGGGGCTTGCCATATTGGGGAGAATAACGAAGTTCTTCGGTTAATGCACTAAAAGTTTTTGTTCTTTGGCGGTCAATGTACGAAACTGCTCTGCATGATGAATATGTTGCTCGAAGAGATGGATGATACCCTCTTGTTCTACTAAGGTTTGAGGCTCGGCTGTCACCTTGTATCCTGCTTGCTGCAACATCTTGATCCATTCTCCTCCTATCATCTTGTTTGCTTCAGCATTGAAGGGGACGAGATGCACCTTCTTGAGCTTCTGCTTTTTCAGTTGCTTGATTAGATGGGCGAGCGAGGGATGACCATTGATGGTGGAGAGGAACCAATCCTGCCCTTGGTCTCGCAGGATGTAGTCAAGCAAGGTGTAGGTGGCGTCGCTCTCCTCGTCGGAGCCATTGCATACGAGCACGTTCACTTGTTTGGGCATGCTGAAATGGCTGATGAGCATTTTCGCCACCTCTTGGTAGTCAGTGAGACTGCTCAGCAGAGGTTCTCCTAATCGCATTTGCTTGAACTTCCCTTTGGCCGCTTCCACCAGATGGCGCAAGTACTGCATGTCGAGGTCGTTCGTGATGCTCGATGATTGCACCAGCACATGGGTGTAGCCATCCTTCTGCAGCTGAATGAAGAGTTGGTCGGGGTCGGATGCTTGACTCATCTGCCCTTGGTTGGTACAAGCCTCGCGAAAGTCGTAGTTGGGATAAAGCTCATGCAGCCGTAGGGTGAGACGGTCGATGCCTTGCTGGCCGATTCCGCTGACGGCGTCTTCGTGTACTGCCACGATGACGGCTTTGTCATCTTCCCGCATCGTCTCGAACATGTCTTGTTCCATTTCAGATGTTTGAGCCGAAAGAGACACGCTGCCTAAGAGCAGTGAAAAGAGAAAAGAAAAGAGTCTATTCATACTGGTTCATTTCGGCAGCCTCGCGGATGGCTGAGATTTGATACTTGGTGATGGCGGGCACAATCATCTGGACGAGATGTCCGATTTTCTCCACCTTGATGCTTTCCTTGCCCTGCTCGATGAGACGGTAGGAGCCATCGCCAGGGATGCGGATTTTCACATCGCTGCTGGCTTGCGTGCCTTCGGCTTTTGAGACGGGCTTGATGCCGTTGCGGACGAGGGCTTTGCAGCAGAGACGATACTCCTGTGAGTCCGAACCTTCCACCACAATGTCGCGTGCTGTCTCATGCTCGATGGAGAAGGTACATGATTCGCTGTCATACGTCATACCCTCCTTGGCGAAGTACGTCTCGATACTGCCGTCAATGCTCAGGTCTTCAGGAGTGCCAGTGGTCAGCCCTTTCTCTGGGTCAATCAGCCATACTTGGTCAGCCACTTGCAAGGCATGTTCCAAGTCGTGGGTACTCATGAAGATGGTCTTCTTCAGCGCCTTGGCCAGACGGTGGAGCAGAAGCATCATGGCAATTTTGCTCGGATAGTCGAGATAGGCCGTGGGCTCGTCGAGGAAGATGATGGGCGTCTCTTGGGCAATGGCTTTGGCAATCATCACCTTCTGTCGCTCACCATCGGAGAGGGTCTGCATTTTCCGCTTGGCCAGCTCCTCGATGCCGACCCATCCAAGACACTTCTTGATGACTGTCTTGTCCTTTTCGTTCAGTCGTCCCCAGAAGCCTGTGTAAGGACTGCGCCCCATGGCAACCACCTCTTCGGCTGTCATATTTTTGATGTCGGAGTTGTCGGTCAGCACCACACTGATGAGTCTTGCCAGTTCCTTGTTCGTGTACTTCTTCAGGTCGCGACCCAGTATCTCGACCGTTCCTCCCAAGGCAGGTTGGAAAGCAGCCAAAGTGCGAAGCAAAGTCGATTTGCCGGCACCGTTAGGACCAAGCAGACAAATCATCTCGCTGCTGTTCAGCGATGCGTTCAAATTCTTGGCGATGATTTTCTCACCGCCTTTCACTTTATAACCTGTTGTCAGGTTCTTCAATTCAATGGATATGCTCATAATGAGTGCAAAGGTACGATTAAGCGAGCACAATACAAAGGGGAAAAGCAATTTTTCACTTTTATTGTCGAGAGAAAGTACTTTCTGCATAGCCAAAGGTACGAAATTTGTCTGATTTTCTCCTAAATTATGTTACTTTTTTAATTATTCTCCGAAAAAATTTGGTCAGTTAGGTTTTTAGTCCTACATTCGCAAAGTGAAAAGAAAACTAACCTCAGTGATACCGACATAGTCGATAAAGTGAATTTATGGACAAAAGAAATTTTTGTGTGATACTTGCAGGCGGACAAGGCTCCCGTTTGTGGCCCATGAGTCGCGAGAAGAAGCCGAAACAGTTTATTGATGTGCTGGGCACAGGGAAATCGTTTCTGCAGATGACGTATGAGCGGTTTGCTGCTTGCATTGATGCCGACAACATCATCATTGTGACCAACGAGTCCTATCGTCAGTTGGTGATTGATCAGATTCCTGGTATCAAATATGAGAATGTGCTGATGGAACCGATGCGGCGCAACACTGTTCCTGCGGTGACATGGGCGGCTTTGGAAGTGAAGCGCCGTTGTCCAGAGGGCAGGCTTATCGTCAGTCCCTCCGATCAGAATATCACGGATTATGAAGCCTTCCAACAGGATGTGCTTCGAGGACTTGATTTCGTGGGGAGCAGCGATGCATTGCTGACGATGGGTGCCAAGCCTACTCGTCCAGAAGTCTCCTACGGATATATTCAGATGGCAGACTTGGTGGACGCAGAGTCGCAAATATATAAGGTGCAGAGTTTCACGGAGAAGCCTGCCAATGAGTTTGCCAAGATCTTCTACGAGAGTGGTGAGTTCTTGTGGAATACGGGTCTTTTCCTATGGAGTGCAGATGCATTTCTGAATGCTGTCAAGGGAGCCAGCGAGGAGTTTGCTGGCATCGTGCAGCGAGTCAAGGAAGCTTACCAAACGGGCGCATATATGGCCGACCTGTTGTTGGAACTCTTCACCAAGTGCCCCAACATGAGCCTTGAACAGAGTGTGCTTGAGAAGTCTGACAATGTGGATGTGATGCTCAGCCATTTCGGATGGGCCGATCTTGGTACTTGGGCTGCTGTGCATGAGGCGATGCCGAAGTCCGACATGGGCAACGTGGTCATCGACTCCAAGTCGCTCCTCTACGACTGTCACGACTGCATCATCAAACTGCCCGATGGACACGTTGCTGTGGTGCAGGGTCTGGACGACTACGTGGTGGTGGAAGAGGGCAACGTCCTCGTCATCTGCAAGAAGGGCGACCAGAAGAACATCCGCAAGTTTGTGAACGATGCCCAACTGAACCTCGGAGAGGAATACGTGTAAAGTTAAAAGTGAAAAATGAAAAGTGAAAAATTTGCTTCCGCAAGAGTTATCCAACAGTTGCGGTAGCAAATTTTTCATTTATCACTTATCCTTTTTCTCTTACAAAAGTTTTTGGAGGTTCTCCTCTATGCTCCCTTCCATGAAATCGCTGCGGAGGACAATTTCGTTGTCGCGGTTCACCAGGAAGAACGTGGGGATGTTCACCACATTATATATACGCGTGGAAGTGCCGTCCGTCTCGTGGACACAAACCCAAGGGAGTTTCTCGCATGAGAACTTCCAGAAGTGGATGTCCTCATCCAGTGAAATCTGATAGATCTCGAATCCCTGCGCGTGATACTTCTCATAGAGCGAGCGCATCACTCGTGTGCGTTCTGCTGACTCCTTCGCTCCATACACTGTGAAGTCGATGAGTGCCACTTTTCCCTTCAGTTCCGTGATGCTCCGCAACTTTCCGTTGATGTCCGGCAGGTTGATGTCGATGATGCCCGTCTCCGACACCTTATCCTCGTCCACATCAATCACCTGCTGACGAGGTACCGCAGTGTTGTCCATGCCCTTGATGGCCATGTTGCAGAGTTGTTGCGTGCGAGGCGCATTCGGATAAGTCCCGTCCCAAGCCGTCGCCACTGTGGCATAGCATTTCACATCGCTGCGTTCTGTCAGTGGATTGAACAGCATGAACGTGCCTCCCAAATCCGTGATGCTCTGGCATACCGCATAGTAGGCCGAAGCAGAAGTCGGATCCGTGAAGATATACTCCATCTTCATCCGTTCCTTATAGGCGTTGAGAATACTCTCCAGGCTGTCGCGCTGGTCGCCTGGCAGCATGTCCTCATTCCGCTCGATGGCGACGAGCCTTGCCTGCACATCCTGCTGCAATCGGCTGATTTCCCTGATGCGCTTGCTGCTCTCATTGCCCTCAATCGTGTAGTCTCGCTCCATGGTCGGCAGTTCTGCCTTCACCACGATGCTCTCCGTGCTATCCACAGAGAAGTTGATCACATGTGCTCCAATCTGCAACGCATAAAATTCAGGCGCATCCACCGGAGCCGTCGCCTTGAACGAGAACGCACCATCCTCCTTCAGCTTCACCGAATCCAGCCGTTGCACCCCGTCCAGCGTGCTTTGCGTGAAGTACAACATCGAGTCCTTCGCCCCCTCAATCGTTCCCTCCACTTGGAACTTCGGGGTCTTGTCGCAGGCAGTCAGCATCACCGCTCCTGCCATCCATATCGCTAAAGTCTTTTTCATTGTCTCTCCAATTTTTGTGCAAAGGTACGATTAAGTGAGCGAAAAACAAAATATATTTTAGTTTTTCCGAATGGGGATGTTCCGATGCAGGCACCATCCCATGCTTCGCCCCGCTCTACACACTCCATATATGATTAAAGGTGTGTTTGCAGATGTTCACCACCGTCATCATGGCTTTCTCCATGCTCTGCACGGGCAGGAACTCGTGAGGACCGTGGAAGTTGAGGCCACCTGCGAAGAGGTTGGGGCAGGGGAGTCCCTTAAAGGAGAGCTGAGCGCCGTCGGTGCCGCCTCGGATGGCTTTGATGTGGGGTGTGATGCCTGCTTCTGTCATGGCTTGGCGGGCAATGTCGATGATGTACATCTTGAGCTCCACCATCTCACGCATGTTGTAGTATTGGTCTTTGAGGTCGAGGGTGGCGACACCAGGGCCGTACTTCTCATTGATGGCCTCTACGATGTCGGTGAGTTCGGACTTGCGGCTCTCGAAGTATTCGCGGTCGTGGTCGCGGATGATGAAGGTGAGTTGGGCATGTTCGCAGCCGCCGCTGATGCTGGTGAGATGGAAGAAACCTTCATAGCCTTCAGTCGTTTCGGGCGTTTCATCGGCAGGGAGCATGCTGACCAGTTCTGTGGCGATGCGGGCGGCATTGACCATCTTTCCTTTGGCATAGCCAGGATGGACGGAGCAGCCGTTGAGGGTGATTTTGGCTGAGGCTGCGTTGAAGTTCTCGAACTCTATCTCACCCACCTCGCTGCCGTCCATCGTGTAGGCGAACTCACATCCGAAGCGCACCACATCGAAGTGGTGGGCTCCAAGACCGATTTCCTCGTCAGGGTTGAAGCCTACGCGGATGGTTCCATGCTGGATGTCAGGATGTTGGGTGAGATAGACCATTGCCTGCACTATCTCTGCGATGCCAGCCTTGTCATCGGCGCCAAGCAGGGTGGTTCCGTCAGTCACGATGAGGTCTTCGCCCACGTGGTCGAGGAGTTCTGGGAATTTCTCGATAGAGGTGACGATGCCAGGGGATAGCTGGATGTCTTTGCCGTCGTAGTTGCTGATGATGCGAGGTTTCACGTTTTGTCCAGAGGCATCGGGGCTGGTGTCCATGTGGGCAATGAAACCGATGGTGGGCACTGGCTTGTCGGTGTTGGCAGGTAGGGTGGCGTAGAGGTAGCCGAGGTCATCGAGCACCACGTCTTGCAGCCCCTCTTGGATGAGTTCTTCTTTCAGATATTGCGCGAAGACACGTTGCTTCTCGGTGGAAGGCGTCGTACCTGTTTCCTCCGACGATTGGGTGTCGAAGGCAACATAATTCAAAAATCGTTCTACTATGGTCATGGTTATTCTTCTGAACTGAACATTGGGTCCCAGCAGGGCAGGAGTGTGGGCTTCTGCTTGCAGGCTTGGAGTATCTTCTCGGATGCGTATTTCTTGTTGATGACGAGGCGGAACATGTAGTTGTCAAACCATTCGTCGGTCATGATGATGTGACCCTTGAAGCCGTTGCTGGCTCCCCAAGAGTTCTCCACCTCCCACTTGATGGGTTTGCCTTCCTCGTCGAGGTCAACAGCCTTGAGGGTCATGGCGTGGGTGGAACCAGAATCGAATGAGCGGATGCGCTGAGCCTTGTCCATGCCGAAGTGGACGCCAAAGATGGCATCGAAGTCGAAGTTGTTGAGGTCGGCAATACCACGTTTGCGGTCGAGAAATTTGGACACATCGCAGGAGAAGTACATCATTGTGCTGTCCTTGATGGAAGCGATGGCGGCCTGCTTGATGTCATCCATCGGCACGTTGAGGTAGAGCCAGTTGTGGCCATCGTAGGTGTGGCGGTCATACTGAATCTCGTAAGTCTTCCAATAGTCGCGGGCCGGGTCGTTCATCAGCATGATGTAGTCGTTCTGGAGGTCGAGGTTGATGAACTCTTCGTAGAAAGAACGTGGCGTATATTTCTTGGGTGGATAGACGTAGCGATCATCGCTGTCTTTGGGTGCCCAAGTAAATTCGGTGACAGGTGTGCCGAGACCGAGGGTGAGCATGTGGTAAATCTCAGAAAGATACTTCTCCTTCTGCTCTTGGAGGGTCTTGTCGTTGGCCTTGGTATCAGCACGGAGCGCCAAGGCATCCTCACGGAGTTTGCGTTTGAGGAACTGAGTGAACTGGCTGGTATTGTTGGAAGTGTAAGTCTCCGGCATCACGCCTTTGGGCACAAGTCCGTACTTCGCCACGAGGTCAGCCACACCTGTGAAAGTGCCGCCATCGGAGAGCGGATTCTGGAAGAGCCACATGACGGTCTGGTCATCCATGGGCTTCTTTCGTGTGTCGATGATGGCTTGGAGGAAGAGGTTTGCTTTCTCCAGCTGGTCATAGAAGAAGAGGTAGTTCTGCGAGAACTCCATGCCCTGTGGCAGGTTCTGTTCTTTGATCATCTTGGCGCGCAGCATGTTCATGCCTGTGAAAAGCCAGCAACGTCCAGAGGAAGCTTGGTCGGTGATGCCCTTGGAAGGTACTGCATTGGAGAAGTAGGTGTTCTGCTCCACTTGGTTGTCTTGGTTGAGTGCCAAAACTGATACAGGACCGGCCGCCAAGGCGTTCTTGATGGCCCGTTGACTGCCCGAAATGGGGTTCTCCTTGGCGAATCTCGCGAGCATCTCCTGAGAGATGTTTTGTGCAGAGGCTCCGATGCTCCAACACAGCATTGTAAGTGCTAAAAGTCTTTCTTTCATGCTTGTTTTTTGGTTATAATTGAGTTTTCTGAGTGCGAAATTAGGAAAAATCTCTGTATTGACATCAATTATTCACTAATTTTGTTTAACTTTGCCCGATTTTTGTAAAATTTAATGTAATAAATGTGAAAGAATTTCGTTATATACATGTATATACGGAATAAAGTAATGTACAGATGAGTTTAGATATAGAGACATCGAATATAGATGGAATGAACGGGCTTGAGAGGGCGTTGAAACGTGTGGGTGATGTCGTGGGAGCAATACTGCTGATGGTGGTGCTGTCTCCTATTTATTTGTATATATATGTGAGGCAGAAGATGGATGGGTCTGGCCCCGTCATCTATAGCCAGGAGCGTATCGGCAAGGGAGGAAAGCCTTTCAAGATATTCAAGTTCCGCACGATGGTGGTGGATGCCGAGAAGGATGGCGTGCCCCAGTTGGAACAGGATGATGACCCTCGCTTGACAGAATTCGGAAGAATATTGCGCAAGCGTCATTTGGACGAGTTGCCTCAAATTTGGAACGTGCTGATTGGCGACATGTCCTTCGTTGGCTATCGTCCAGAACGTCAGTATTTTATTGACAAAATCATGGAACATAATCCCGACTATCGGCTCCTGTATCAATCCACACCAGGTGTCACTTCGCTGGCTACCATTGAGAATGGCTATACGGACACGATGGAGAAGATGTTGCGGAGACTCGATATGGATTTGGATTATCTGCGGAACAGAACTCTGTGGATGGATGCCAAGATTATTTTCAAAACGTTATTTAATATCTAAATCACAATACCATCATCATGAAGATGTCATATTTAAGGAAATTCCTTTTGACCTTTGGACTTTCAATCCTTGTGCTGTCGGTCAATGCACAGTCGATGACTGACGAGCAGGTGATGAAGTTGGTGCAGACGGAACAGGCGAAGGGTTCGACCCAACAGCAGATTGTTACCAAGCTCTTGCAGCGTGGTGTGACAACCGAACAACTGCGCCGTATCCGCAAGAAGTATGAGGCAGAACAGGAAAATTTGGGTGCCCAGGACTTGTTGGGAAAAGGACAGCAGCAGTCGAGACTGCGTCAGCGTCAGGTGAAACAAGAGAAGGCAGAGCCTGATCAGCGGAGGAATCAGTACATGATTCAGTCGCAGTTGAGGAATCAGAACCGTTACTATGGCACACGTGAGGAACGTGAGCAGGCGTTGAACGATGAAATAGGGTTCTTGGACATCGACTCACTCATCTATTATCAGAACTATTTCAAGGATGAGAGTGAGGTGTTCGGACGCAATATCTTCAACAACCAGATGCTGACGTTTGAACCTCCTATCAACATGGCCACTCCATCGAATTATCGTTTGGGTGCTGGTGATGAGGTGGTGATTGACTTGTGGGGAGCCTCGCAGGAAAGCTTCATGGAAACCATCTCACCCGATGGTGTTGTGGTGATTGAAGGTGTGGGACCTTGCAAAATTGGTGGCATGAGCGTGTCGGAAGCGACGGCTTATCTCCGTTCACGTCTTGGCAAGTTCTATGCTGACACGGAAATATCGCTGGCGGTTGGCAATACAAGAAGCATTCAAGTGCAAGTGTTGGGCGAGGTGAATGTGCCTGGAACCTACACGCTGAGTGCCCTTTCTTCCGCATTCAATGCCCTCTATGCAGCTGGTGGTATCAGCGACATTGGTACGTTGCGCGACATCAAGGTGTATCGCCAAGGTCGTTCCATCGCTTCCATCGACGTGTATGACTACATTTTGAATGGCAATTCGAGTGGTGATGTGAGGTTGAATGACAACGATGTCGTGGTGGTAGGTCCATACGATGCCTTGGTTGATATCCGAGGAAAGGTGAAACGTCCGATGTTTTATGAGATGAAGAAGAACGAAAGTCTGTCCACGCTGCTTCGTTATACGGGTGGTTTCACAGGCGATGCCTATAAGAAGAGCATCCGTGTGACACGTAAGGATGGTGCGGAATACTCCATCCATACGGTGGGTGAGTTTGACTGGAGCAACTTCACGGTAGCTGATGGTGACTCTGTGTTTGTGGACAGCGTGGTGGCACGCTATTCGAACATGGTGGAAGTACGTGGTGCCGTCTTCCATAGCGGTATGTATCAGATGGACGGTCATATCAATACGGTGAGAGAACTGGTCAATGCAGCGGAAGGACTTCGTGAGGATGCTTTTACAGCACGTGCGGTGATGCATCGTCAGAAAGAAGACTTGACGTTGGAGGTTTTGGCTGTGGACATCAAAGGCATCATGGATGGCTCCGTGGCAGATGTTCCTCTCCGCAAGAATGATGTGCTGTATATTCCCAGTAAGCTGGATCTGATTGGTGAACAAACTTTGAGCATCACAGGTGAGGTGAATTACCCTGGTGTTTATGTTTATGCAGAGAATACGACGGTGGAAGACTTGGTGCTTCAAGCTGGTGGTCTGACGGATGCAGCATCTACTGTGAAGGTGGACGTGTACCGTCGTATTGATGATCCAACAGCTATGGTGGATAATGAGGAGATGACAGAGACCTTCACGTTCGCCTTGAAGGATGGCTTTATAGTGGATGGTCAACAAGGTTTTACCTTGCAACCCTATGACCAGGTAGCTGTGAGAAAGAGTCCTTCCTATTCAGAACAGCAGAATGTGACGATTTCGGGTGCTGTCAACTTCGTAGGCACGTATGCAATGTCAAACAAGAACTATAAGCTGAGTGATCTCATCAAGGCAGCTGGTGGTCTCAGTTCTTTGGGTTATGCTAAAGGTGCCCGTCTGGAAAGAAAGATGACGGATGAGGAGCGTCAACAGCAGGAAGCTTCACTCAGAGCTTCTCAGATTGCTCTGTATGAAGAGTCCATGCAGGGAGATAACAAGAACTTCGATTTGAACCGCGCAGACTCCTTGTTGATGCTGAAACTCGATATCGGTACTAGCTTCCCTGTATCTATCGACTTGGAGAAAGCCATGAAGAACCCTGGTTGTGAAGAGGACATCGTTCTCAGAGAGGGTGATAGGGTGATTGTGCCTCAGTATTCTTCTATTGTGAAGATTAGTGGTGATGTGATGTACCCAATCTCCATGAACTACAAGAAGGGCGAATCGCTTAACTACTACATCAAACGTGCTGGTGGATATGGTGACAATGCCCGTAAAGCTCGCGTCTATGCCATCTATATGAATGGTGCGGTGGAACTGCTAAGTCATAGGAGTAAGAAGGCTGTTGAACCTGGATGTACAATCGTGGTGCCATCGAAGAAGCAGAAGCAGAAGATGACCACAGCGGAATATGCAGCAATGGGTACTTCGGCAGCATCTATTGCAACCATGATGGTAACGATTGCTAATATCCTCAAGTAACAGGATGATTGTTCCTCACTCTAAGTAACCTTGTGATATGAAGACAAAATACGATTTTTTGATTGTCGGGACAGGACTCTTTGGTGCAGTCTCTGCTTACCTGCTCAAGCAGAAGGAGTATTCTGTTTTGATGATTGATAAACGTGCTCATATCGGAGGAAATGTTTATACGGAGAAAGTGAACGGCATCAACGTTCATAAATATGGTGCCCACATCTTCCATACAAGCAATAAAGAGGTTTGGCAGTTTGTCAACAGCTTTGTGGAGTTTAACCGCTACACCAACTCGCCTGTCGCAAACTACAAGGGTAAGCTCTATAACTTGCCGTTCAACATGAACACCTTCTATCAGATGTGGGGAGTGAAAACCCCTGCTGAGGCACAGTTAAAGATTGAGGAACAGCGGAAAGAGGCCAGTGAAAAGTTAAGAGCGAAGAGTGAACAATTGGGGATTCCCTGTGAACCACAGAACTTGGAGGAACAAGCCTTGCTATTGGTTGGTAGGGATATTTATGAGGCTC
The DNA here is from genome assembly GCA_017617805.1 of Bacteroidaceae bacterium. Classification (GTDB taxonomy): domain Bacteria; phylum Bacteroidota; class Bacteroidia; order Bacteroidales; family Bacteroidaceae; genus Minthosoma. The sequence goes on along the minus strand of JAFZVN010000052.1, from coordinate 5,207 downwards.
TCATCAAGGGCTATACGCAGAAACAATGGGGACGTCAATGCACGGAATTGCCAGCGTTTATCATCAAGCGTTTGCCCGTTCGTTTCACATTCGACAATAACTATTTCAATGATACTTACCAAGGTATTCCAATCGGTGGCTATACACATCTGATTGAGAAGATGATAGCAGGATGTGAGGTGCGGCTTGGCATCGACTATTTTCAGCAAAAGGATGAGCTGGACGCAATGGCTGACCGAGTAATATATACTGGTGAGATAGACCGCTATTTTAATTATCAACATGGACATCTTCAGTATCGTACAGTTTCCTTCGAGACCGAGGTACTGGAAGATGTGACGAACTATCAAGGTAATGCGGTGGTCAACTATACAGATGCTGAGACACCTTATACCCGCATCATTGAGCATAAGCACTTTGAAATGATAGGTGCTGATGTTGTTTCTTGTCCAGACACCATTATCTCTCGTGAGTACAGTAAGGAATGGCAGCCAGGGGATGAACCCTATTATCCTGTGAATGATGATAAAAACTCAGCGTTATATGCTCAATATGAGGCGATGGCTGATGCTCAAAACAAGGTCATCTTTGGTGGGCGTTTGGCTGAATACAAATATTATGACATGCACAAGGTGATTGAACGTGCCTTTGAAGTGATCGGACAATTATAGCAACTATCTTTGAAACGATATATTGAATTGAAAAAACCTCTCCGTAATAGATAAAAGATTTTTAATATGGAAGATAATCGTAATAAAATTAAAACCGTCAACTTGCGTAAATTGTTTAAACTGCTGGTGCAGAGAAAACGATTGTTCTATAAGGTATGGGCAATTGTGTTCGTCCTCTCCTGTATTTGGATTTTTCCGCAACCGCGATATTATGTGTCTTCTGTAACTGTTGCGCCTGAAACAGGTGGGGCAGAAGCTGGTGGTGGATTGTCTTCTATTGCCTCTTCCTTTGGCATCAATATCGGAGGAATGGCTAATAACGATGCCATTTATCCCATCTTGTATCCAGATTTGTTCGAATCGCCAGAGTTCACAACCAGTCTATATGATATAAAGATAACGACATCTGATGGCGAATTGACAACAGACTACTATACTTATATGACCAAGCATCAGCAGTCTAATTGGTTAACGCAACCTTTTAAGGATGCTATGAAATGGGTAATAGGCTTATTCAAGTCGAAAAAAGAGAGTTGGGGTGGTGACGGGGAAAGGAGTGCTTTCCGTATGTCGGAAGAGGATTTCGCCCTGATGGAAAGTATTCAGAATAATATCACCTGTGCTGTGGATCAGAAGACGGATGTTACAACCATTACTGTACAAGATCAAGATGCATTGGTGTCTGCGCTTCTGGCGGATTCCGTTAAACAGCGTCTTCAAGACTTTATCACTCAATATCGTACAAGCAAGGCGCGAATGGATGTTGAGTATTATCAAGAATTAGCCAGTCAAGCTTTTCATGACTATGAGGTAGCTCTGAAGGAATACAGCGATTATTGTGATACACATAAAAATACGGTTCTTCAGGCCTACATTTCTGAACGTGAGGAATTGGAGAACAAGATGTCATTGAAATTCAACACTTATAATGCCTTAAATGTGCAGCTTGAAACAGCAAAAGCCAAAGTGCAAGAACGGACGCCTTCATTCACAACCTTGAAGAGTGTTGTCGTACCCGTGAAGCCTGCAGGTCCTAAACGTATGCTCTTTGTATTGGGTATGTTGTTCTTGAGTTCTGTGATTACGGCTTATTGGATTAGTCGAGGACAGATTATGGAAGAATCAGTATAACATTAGTGCCTTTCTGAGTGTGTCAATCCTCCATTCCATATTATCCCGCATGCATTTGTCTGGGACTAAAGAAAAGATTGTTCGCAATCTTTTCTGGGCTGTTATTGGTAAAAGTGTCACACTTTTAGGAGGACTACTGGTTGGAATCGTCATCGCCCGCTATTTGGGACCAGAGCAATATGGCTTAATGAATTATGTCATTAGCTATGTAACTATTTTCCAAATAATTGCATGGTGCGGACTTGACAATATAGAAATCAGAGAGGAGTCTAAAGGTTCTATTCCTGTACAGGTGGTGATGGGAACAGCGTTTGGACTGAAAATGGCATTTGCTATTTTGATGGTTTTGTTGACAATCGCCACATCATGGTGGATGGAGGCTGATAATACAGTCACGCTGTATGTCTTGATTTATTCTATCTCGATTATTGCCAATACGTTTACCGTTATCCGCAATTATTTTACATCTGTCGTAAAAAATGAGCCTGTAGTGAAATCGGAAATATCCAGAACGCTGGTGGGAATTGTTCTCAAGCTGGTTTTGCTGTGGTATCACGCTCCCCTCATTTTCTTTGTGGCAGCTTCTGCCTTCGATTTTATTTTGTTAGCAGGTGGATATAATGTGGCGTATCGCCAAATGATAGGTTCAATAAGTGATTGGAAATTTGATTTTGGTTATGCGAAATATATGTTGCGCGAGTCTTTTCCATTACTGTTGACAAGTGCTGCGGTGTTTATCTATCAACGTATAGATCAGGTCATGATTGGTGCTATGATTGACAAGGAATCTGTTGGCTATTTCTCTACAGCGGCTCGATTAGTCGAGGTGATGATGTATGTGCCAATGATGCTTACACAGACCATATCACCGATTTTGGTACGAAAAAGAAAGGATTCTCAGTCTCTGTATGAAGACAGAGCACAGCACTTTATGAATATCGTTTTTTGGGGAACGTTAATCTTGTCTGTACTGGTTTCTGTAAGCGCCTATTATCTGGTACGCTACACTTTTGGTGTTGGATATCTCGCGGCAGTTCCTGTTTTACAGCTTTTATCCTTTAAGGCTGCGGGTTTTGCCCTTTCAACGACAGCGGGATGTATGTTGGTTATTGAAGGTTTGCAGCGTTTTGCAATTTTTCGGGATGGTTTTGGATGTGTCGTTTGTTTGATGCTTAACTATCTGCTTTTACCACGTTATGGTATTATGGCAGCGGCTGCTGTGGCGATAGCGAGCTATGTATGTGCAGGTTATATTGCCGATGTACTGATTCCTCCTTATCGCCATCTGTTTATGCGTCAGACGAAAACGCTCCTGTATGGTTGGAGAGATATTGTTCATATCAAGCAAATTGTTAAGAGCTAATGATATTAGTACCTTTCATATATTTCCTGTTATTAACCGTTTACTGGTGGATAAAGCATCGGGCGATGGATGTATGTGTCTATATGTCGGGGTTGTATGCTTTGGTATCGCTGTTTGCCATCATAATAGTTTATGGGAATATGTTAGGTGAAGGCGGCATTTTGTATGATGAAATAGGCTTGACATTAGGAATTATCCCCACATTATTATACTGTGCGGTATTGACAGGAAGCATATTGCCTTTTTCTATGTTGTATGGAAAGGATTTGAAGAATGTTTATGTGTCTATGTCGTGGCTCCCATTGGTGTTAGGGTGTATGCTTATAGCTGTATCAATACTCAACCTATACCTTGTCGCGGATTCAACGTTGGAAATCTTGCAAGGAGACCTCTCGTCTGTGCGTTCTGACCATTATGCTGGAATACTTTCGCCTGCTGAAATGAAGGCACAGTCTATGTCTGCCCCGTTACGCTATTTCTACTTTATTCTGAATACATCCACATTGTTGGCTTTGCCCTTATTCTTCTATTCTATATGTTTTGAGCATCGTCCTTGGTGGTATAATGGATTATTGTTCTTTGCCTCGTTGAGTGTACCGATTAAAGAGATGCAAGTGGCGGACCGAACGGAAATCGTTTTCTTTGCGATGATGTTTATATATTGTCTTATGTTCTTTTATAAATTCCTTTCCAAAAAGGTGAAGGTTATTTTCATGATTATGGGCATACCAGTTGTGGCTGCGGCTCTCATCTATATTGTGGCGGTATCTCAAGCACGTTTCGATGAACGTGAAGGAGGAGCGGGAGCTGGCGCCGTGCAATATACAGGACAAAGCTATTTGAATTTCTGCTATTTCTGGGAGAATGCAAACCCCGATCTGATTTCTGCTGAACGAGAATTTCCATTGATACATCACTTTATTTATCACATCGATTCTAATCCTGAGCGAAGAGTCGCAAGGTCTGGACAACAGGGATTCTTTATTAGTGTGTTCCCATCGTTTATTGGAGATCTTATGTTAGATCTCAGTCCTATCGGAATGATAGTGTGGGTTATCTGCTACGTATTGCTTTGTTATCAGATTATACAAAGTCCTCATCGGGAAGAACTATCGTTAGGTGAAGTCTTAGCAATATTTGCTTTGGCTGTGGTGCCAATATTTGGTATCTTCTACTATAAATATTTCTCCTATAAATATACCATTATGTTCATGCTTGTTGGGCTTGTGTATGTTTTGTCTAAAATCAAATTTGTGTACAAATGAAGATATTTACCATTATTGTGACATACAATGCAATGAGGTGGATTGAACATTGTTTGCAATGCCTCAAAAAGAGCACGGTTTCGGTCATTCCCATTGTTGTGGATAATGGATCTGTGGATGGTACACAGGATTATGTTCCGACTCATTTCCCCGAGGCTGTATGGATGCCTCAGAAGGAGAACCTCGGTTTTGGACAAGGGAACAATTTAGGGATGCGTTACGCATTGGAACACGAGGCTGATTACGTGCTTTTGTTAAATCAAGATGCCTATCTGCAAGCGACGGCTATAGAGGAGATGCTGAAAATAGCAGACGGACGCAATCTGGTCAGCCCATTACATTTGAATGGTGATGGTAGCAAATTGGACTTTATGTTTAAAGCTTCATTGCGGAGAGCCGAGAACTCACTCTTGGATGATCTGCTGCTTAGGCAATCTGTGGAATCGGTGTATGTGGTTGGGGAAGTGTGTGCTGCTTGTTGGTTTATGCCTGTCAATATGTTGGAAGAAATAGGTGGATTTGACCCTTTGTTTTTTCAATATGGTGAAGACAATAATTATTATACACGTCTTGTTTACCATCAGCGTAAAGTGCTAGTGGCTCCAAGGGCAAGAGTATTTCACGATAGAGGACGGCATGGTAATGTACAATTATATAATAAAAAGGAAGTTCATCTCCAAACTTTGGTTTGTGCATGCAATATCAATTTGACTTTCTCCCAGCGATGTTATAAATGGGCAAAAATCGGAGTCCATTCACCCATGAGATTTCTGATTG
>JAFZVN010000051.1 GCA_017617805.1 Bacteroidaceae bacterium | reverse complement strand
TATTCATATTTTGGCACGTTTCGGAACTCTCACATTTCGACACGCCGAATAACTGCTAATGCTGTTATTTACTAGTATGTCACGCCAGCACCTCCGCTGAGGTATAATGCCAGCGATCAGTTGCAAAGGTAGAGAAAACTTTTGTCACCACAAAGCATTTTCTCATTAAATCTCAAAAAAATTTTTTGGATGTGAGAAAAAGTGTGTATCTTTGCATCCATCATTTAATAAACAAAGAAGAATATGGAAGCAATAACTTTTAGCCCTGCACAGGTGCATGTGTTCAACTTGGTGTCGCACATCAAGACCGCTATGGGCTTGGAGCTGCTGAGAAAACAGCTTGCAGCATTCTATGCCAAGCAGGTTGACGAGGAGATGGATCAGCTTTGGGAAAGTGGTCAATTTGACCAGAAGAAGCTTGACGAATTGCGAGGCTCCCATTTCCGCACTCCTTATAACAAGTAGATAATGAATCCCGTTGTCATTGACACGAATTGTCTGCTGCAGATTATCGCGCGCAAAAGTCCCTATCGTCCAATATGGGATGCTTTCCTTGCGGGGCGCTATGACCTTTGCGTTTCGAACGATATTTTGGAGGAGTATCAAGAAATTCTGGGGCAACAGATTAGCCAGACCGTCGCAGAGAACATCGTTTTACTTATCCTCAACCAAGAGAACGTGCAGTTGGTTGACCCATACTTCCATATGGATTTGATTACCGCCGACCCTGATGACAACAAATTCGTGGATTGTGCTTTTGCTGCTGGTGCTGACTACTTAGTTTCAGAAGACAGTCACTTCAATGTGCTCCACAAGACACCATTTCCGCATTTGAACCTCGTCACACTCGACGAGTTTATGCAGACAAGGCTTGTTGAAAATTAACTATTTTTCCAAACAGAGAAATGAAGCCGAGACATCATTTGATGCCTCGGCTTTTTTGTTGTATAAATGCCAAAATGCCAGCAAGATAGATATCCATGACGGCTGGCATGTTTTTGTTTGGAATCAGCAGGGAATGCTTATTTGTCAGCAGGGCACGCTTATTTTTCAGCAGAGGCGGGTTATTTGCAAATAAGGGTGCGTTATTGGGAAATAAGGGTGCCTTATTGGGGGAAGGGGGGTAAGAGTGACTTTTTACTTTTTAGAACGCTGGGTCTTCGAAGGTCATCCACTCGCCGGTGGTGGGATGACGGAAGGTGATGCTTTCGGCATGAAGATAGAGGCGGTCGGAGCGGGTGCCGTAGAGGATGTCGCCTTTGATGGGACGTCCAAGACCGTCGGGATGTGCACAATGAATGCGGAGCTGATGGGTGCGGCCCGTCTCGGGAAAGAGTTCGACGCGGTTTTCCCCTTTGAACACATAATGTGTGATGGCTGGCTTGCCCACACGGTAGTTGACCACCTGGCGGGGTGCATCGAAGGGATTGCGGGAGAGAGGGAGGGAGATGGTACCTTGTTGATGTGAGATGTAAGATGTATGAGATAAGAGAGGCTCGTCGAGGATGGCGACGTATTTCTTCTTGATGTCGTGTCGTTCGAACTGGGCTTGCAGCGACTTGGTTGCGGTGGGATTCTTGGCCACGAGCATGAGGCCGGATGTGTCCATGTCGAGGCGGTGCATGAGTCGGTAGTCGGGATTGAGCTTGTGGAGATAGGCGCTGAGGGACTTCTCTTTGTGGTCGCGGTTGGGGATGGAGAGGAGTCCGGCGGGTTTGCTGACAACGAGGATGTCGTCGTCCTCGTAGATGAAGCGCACTTGTTTGAGCTTTTCCTTGCTGCGTGCCATGAGGGGATTCTCTTCCACATCGAGTCCCTGCATCATGTAGTGGAGGAGTGGGTAGCACTTGTGCTGGCAGGAGGGATAGAAATTGCCTTCGATGCGCATCTCGTTCTGCTTGGAGGGTCCCACCCAGAACTCGGCCATGCAGAGGGGCTTGAGCGTGTGGAGATAGGCGTATTGCAGCAGTTTGGGCGCACAACATTCGCCGGTTCCACCAGGGGGAATGCCTATCTTGGGCTGAGGTTTGTTAGGGGTGCGCCCTTCTTTGTATTCGATGTATTCTTCTTCGGAGAACGGGGATTTCACGTTGGCGAAAATCTCGATGAGGTCTTTCTCTTCCTGACGGGCGTTGCGCATGCGGAACTGATGGAATGTCCACATCTGCAGGGCATTGGACTTCTCCTTCCGAAGGGCTTTGAGCTGGATGCGTTCGGTCTCGTCGGTGGTGGCGTTGATTTGGTGGGTCAGCGCGACGATGCGTTGTTCCTCCTCGCTGAAATAGCCGTGCTGCAAGTCGCAGATGGGGGGCACGAAGCCGTCGTGATGGTAGGAGCCGTTGTAGATGCCTGAGAATGCGGCGAGATAATACCGCTGTCCTTCATGCTCCACAATCAGCACCCCAAACATTTTGCCTTCGGTCGGCACCATGTCGGGAGTGGCGTAGCAATGCGCTATCACCTCCTTGGCTGCCAATTGGCAAAGGGGGTGAGGCTGGTAGCAGAAGGGATAGGTGAATCGCTCGGGTGAGGGAATGCCTTCTGCCTCGGGGGGAAGAGGGTGGAGCAATGTAAAGTTTAGAGTTTAGAGTTTACAGATTAAAGTTTAATGTTTACAGTTTACAGAAGGTTGACGCTGTGTGAACAAACATGCCGCATGGTCTTTAACCCTTAAACTTTAACCTTTATACTTTAATGTTTACAGTTAACTCTTTTTGATTTCGACGCGTTGGGTGGGAGCCATCTCGATGTTGCGCTTGTCCACTTGCGTGACCACTTTGGCAGCGAGGCTCATGAATGCGATGCCTTCGGGCGAGGCTGGGTTGAGCACGGCTGGTTCGCCATTGTCACCTGTTTCGCAGACGGACTGGATGAGCGGGATCTGTGCCAGGAGCGGCACGTTGAGTTCCTCTGCCAACTGCTTGCAACCTTCCTTGCCGAAGATGTAGTAGCGGTTCTCTGGGAGTTCGGCTGGTGTGAACCACGCCATGTTCTCCACAAGGCCGAGGATGGGCACGTTCACCTTCTCGTTCATATACATGTTGATGCCTTTGCGTGCATCGGCCAACGCCACTTGTTGTGGAGTGGAAACGATGATGGCACCTGTGATGCCCAGGGTCTGGATGAGCGTCAGATGAATGTCGCTCGTGCCTGGAGGCGTGTCGAGAATGAAATAGTCGAGGTCGCCCCACTTGGCTTCGGTGATGAGTTGCTTGAGGGCGTTCGAGGCCATGCCGCCACGCCAAAGTGTTGCCTGGTCGGGATTGACGAAAAAGCCGATGGAAAGGAGCTTCACACCATACTTCTCGATGGGAACGATCAGGTCGCGGCCATCTACTTGCTCAGCAAAGGGACGTTCTTCTTCCACACCAAACATCTTGGGCATGGAAGGACCGAAGATGTCTGTGTCGAGCAAGCCTACACGATAGCCAAGTTTGGCCAGACCGATGGCGAGGTTGGCTGTGACGGTTGATTTGCCCACGCCTCCTTTGCCGCTGCTGACGGCAATGATGTTCTTCACGCCAGGCAGGAGTTTGTCGGGCTCGGGAGGAAGTGCAGTTTTTGCCTTCGTGCTGATGGTCACTTCAACATCGGGATGGACGAAGGTCTTGATAGCCGCTTCAGCAGCTTTCACCACGGATTTCTTGAAGGGGTCGGTCTCCTTCTCGAAAATGAGCGAGAAGCTGACCTTCATGCCGTCGATGCGGAGGTCATCCTCCAGCATCTCGTTCTCCATCACGCTTTTGCCGTTGCCTGGATAGCGAACGGTGGAGAGGGCATCGTGTATGAGTTTGGGATATATTGTCATGAAGGGTTTAGAGTTGAGAGTTTAGAGTTGAGACTTTAGACTTTAGAGTTGAGAGTTACTTGCCTGTCTTTTTGGTGGAGACCACTTGGTGATTGTAGGAGCGGTAGCCATCGACAGGAATCTCGATGTCTGGCTCTTCGAGCGTGCCAGTTTGAGGCAGACGGAACTGGAGGTACTTGATGGGAATGCCGCGTTCAAGCCACATGCTCTCGTAATATGTACGGATGTCGGTGAGAAAAGACCCTGGGAGACCATTCGGGGTGTTGGCATCTTTGTAGAGGTCTTCTGTGAAGAAATCCATCGGTAACCCGTTCTTCTCCACCATATATTTCGTGTAGGTGGCGAGGAAGTTGGAGTCGGTCTTCACGTGGATGATGCCGCCATCGATGAGGAAGTGACGGTAGCGCTCTATGAAGTAGGTGGAGGTGAGGCGTTTGGTGGCCTTCTTCATCTGCGGGTCTGAGAAAGTAAGCCAGAGTTCTGCCACCTCATCCTTGGCAAAGAAACCTGCGATGCACTCGATGTTGGTGCGTAAGAACGCCACATTCTTCATGCCTTCCTCGAGTGCGGTTTTGGCGCCATGCCACATGCGGGCACCCTTGATGTCGATGCCGATGAAGTTCTTCTCAGGGAAGCGTCGAGCCAGTCCGATGGTGTATTCACCACGTCCGCAACCGAGTTCGAGCACGATGGGGTTATCGTTCTTGAAGAATTCCTCGTGCCATTTCCCCTTCAGCGGAAATCCCTCTTGCTGTAGTTGCCAGAAGGGACACTCCACCACCAGCGGATTCTCCGCCATCTCCGCAAATTTCGCTAATTTTCCTTTGCCCATTAGTTCAGTTCCAATTGAAATTCTTCTTTCAGTTTACGTAATCCCTCACTCTGTTGCAACATCATATTCAGTTGCTCCACACGGCTATAGACGCGCTTTTTGTCGCTCACCTCACGTAAACGTACTGCCATGTGTAGCGACCCGTTTCTCAGACGTTGGTGTAGATAGGCCTCAATACGCGGTTGCATCTTGAGCAGTTCATTCTGGACGGACTGGTTGTCGGCAATGACCAAGAAAGTCGTGCCATCCTCTTGCAGCATCGGCTCCATGTTGTTCATGCGATGTGAGAATGCGACATCTTCCTGGGGCAAATTCACAGCAAACTCTCGCCACGCCACGGTCAGATTGATGGTATCGACCGGCTGATTCTCCAAAATCTGTACCTGTTCTGTATGCATCGTTTGCGCCTTCTGCTGAGGAGAGGTCGCTGTCTGCATGGTTTGTCGGATGGAAAAACCACGTAAACCTCCTGTTCCTCGAAGGGGTGAGGTCGGTGCTGTCTTGGGAGTCTGAGGAGCTGCAGGTGTTTGTTGCGTCGGTTGAATCGTACGTGAAGGCTCTCTTTTTGTAGGTTGAGGAGTCACGTTGCTTGTACTCTCTTGCTTGGTGGCTTGAGGGGTGTGTAGCGCTTTGAATATGGGTTTCAGTATCTTCGTAGGGCAAAGCCCAGAAGACTCCCCGTCATCGGAGGAGAGTTGCGCCATCTCGATGAGGGTCAGTTCGATGAGCAGACGCTTGTTTTGGCTCTGCTTGTAGTTGAGGTCGCAGTCATTGGTGAGCTTCATGGCTCTAAAGAGGAATTTCGGCTTGCATCGCTGTGCCTGTTCCTTGTATTTGGCTCGCACCTCTTCGCTGGCTTCAATCAGTTCCACAGTCTGTGCGTCTTGACTCACCAGCAGGTTGCGTAGGTGGCTCGATAATCCAGTGATGAAATACTGTCCCTCGAAACCCTTCGCCAGAATCTCGTTCAGTGTCAGCATGCACTCCGTAATTTTTCCCTCCAAACAGTAGTCCGTCAGACGGAAATAGTAGTCGAAATCCAGCACGTTCAGATTCTCGATGGTCTGCTGATAGGTGATATTTCCACCACAGAACGAAGCCACCTGGTCGAAGATGCTCAGAGCGTCACGCATGCCACCATCTGCTTTTTGAGCGATGATGTTCAGTGCCGCATCTTCCACCTTGATGTTCTCCTGTTGAGCTACATGCTTCAGATGTCCCACGATGTCATTCACTCCCATGCGCTTGAAGTCATAAATCTGACAACGGCTCATAATAGTTGGCAGAATCTTGTGCTTCTCGGTCGTGGCGAGAATGAAGATGGCATGGTGGGGTGGTTCTTCCAAGGTCTTCAGGAATGCGTTGAATGCCGCCTGCGAGAGCATGTGTACCTCGTCGATGATGAATACCTTGTACTTGCCAATCTGAGGCGGAATCCTTACTTGCTCGATGAGCACGCGGATATCTTCCACAGAGTTGTTGGATGCCGCATCCAGTTCGTGGATGTTGTACGAACGCCCCTCGTTGAAAGCCATGCATGACTCGCACGCTCCGCAAGCCTCGCCATTCGGTTGGGGATTGAGACAGTTAATGGTTTTCGCAAAGATGCGTGCACAAGTTGTCTTACCCACGCCACGAGGGCCGCAGAACAGATAGGCATGCGCCAAGCGTCCGCTCTGGATCGCATTCTTCAGCGTCACCGTCAGCGCACCTTGTCCCACTACCGTGTCGAACGTCATGGGACGGTATTTTCTGGCCGAAACAATATAGTTCTCCATGTTGTCAATGATTTGTTGTGCAAAGATAGTACAAATAATCGAGTAAGTAGGTATAATGAGAAAGTTTTTTCTTTTCGAACGAGAGATTTTTATTAAAAACAATTAAACCACGAATCGAACGGTTCGTTCAATCCGTGGTTCTAATTGCGTTGCTTAAAGACTAATCTGAGTCTTATTGCTCAAAGAATGATCAGTCCTCGTTCAATATCTTCATAATCTCACAGCAAGCCTTTGCCACATTGGTACCAGGACCAAAGATGGCTGCCACGCCTGCCTTGTAGAGGAAGTCATAGTCCTGAGCTGGGATGACACCGCCGGCAATGACGAGGATGTCCTCACGGCCGAGCTTCTTCAACTCTTCGATGACCTGTGGCACGAGGGTCTTGTGACCAGCAGCGAGAGAAGATACGCCGAGCACATCGACGTCGTTCTCCACAGCCTGACGTGCTGACTCGGCTGGAGTCTGGAAGAGAGGACCCATGTCCACGTCCATACCGCAGTCGGCATAACCTGTAGCCACAACTTTGGCACCACGGTCGTGACCGTCCTGACCCATCTTGGCGATCATGATGCGAGGACGACGACCGTTGGCCTGTGCGAATTTCTCGGTGGCAGCGCAAGCATCCTTGAAT
>JAFZVN010000005.1 GCA_017617805.1 Bacteroidaceae bacterium | reverse complement strand
GTTCTGTTCGCAGTCTGTCAAAGATCGAGTTTCAGCACCTCCGGAAAAGCGGGCAAAAAAGTGCCACCGGAGCCACAGCCCCGGCCGCTTCCCGAAAGCGAGTGCAAAGGTACGCCAACTTTTCGAAACGGCAAAATTTTTCAGAAACTTTTTTCCGTGAAAACGACAAAAAGGGAGGGATTGGACAAAATGGCGGAGAAAAAGAGGAGAAATAGGACAAGGTCGCCAGGCAATCAGGGCTGCAACAACCCCAATCTGATGAACAGGAGGTACACCGGAGGAACATCGGAGGTAAGCTAGAGGTAACCGCGAGGTAACCGCGAGGTAACCCTGAGGCAGAGGTTCCTTATACATAATATAAAAATAAAGTTAAAAGAGGCTTCTCTTTTGCTATTTCGCTCGCTTATCCGTACCTTTGCAAAGTTTTTATTGACGACAACTTAATCATTGACTGAAAAGACTCATGAAGAACTTATTCAAACAAACGTTGCTTCTCTTTATATATATAATATGTGTAGGGGAGGCTTATGCCCAGGAGCAGAATCACACAGCAAGGATGTTGCGATTGAGAGCAGACAGCTATATTGTGTACCCACAATATGGAAAGCATATAAAATGGATGCCCGATGGGGAGCACTATATGCAGTGGGAATGGAATGAAGAGAAGAAAAAAGGGGAAGTGATGGCATACTCAGTCAAGGATGAGAGCAAGACGGTGCTGATTCCTGCGGAGCAACTCATGGGGAACAAAGAGAGTATACCCTACTTCTATGACGAGACGCCTGTGAATCGCATGACATTCAGCGAAAATCAGGAGAAAGTGCTATTGTCCACTGACAGGGAGAAAGTATGGAGGTATTACACACGTGGTAATTATTGGGTGCTTGATCGCAAAAGTGGTCAATTACATCAGTTGGGAAAGGGATTGCCTGAAAGCAGCCTGATGTTCGCCAAGTTCTCGCCCGACGCAAGCAAGGTGGCGTATGTGAGCAAAAACAATATCTACGTGGAAGATTTGACGACTCAAACCTACAAAGCTATCACAACAGATGGGAACGACACGATTGTGAATGGAACATTCGACTGGGTATATGAGGAGGAGTTTGATTGTCGAGATGGATTCCGATGGAGTGGTGACGGAAAATACATTGCCTATTGGCAGAGCAACACGAGCGGAACAGGATGGTTCGACATCATCAACAATGTCGATAGTATCTATCCAACAGTGCAGCATTTCCCCTACCCCAAGGCAGGAACGAAAAACAGCGCCGTGAAGATTGGCTATGTGAGTGCGGAAGGTGGCGCGACTACTTGGCTGCCCATCCCAGGTGACGAACGTAACAACTATCTGCCAAGGATGGAGTTTGTGCCTGGCACGAATCAACTGTTCATCCAGCAGATGGATCGTCCGCAGCACTGCAACAAAGTGTGGACAGCGACGATTGGACAGAATGACCTGAAGACCATCTTCGAGGACAGCGACGTGGCATGGGTGGAGACAAACGACGATGTACATTGGCTGAAGGGCAACAAATACTTCACTTGGATGAGTGAACGTGACGGCTGGAGGCACCTGTATCGTGTCAGTGCCGACGGCAAACAGATGAGTCTCATCACCAAGGGAAACTTTGACGTAATAGAACAAGTGGGCTTGAACGAGAAGAGCGGCTATGTGTATTTCATCGCCTCACCCGATAACGCCACACAAAGGTACCTGTACAGAGCCAAACTCTTTGGCAACGGGCAATGCGAGCTGGTGAGTGACGCTAATCAGAAGGGACAACATAGTTATAACATGTCGCCTACCTGCACGTGGGCTGTGCATACATTCAGCAATGCCCGGACAGTGCCCCAGGTCGAAATGCAATCCTTCCCATCGGGCAAGACTGTGAGAAAGATGGTGGACAACAGTACGGCTCAGAAGGAATTCGACGAAATGGGCGTGCATCCAAAGGAATTCGTGAAGGTGAAATCAGGCGAATTGATGCTCGACGCTTGGATGATTAAGCCTTACAACTTCGATGCCAGCAAGAAATATCCAGTGATTATCGACGTGTATGGAGAACCTGCCAGTTCGACTGTGCAGGATGTGTGGTCAGGCAGCACATGGCATCAGTATCTGGCCAGTCTCGGTTACATCATCGTAAGCATCGACAATCGTGGCGCAGCAGCCCCTCGAGGCAGGGAATGGAGAAAGTGCATATATGGAGAGGTGGGCACCTTTGCCAGCGAAGATCAGGCGCAAGGTATCCTTGATCTGGCTCGTCAATATCCTTTCATCGATACCGAACGCATCGGCATCACAGGCTGGAGCGGTGGTGGCAGCCAAACACTCAACTGCATGTTCCGCTATCCTGAAGTGTTCAAGACGGGTATCGCCATCGCATTTGTGGCAGACCAGCGGCTCTACGACACTATTTATCAGGAGCGTTACATGAACACACCACAGAACAACCCTGAAGGTTACGAAAAAGGATCGCCAATCACCTATGCCGAAGACTTAGAGGGCAACCTGCTCTTAATTCATGGAACAGGCGATGATAACGTACACTATCAGAACTGCGAGATGCTGGTCAACAAACTCATTGAGGAAGGCAAAATTTTCTATCAAGTATCCTACCCTATGCGTTCCCATAGTATCAGCGAGGGCGAAGGCACAAGTTGGCATCTCAGGAAGACGATGGAGAACTTCTGGCTGAAGTTTTTGCCCGCCGGAGGGAAATGATAATATTTAGAAAAAATAACAGCAAACATATTTATTAACTAACAATAATCCAAAAGAAAATGAAGAAACTCTTCGCAATGTTGGCAGCTCTGATGATGATGGCTGCTACAAGTTATGCACAAGATGCAGTTCCTGCCACCAAGGTAGGCGAGAAAAATGATTTGCAGACCATGTTGAAACCCCTCATGGAAAAACTTGAGGGTGTGGATGAGAACGATGATGAACAAGCCACTAAAATCATCATGGAATTTGCAAAAGAGAACTCCAATGAAGCTGGCGTTTACGTCGTCACCAATTGGTTGGCTCACCTGATCAAGACCGATGAACTCATCAAACTGGTCGATGAGAATGAATACTTCAAGAACAACGAGAAGATTCAGGAAGCCAAGAAGACGTGGCTGGTGCAATTGGAAACGGCTGAGGGCAAAATGTTCAAGGACTTCGAGGCAGAGTATGAAGGCAAAGTGACGAAGCTCTCAGACTATGTGGGCAAGGGCAAATATGTGCTGGTCGATTTTTGGGCAAGCTGGTGCGGTCCTTGCAGGGCAGAGATTCCCAATCTGATTAAAGTGTATAATCAGTATAAAGGAGAGAAGTTTGAGGTGCTTGGTGTGGCCACATGGGATAAGCCTGAAGATACCAAAAAGGCCATTGAGCAGATGGGCATTCCTTATCCACAGATCATGAATGCGCAATATGCAGGCAGCAATGCGTATGGTATCAGTGGCATTCCACAAATCATACTCTTTGGCCCTGATGGAAAGATTGTAAAGAGAAACCTGAGAGGTGAAGGCGTGGAGAAAGCTGTGGTAGAGGCACTGAAGTAAAGGCGATAGCCCTGCGAGGAAACCCGCAGGGAACGAACACGAAAAAAGCGAAACGCAAAAGAGAATACGCAGGGATCGATGAACCTGACGAAAGACGAACTACTGGCACTGGTCAGGAAAGGAGCACGGAATATGTCGTGGCAAGAAAAGCTGCGGCTGACTGTGCTGTTGAGTTTGCCAGCCATGGTGGCGCAAATTTCGTCGGTGGCGATGCAGATCATCGATGCTGCGATGCTGGGACATCTCGGCACTAAGGAATCAGCAACGGTGGGACTGGTATCGACCACCATTTGGCTGTTCGGAGGATTGTGTTCAGCGTTTGCTGCGGGATTCTCTGTGCAGGTGGCACATTACGTTGGGGCAGAGGATCTGCGAGGAGCGAGGAATATCATCCGGCAAGGGCTCTTCGCAGGTATTTCGTTCAGTTTGGTACTGACGCTGATTGGGATTCTTATCGCCCCTCACCTACCTGCTTGGTTGGGAGCCGATGAGGAGATACAGTCAGGAGCATCTGAGTATTTCACCATTATGGCGGTGGCATTGCCAGTGTTGGAGGTCAACATGTTAGCGGCTGGATGTCTGCGATGTAGTGGAAACATCAAGGTGCCGAGCTTACTGAATGCCATGATGTGTGTGCTGGACGTCATCTTCAACTATCTATTCATTTTCATCCTCGACATGGGGACAGCGGGTGCGGCCTACGGCACATTCCTGGCATTTGCCGTCTCGATGAGTTGCATGCTCTACTTCATGGCAGTGAGGGATAAGCAACTACGGTTCTCACTCGATGCGGAATTTATCGACAAATGGGATTGGTCGAGCTACTTGCCTGACAAGAAAACGCTGTCCAGAGCTTTGGTCATAGGTTCGCCCATCAGTTTGGAACGTGGAGTCATGTGTGGAGCGCAGATAGCTATCACTGGCATCATTGCACCTCTAGGCTCAGTGGCCATAGCAGCCAACACCTTTGGAATCAATATCGAGAGCCTTTGCTACATGCCAGGCTATGGCATAGCAGAGGCCACCACCACGTTGGTGGGTCAGAGTCTCGGAGCCAGACGAAAAGACCTGATGAGAAGTTTTGCCTGGATTTCTGTAGGACTTGGTATGTTTATCATGGCGGTGATGGGGGTGTTGATGGGCGTGTTTGCATTGGAAATGATGCAGATGGTCACAACCGATGCCGAAGTAGCCAAACTGGGTGCTGAAGTACTGCGCATCGAGGCATGGGCAGAACCGATGTTTGCTGCGAGCATCGTGGCATACGGAGTATTTGTTGGCTCAGGGAAGACCTTGGTGCCCAGCCTCATGAATTTAGGGAGCATTTGGGTGGTTCGCCTCACGCTCTCGCTGATGTTGGCACCAAGCATGGGACTTCGTGGCGTATGGATCGCCATGTGCCTTGAGTTGTGCTGGCGAGGTGCCGCCTTCCTGTTCCGACTGAGCAGAAGGAGTTGGAGCAATATCAGCATAGAAGAAGTGAAACTGAACAAGACACCCGAGGAGCAGGAAGACTTCATCATAACAAACACAATCTATGAGAATTATTAAAGACCAGGAGTTCGGTGGTGAACGACCACTTTATGCCTCGCACGACCTGCGGCTGGAGCGTGTCATCATTCATGTGGGCGAGTCGTCCATCAAGGAAAGCAGCAATATAGAGGCGGAGGACTGCCGCTTCGAGGGAAAGTATGTGTTTTGGGAGACCGATGGATTCCGCGTGAATAGATGCCATTTTGCCGAGAGCGCCCGAAGCAGCCTTTGGTATTCTCGCAACTGTCGAATGACCAACTGTACGGTAGATGCGCCTAAGATGTTCCGTAGGATGGATGGCATCTATGTGGAAAACACGAACTTCCCAAATGGCGAACAATACCTTTGGGACTGCAAGAACATCGAACTGAAGAATGTGCGCATCGACAACTGTGACTACGCCTTCATGCACTCGGAGAATATACGCATCGAGAACTACCATCAGGAGGGGAACTATGCCTTCCAGTACGCCAAGAATGTGGAGATACGGAATGCAATCATCAACTCGAAAGACAGTTTCTGGGAGTCGGAGAATGTGACGATTTATGACTCAGAGGTGAATGGTGAGTACTTGGCTTGGTATGGGAAGAATATCCGTTTAGTCAGATGTCACCTGACTGGCGAGCAATTACTTTGCTATGTCGATGGACTGATTCTCGAGGACTGCACGTTTGGGGAGGATGCGAATCTCATCTTGGAGTATTCCACGGTGAATGGTACAATACGGGGAGATGTTCATAGCATCAAGAACCCCACGAGCGGTACATTGACAGTGTATGGGAAAGTGGGGGAACTGATATGGGACGAGAACCAGAAAGCCCCTGCCGATGCTAAGGTTATCATTGAATCTGTATAATGATGAAATACGACTTTGATAAAATAATCAATCGTCGCAGCACTAACTGCGTGAAGTGGGATGAACTGGAAGACGCAGACGTTATCCCAATGTGGGTGGCAGATATGGACTTTGAGACTGCACCCTGCATACTGCAAGCACTCCAAGAGAGAATGAAGCACGGATGCTTCGGATACACATTGGTGCCAGAGAGCTATTACGAGGCCACTATCCAATGGTTTAGCCGAAGACATGGGTGGTTGATAGACCGCAAGTCGTTCATCTATACCAGCGGAGTTGTACCCGCTATCTCCGCCATCATCAAGGCGATGGCCATAGCTGGCGACAAAGTACTGATACAGACTCCTGTGTATAATTGTTTCTTCTCCAGCATACGAAACAACGGATGCGAGATTGTGGAAAATCCGCTGCGAAGAGAAGGAACAACATATCGGGTGGATTGGGAAGACTTTGAAGCCAAATGTAGCGACCCAATGGTAAAAATATTCCTTCTCTGCAATCCCCATAACCCTGCTGGACGTGTTTGGACACGAGAAGAATTACAACGGATGGGAGAAATCTGTCGGCGCAACAATGTCTTCGTCATCAGCGATGAAATACATTGCGAGTTCGTTAAGCCCGATGCAAGACCCTATATCCCATACGCATCCATTTCGGAAGAGTTTGCTCAGCACAGCGCTGTTTGTGTCTCACCATCCAAAGCCTTCAACATCGCCGGACTGCAGATAGCGAACATCATCGTTCCCCATCAAGAGATCCGTCAGCGAGTCGATAAGGCCATCAACATCAACGAGGTCTGCGACGTCAATCCTTTCGGTGTCATCGCCCTCCAAGCGGCCTATACAGACGAAGGTGAGGAGTGGCTCAACGAACTGAACGAATATATCTACGGCAATTATGTCATGGCCAAGGAGATGCTCCAGTCCGCACTCCCCCACTGCCCTGTGACTACCCTCGAAGGCACATATCTTCTCTGGCTCGACATCCGCGCAACGGGACGGACTTCCGACGAAGTGGCCAACCATCTTCTTCGTCATGCTAAAGTATATGTCAATCCAGGCACGATGTATGGTCAGACGGCAGGCGAGGGCTTCATCCGCATCAACCTTGCCACACGACTAAATCTGGTCGAAGAGGGCATCCGACGTCTTATCAGTGGAATCAGCAGCATCTGATTCCACTTTTTTTGCACTTTTTTGTCCCAAACCTTTGTGTATTCCATGAATATATGTACATTTGCACTCAATCACAACCTATACTCTTACATCATGAGTGACAAAACCAAAACCAATATGCACATGAACAGCAAAAGAACCCCTAAGCAGATAGCAGTGATGGCTGCAACAGCCCTGCTATTGACAGCCTGCAACTTCGGTCGCCCCATCATCAATGGCGAAAAGACAGGCCAACCCATCATGGATGGATGGACATACGAGATGGCTGGTGAGCATTGGCTCCCTGCGGTCATGACTGATCAAAAACCACAAACGCCAGAAGAAGTCGCCAACCTGAGTGAGGTGAACGTGCAAGTGAAACTGCCTGTACACGATGGCAATCCCATGCCTCTCGATGGCGTCACCTACCGCCAAGCCTCCACAGGTGGATACATCACCTTCCACCTCAACCCTGTGGAAGGCGACACGCTCAACCCCATCGGTACTGCTGAAATGCTCCTGAAGGAATCGGGCTACTTCGACTTAGATACCATCAAAGATGTGCGCCTGCTCAGTTATGGCAAAGGAATCTTTTCCACTTATCACATCATGCGGCAACGCCAGCGCGGAGAACCCGAACGCTACAACGAATGGGTGGAAAACTACCCCGCCATCCTCTCTGTCTATCCAGGCGGTGACAGTCTCCTCATCTGCCGAGGCAACTTCGTGGCTGATGCCTATGTGGCAGAAAAAGAATAATCACATATTATAAGAAAAAGAAACATGAAAAAGACAATGATGACACTCTGTGCTACAGGGCTGATGCTGTTGCTCGGCAGTTGTTTCGAAGGCAATAAGCCTAAAGATAATATCATCAGTGGCGGTCCAGGCATCGGCATCGATACTGCCACCGTCAACAAGATAGACATTTCCGAAGCGTTTGACAACATGATGGCCGACACCATCGCCAACGACG
Source organism: Bacteroidaceae bacterium (assembly GCA_017617805.1). Lineage (GTDB taxonomy): Bacteria > Bacteroidota > Bacteroidia > Bacteroidales > Bacteroidaceae > Minthosoma. Next base: position 7,183 of record JAFZVN010000005.1, on the reverse strand, counting down.
AGAAGGCTCCCGATGACCGACTGCATTCGACAAAGTACATCATCGACCGCGTCAACTCCTTCTACAAACTGATGGATGACGAGCAATGCTGTTCCAAAAACTATCTGGCACTCCGCGCTCTGGCAGAGAGAGTCGCCAAGATACAAGGTGAAGACCTGAAGAAAGAAGATCTGGTGGACAATCATTGGACTTTGGGCGACGATGAGGATGCCAACCATCCTGATTGGAGTTTCAAGATTCTGAATATAGACAACGTCACCAAATATCGTGCAGAAGCGCTGGTGGAGGTCAAGAAGTATTACGAGACCCAAATGAAACTCCACCTGGTGTTCGAACGCGATGACTGGTATGTGGACAACTTCGACATGTTGAGCCAAGTGAGCTTCGATGCAGCCGTTCAGGTGTATGAGGAGCACGAAGTATATTACAATGAGAAAGAGATGATGGCCGAATACATCCAAGAGTTCATCGATGACGCGGATGAATCGGACGAAGAAGAATTAATTAACCCATAATACCCCAAGAAGACTATGGCATTTTGTGGACAATGCGGATATCAGAATCCGGACGGAGCGAAGTTCTGCGGACGTTGCGGAGCAGACCTCACCCAACAAGAGATTGGGAACGTCGAATCAATCGTGAACGAAACCATTGGTGCAGCCACAACGGATAACAACCCGATGAGTTACGTGCCACTGGAGAACACATCTTCCCTTGAATTTGAGTTTTCTCCAGACACGAACGAGCCCAAAGAAGAGTTGCCAACGCCGACACCCGCAACGCCAGTGACACCAACACCTGTGGCACCTCCCACACCAACACCAACGCCTACGCCTGTGGTTCCTCCCACATCAACACCAACTCCCCCACCCCCTCCACCAAAGCCTCAGGCGGTAAAACCCACGCCCCCACCTCCTCCAGCGGCGCCTCGGACTGTAAAACCCACAACTCCACCACGTCCTGCTGTAACTCCTGCGGCTCCGAATCCCGCACCTCCCCGTCCAGCCAAGAAGAACAGCTGTTTTAGTTGCTTAGGATGCGGATGCCTTGTCATCATCGTGATTTCGCTCATCATCACAGGTCTATTCTGGATAGGTTACGACTACGTTCAGAAACATGGTGGAGACATAGATGAAGTGTTGGAAGAATGGTTCGAACAGAAAGATGCCGAACTGATGGAGAAGTATGGTGAGGGCGATGAAGACCCAGATGCCCAAACTTACAATGGGCAGACCCTCAGAGAGCTTGCTCAAGAGCAAGGCTTCCCATCTGTCACCTACACTGATCGACCCAAAGATGCTGCCACCTATTTCTGCGAACAAGAGCAGATGGCACTCCGTTTCGCCTACGTGAAGTTCAAGGAAGGCGACTACTTAGGTCTGGCCACCATTAGCCAAAGCGGCAATGGCAAGGCATTCGCTTTCCGCTTCTCTGCTTGTGGATGCAGTATCTATCGCTTGGAGAATCCTAAAGATGATTCCACGAATGGCTACTTCTTCGTCTATGGAGGGGCACGGCGCATCTTGGTTAAGATAGCCGATAACAAGATCATTGAGTTCTCAGTGCCTACTGATGACGACGACGAGGATGAGGAAGAAGAGGAATAGCAAAGATTGACTGAGCACAAAAAAAGGGAGGACACTTCACATTGAGGTATCCTCCTTTTTACATATTATCTACAATATTTCGTCCCAAGCTTACTTCAGCAGATCGTCGAGTGCAGACTTGAAGTCACCGTTGTCCTGTGCAGGAGCCTCATTGCGTGGCTCGTTGTTGTGACGAGGACGGTCATTGCGCTCTGGACGCTGACGGCGTTCGCCTTTTTCAGGACGCTCGCCACGCTCTGGACGTGGACGACGTTCGCGCTGTGGACGCTCCTGATAGTCAGCAGGCTTCTCGATGAGCACGCGGCGAGAGAGTTTATACTTGCCTGTCTTCTGATCGATGTCGATGAGTTTCACATCGATTTCGTCATCTTCCTTGATACCAGCCTCCTCAACGGTGTCGAGACGCTTCCAATCAATCTCAGAGATGTGAAGCAGACCATCCTTGCCAGGCAGGAACTCCACGAAGCATCCGTATGGCATCACAGAACGAACAGTACCATGATATACCTGACCCACCTCTGGGATAGCCACAATTGCCTTGATCTTGGCGATGGCAGCCTCAATAGCAGCGCGGTCTGGAGCAGAAATCTGGATCTTGCCCACACCATCCTCTTCGTCGATGGTGATGACAGTCTGGGTGTCCTCCTGCATCTGCTGAATCACCTTACCGCCAGGGCCAATCACAGCACCGATGAACTCCTTAGGAATAATCATCTGCTCAATGCGTGGTACGTGTGGCTTCAATTCAGGACGTGGTTCAGAGATGGTCTTCATCATCTCACCCATGATGTGCTCACGACCAGCCTTAGCCTGCATGAGTGCCTGCTCCAGAATCTCGTAAGAGAGACCATCGCACTTGATATCCATCTGAGTAGCGGTCAAACCATTCTTCGTACCTGTAGTCTTGAAGTCCATGTCGCCGAGGTGGTCCTCATCGCCAAGGATATCAGAGAGGATAGCGTATTTGTCCTCACCTGGGTTCTTGATGAGACCCATTGCAATACCAGCCACAGGATTTTTGATAGGCACACCAGCATCCATCAGCGCCAATGTACCAGCACAAGTCGTAGCCATAGACGAGGAGCCGTTAGACTCCAGCACGTCAGAAACCACGCGTACTGTGTAAGGATAATCATCAGGCAGCTGACCCTTGATGCCGCGCCATGCGAGGTGACCGTGACCAATCTCGCGACGGCCCACACCACGCTGAGCCTTTGCCTCGCCTGTAGAGAATGGAGGGAAGTTGTAGTGGAGGAGGAACTTCATGTAGTAGCGCTCCAGGGCACCATCCACGAGCTTCTCATCCAGCTTCGTACCGAGGGTGACAGAAGCCAAAGCCTGTGTCTCACCACGGGTGAAGATAGCACTTCCGTGAGGTCCAGGCAGAGGTTCAACCTCACACCAGATAGGACGGATGTCAGTGGTCTTACGGCCATCCAAACGAGTACCCTCATCAAGGATGCAGCGGCGCATGGCATCGCGTTCCACATCATGATAGTAGCGATCCACCAGCGCATACTTCTCTTCCAATTCCTCCTCACTCAGTTCCGTATGAGCGGCAGCATACGCCTCCTTAAAGTCTTCGCGAATTTTCTCGAAAGCCTCCGCACGAGCATGCTTCTCCAGCGCCTGCTTCGTCACGTCATAGGCAGGCTGATAGCACTTAGCCTGCACGTCAGCCTTCAGATCATCATCGTTCACCTCATGGCAATACTCACGCTTCACGTCCTTGCCCAGCTCCTTCATCAGTTCCTTCTGCAACTGACACTGAGGCTTGATAGCAGCGTGTGCAGCCTTCAGCGCCTCCAGCAGATCCTTCTCCTGCACTTCCTTCATCTCACCCTCCACCATCATGATGTTCTCCTCAGTGGCGCCGACCATCAAGTCCATGTCGGCCTCCTTCAACTGCTCAAAAGTGGGGTTGATGACGAACTCGCCATTGATGCGTGCCACACGCACCTCAGAGATAGGACCCTCGAAGGGGATGTCCGAACAAGCCAGCGCAGCCGAAGCGGCGAAACCAGCCAATGCGTCCGGCATATCTTTGCCATCGGCTGAGAAAACAATCACATTCACATACACCTCCGCATGATAGTTCGATGGGAACAGGGGGCGGAGTGCGCGGTCCACGAGACGGCACGTGAGAATCTCCTCATCGCTCGCCTTGCCTTCGCGCTTAGTGAAACCTCCAGGGAAACGGCCGTTAGCCGAATACTTCTCACGATACTCTACCTGGAGAGGCATAAAATCTGTTCCCGGTACTGCATCTTTCGCTGCGCAAACAGTGGCCAGGAGCATCGTGTCGTTCATTCTGAGCATCACGGAACCATCGGCTTGCTTTGCCAGCTTACCTGTTTCGATGCTGATTTCTCTTCCATCAGGCAACGAAACCTTCTTTGTAATTACGTTCATCTTGTTAGTTGAAAAAATAAAAAAACATCTAAAGTCGCGCCACGCACGGCACGAAAAGTGCCACAAAGGTAGTCATTTTCCCCCACATACCAGCCATCTTTCCCCGAAAATCTTCCTTTTCTTATGTTTTTTAGCAGATTATCAAGCCAAATGACTTCATTTTGTGTTTGTGTTGTGGCTATTCTTTTTCGTGAGAAACGGGGTAGCCCTTTTTTGTCACCTTCACTTTGACTTCGTCGAGCTAAAGGTTCACTTCCGCCCAAAGGCGAGTTCATATCCTTTCTTCACTGTTTCCATATCGGCGAATGTGATATACTTATCGCCGTTCTCCACTTTCGCCATCGCCCACACTAACCAGATGGCATCACGCTGCTTCTCCTCTATCCATGAGTCCACCACGATGAGGTCAGTCTCTCGGAGTCCTGAGAGGGCACACACTCGCTGGATGTACCCTCGTGTGTTGTTCCCATCATTTGGCGGTGCCCACCTACTGATGATTTCTCTCACCGAATAGATGTGGTACTTCACATTGTAGGTCTTTAGGATTCGGAAGGCCGCCCTATAACCATATTCATTACTCAGGAAGATGCAGAACGCACCATCATTTCCTGTCTGACCTGCCCAAAGCTGGTCACTCTTTCTGATGTTGAGGGGATTGCAATTACGCAAACCCCTCGGAAGATTCTTGTTTGTTGTCATACTTTTAGTTTTAGTATTTTAATTTCTTCTTATAATGATCTCAAATCTAACTGCAACAACTGCAACAACTGCAACACTACCTGTTAAACTTCTTTTTATATTCTTCCGTCTTGCAGTAGCAACCAGAGGTGTTGTCGAATATGATATAACCTCTTTTCGCCCAACTTCGAAGAGTGGAATCCCCATCACCACTTTTCCCCTGACTCTGCCGCATCAGATGATACTGCTCCTTCGAGAACTCATCAGGCAGCAATTCCAGCAGGTTCTGAGGCCCCGACTGCCGCTGCATCTCCACCTCTTCACGCAGTTCCTTCTCCAGCTGCTGACCGAAGTACAGCATCTTGCACCAGAGATTGTACTGCTGTGTCCACCTGACGAAGTCTGCAATCTCCTTGCTCCACTTGTAGCCGTGCGCCACATACAGCACCATCCCTTTCAGCCAGGCAATCACATTCGCACGATAGGACAGCACCCTGTATGCTTCCGAGTCGTAGAGCTTGACGGCATCGCGGTTCTCTTCCCTCATGTCGAGCGAAAGCTTCTTTGCCTGCGGACATTCTATCAGTCCGTTGGCAGCCTCCAGTCGGTCGATGTAGGGTTTCAGTTCCTCTGCATACGTGTGGTCATAGATGCCCAGCACAGGGGCTGTGTCATCGTCCTCATCATTGCGGATGATGGTCGAGATGTCAAGTCGGCTCAATGTGCCGTCATTCACCATCCTGTTCAGGAACTTCTTCGCATTGGGTGGTGTGGTCGAGGCGTTGAAGTTCCACCTCAAGGGGGCGATACCACTCACCGAATCAGCACCGTAGCGCTCCTGACCCACCATGCTGTTGTCGTATGCCTTTCGGATGAGCAGACCCACTTCATCCACCGTACCCCTCGAGGTCACCTTCTTCAAGCCCTCAATCTCATCCACGATGGTGTAGATGAAACGCTGACCATTGTTGTGGGCATCGATGACACGCTGGTTGAAGATGGCATCCGTCAGGTTGTCGATGAGCATCTGGATGCAGATGTCCGTGGGTCTCGGGTCTTTCTTCTGCTTCGCGCCCGGGTTCTTCTGCTTCCATTCCGCTTCACGCTGACGGTTGGGAATGTCCCGCTGTCGGATGTCCTCCATGATGTACTCGATGGGCTTCTTGATGGTGCCCTTACCGATGCTCTGCCGTCCGATGAGGATGTTCATGAAGGTCGCCTCATGCTCCACATTGTCCCAGTAGCGGAACTTCACGCCGTGCAGGTGTGCACCCAAAGCAGGGAACACCGCATTCGCCACAGCCGCCTTGTAGAACCAGGGCACGTTCTTCGTCAGTAACTTCACAAGTGGCGGCAGTTTCTTCGGCATTGGCGGGGGCATGGTCGGCGTACCGCCACAAGCCTTTACACCTGCCTGCGATTTCAGCGCCTGCAACACCTGCTTCAACCTGTAGGGCATCCCCTTCTTAGGCTCTTTCAGCGCGTTCTCGATGGTCTTGCGCCATTCGGCCAAATCTTCCTGCGAGCAGTACCCCTCCCCCTTGGGAGAGTCGGAGGAGGCTTTCCAGTAGTTCGGAATCACCTGCATCATCTTCTCCATCGAGTAGCCACAGATGCTGCGTATAGTTGCAGCCAGCTCGAACGTCAGCACATTCCTGTCACCCTCCACAGGCTCCTTCCCCTCATTGAACAGCTCCCAATACTTCGCGATGATGTCCGCATACGGAATGCCGTTGTAATCAAGTTGAGAGTTGACAGTTGACAGTTGACTTATCGTATCTTCAGCACGCTTGGCTTGCCAAGAATTGACAGTTGACAGTTGAGAGTTAGCGTTAGGGTTAAGGTTAAGATTATCGTTTACGTTATCTTCCACATCGCGTAAGCCCTCCCCCTTCGGGGGTCGGGGGGCTCTTCCGTCCACATCCAAACCACGATTCAGATAGGCCTCACGTCTTTCTTCCACCTCTTCATCGCTGAGGGCTTCCAACCAATGCGGCGAGCGATACACCTCCTCATCGATGCCAGTCTGATAGATGAATCGTTCAGGGGTGATGCAGCTCTCATCGTAGGGCACATCAATCTCTTGGCAGAAAGCCTGTTGCGCTTCCTCGATGGTCATCCCTTGGGGAATACGGATGTAGATATGTACCTTCTTCCTGGCCGAATACTCGATGCGGAGCACCTGCCCCTGCCAGTCTGAATACTCATCTTCATTCACCTCCAAGGCACGCTGGATGGCTTTGTCCACCAGTTCCTTGTCATCCACATCCACACAAGTCATGAAAGTGAACGACTCAGGGATGATGTCGCCTTGTGCCCTGTGGTTGTTCCTGAACTGCGCATAGTGAGGGCAGATGTAAGGCAGCTTGTCCTTCATTGCCTCGTTTCCGCCTCTGATGTCAGCCACCATCTGCCTGAGCCAGCCTTCGGAGAGCAGCCCGTCGAGCTGCTCCGAAGTGATGGTTTCCGCATAGCCACGATGATCT
>JAFZVN010000004.1 GCA_017617805.1 Bacteroidaceae bacterium | reverse complement strand
CTATGGCAATCAAAGTAAATGCAAGAGAGACCGAACTCAAAATCGGTAAGAACCCAGGGTACTACTACGTGATGACTCCAGATCTGTACATCGCCCTGAAGACCCAGAAAGTGATCCGTGAAGCAGCCCTCCGCTCGGGTGTGAGCCAGGGTGTGATGCAGGCCTGCTGGGATGCAGCTGGCGAAGTGATCAAGGCATGGGCGACGGAAGGTCACTCCGTGGCACTCCCGGGATTGGGCACCATGCGCTTCGGACTCCGCTCGAAGTCGGTGGATGACGTGAACAAGGTGAAGACCTCCCTCATCAAGAGCCGCCGCATCATCTTCACCCCAGCCGTGGAGCTGAAGGAGGAACTGGCCAACACCAGCGTGCAGATCACCTGCTACGACCGCGACGGCAACCTCGTGAAGCGCGTCACCTCCAGCGACGACGGCACTGTGGAGGATGAGAACGAAAACGAAAACCAAAACGAGAACGGTGGCAGCACCAATGAGGGTGGCACTGAGAATGGTGGCGGCACCAACAGCGGCTCAGGCACTGGCACCATCACCCCTGGCGGTGACAACGGAGGCGACAATGGTAGCGACCCAGACGCCGGCGACTTCGGAGGATAATCAGCAAAGCTGAAGTGAAAAGTGAATAGTGAATAGTGAAAAATCTAAGTTACTTGGAACAGCTGTTTACTTACCATCCGGATGGGGATACTCAGATTTTTCACTTTTCACTCTTCACTTTTGACTTCAAAAAATTAACCCTAATAATTTTTTGATTATGAAGAACAAGGAACTTTGGAAGGCAATCATCCAGATTGCGGTATCGATTCTGACGGCAGCATTGACTGCACTGGGCACCACGAGCTGCATGAGGATCATGTAAGTGAAAAATGAAAAGTGAAAAGTGAAAAATTTGCTACCGCAGCAGTAAGCCAACAGCTGACAAACACTCGCGGTAGCAAACTTTTAGTTTTTAACTTTTAACTCATAAAAGTTGCAGCCTTCTCTTTGTTTCTAAACTCTAACAATTCCTTTTCCGTTGAGAAATCTTTCAAAAGCGCATTAAAAAAGGTGATTTTTCATATAATGGCATTGAGTTTAAGATTTTATTTGTAAATTTGCAAAATGGAATAATAAGTGAATAAATTGAATTATGGCTTTGATTAAGACCGTGTGCGGCTTGACTCCAAAGTGGGGTGAGGGCTGCTATTTCAGTGAGAACGCCACGATTGTGGGTGATGTACAGATGGGTGACCAATGTACCGTGTGGTTCAACGCCGTGGTGCGTGGCGATGTGAACTACATCAAAATTGGAAATCGTGTGAACATACAGGATGGCTCGTGCCTGCATACCCTGTATAAGAAAGCTGCCATTGAGATTGGCGATGATGTGACCATCGGTCACAATGTGACGTTGCATGGGTGTACCGTGAAGAGTGGGGCATTGATAGGCATGGGTGCAACTGTGCTTGATGATGCCGTGATTGGTGAGGGTGCCATTATTGCTGCTGGTGCTTTGGTGTTGAAAGGTACGCAGGTGGGTGATGGCGAAATGTGGGGTGGTGTGCCTGCGAAGTTCATCAAGAAGGTGGATCCGGAGCAGGCCAAAGAACTGAACGTGGGCATCGCACAGCATTATATTATGTATGCGGAATGGTACAAATGAGAGTTGAGGGTTGAGGGTTTAGAGTTTAGAAAGTAAAATTAACTTATTGTAACGTATGTGAAAATCCATGTAACATATAGGAAGATTCATTTGGGTGGAAAGGTGTAACTTTGCACCCAAATTGTTTTTATAATTTAATAGGCCTATATGAATAATAAACTGAATCGATTCCTTGGCTTGTCCCGATGGGTAGGCATGGCGCTGATTGCGATGGGGGGATTGTCAGCTTGTGAGGGCTACGACTTGGCTGAGGAAGACCCCAGTTGGTTGGGTTCGAGCATTTACGACTATCTGAACTCGCAGGGCAACTACACCAATACGGTGAGGTTGATTGACGACCTGGGCTACAAGGATGTGCTGTCAAAAACGGGTAGTAAGACCCTGTTTGTGGCAGATGATGCGGCATTCAGCCGTTTCTATCAGAACAACACGTGGGGCGTTGGAGGCTACAATGATTTGAGCCTTGCCCAAAAGAAGTTGCTGCTCTATGGCAGCATGATCAACAATGCTTGTCAGGTGGCTTATCTGAGTAGCAGTGAAGGTCCGACGGAGGGTGACTGCATGCGCCGACTCACGGCTTCGAGCGAGTATGACTCTGTGCCAGTGATTGGACCCGCCCAGATGCCCGACAACCCCTATTGGTCTCGTTATCGAGAGAGTGGGGAGAAGATTGTCTGCATGAGCGATGTGACCACACCTCCGATGATTCACTTCATCGAGATGTTCCTGAACAACAAGCTCATCACCAATGAGGACTGCAACTTCCTCTTCAACCATGAGACAGAGCGTCAGCCTGGTGATGCCAATGTGAACGGCATCATGATGGAGGAGCAAAACATCAAGTGCTCCAACGGCTTTGTGCATAAGATGGCTGAGGTGCTCACTCCGCTGCCCAACCTTGCTGACCTCATCAGTCAGAAGCCGAACACGCAGGGCTATGCGAAGTTGCTGAACCGTTTCTGTGCTCCCTATCGTCATGACAAGACTGACGCCTTCACGCGTGAGTACAATAGATTGTATAATACAGACATCGATACGCTGTATGAGAAGCGTTACTTCTCAGAACGCAGTAGGGATGGTCAACCTTTGGATTTGACACCAGATGAGGGTCCTGTGAATGGTATGCTGAAGTTCGACCCTGCCTGGAACCAATTCTACAGTGCCACGACCAACACAACGGCTGCCAATGTGGCTTTGCAGGAGAACATGGGTGTGATGCTCGTGCCCAGCGATCAAGCGCTCGACAATTATTGGAACGAGGGAGCCGGCAAGGTGCTCAAGGACTATTATGGTTCTTGGGATGCTGTGCCAGACAAGGTCATTTCGAAGATGATCAACGTGAACATGCTCAACTCGTTCACCAACTCTGTGCCCAGCAAGTTTTATACTGTGCTCAACGATGCCAACGATGAACTGGGACTTGAGGAGCAGTATGTGGATTCTGTGTTCATGGCTTGTAACGGTGCTGTCTATCTGACCAACAAGGTGTTCAATCCTGTGGCATACATCTCTGTCACATTCCCAGCTCTCATCAACGAAACGATGAGCGTGCTTTACTGGGGTGTGGAGCAGTTGGGCTTCGACATCTACCTCAACTCACAGAGCACCTACTACAGCCTTTTCATCCCCAACAACACGTCATTGCTCGATTACATCGATCCTTGTTCATACGGCAAGACGAGCACCCAACTCTTCCGCTTCCACTATAAGCCAACGGCTCAGACTGAGCAGGAGAAGGTGTGGGCAAGCATCTGGAACTACGATGTGGCAACAGGTGTGATTGGCGATTCCATTGGCGAGGCTTCTTATAGTCAGATTACCAACCGTTTGGAGGACATCCTCAACACCCACATCGTCATTGGCAATGTGGAGAACGGCAACACTTTCTATCGCACCAAGGGTGGTTCGATGGTGAAAGTGGCTAATGCAACAGCTGGAATCGGTGGAATGACCGTGCAGGGTGGCTATCAAATTGAGAATGCCAAGAGCGTGAAGGTGGTGGCTATCTATGATGAATCCTATGAAGGTAACGGTAAGACCTATATCATCGAAGAGGAACCCATCATGACAGCTCGAAAGTCGGTGTTCGACATCTTGGGTGAGCATGAGGAGTTCAGTGCCTTCCACGACTTGCTGCAGAGTTCGCAGTTCTTGGAGACCAAGCATGTCATTGGTACCGATGAGCATGGTGAACCCAGCCAGAACATCAGTCTGTTCAATACTTATAGATATACCGTGTTTGTGCCTACGAACAAAGCTATCCGTGACTTGCAGAACGCTCATCAGTTGCCTACTTGGGAACAGGTGGATGCCGAAGAGGATGAGGAACAGAAAGATAGCCTCCGTTCGGTGATTGAGAATTTCATCAAGTACCACATTCAGGATGAGGCCTTCTACATAGGGCAGGGAAGTGATCAGGGTGAGTATGAGACAGCTGCCTACAAGGTGACTGACGGCAACCTCTCTTACTACAAACTCCGTACCAAGGTGTCCAACGATGGCATCACAGTGACAGATGGCAAGGGCCAGACTCGTCAGGTTGTCAAAGACCAAGGGCTTTACAACATCATGGCGCGTGAGTACCAGTACGATATGCCCGATGCTACCTTGGCCAAAAACCTCTACACCTCCTCCTTCGCTGTCATTCATCAGATTGATGGGGTGTTGCAATATAAGTAAGCCCCCCAGCCTCCGAAGGGGGAGGGCTAACGCAACGTTAGTTTCATCTAAAAAACTATTGCAAAAAGTATCGTCGATAACTCCGTTAACTTCGATAACTTCGAGCGTAGCGATAACTTCAGAAACTTAAATGAATAGAAATATATGAATAGAAATATCAAAATAATACTCCAACGCACCGTCATCGCGTTAGCCCTCCCCCTTTGGGGGTTGGGGGGCTATGCGCAGACCGCTGGCACGATGATTCAGGGTGTGGTGCAAGATGACATCGACCCTCTGATGGCCTGCAATGTGGTGGAGATAGACAAGGCCAACCGTATCGTGGCACATGCTGTGACCGACATCAATGGTAACTTTGCCTTCCGCATTGTTGACCCCAAGAACCGACTCAAGATCTCCTATGTGGGTTATGAGACCCAAATCATTCCCATCAAGGGAACTACCTATAAGATTACCCTCAAGAGCAACACCCAACTGACCGAGGTGGTGGTGAAGAGCCAGCGCATTGCTCAGACGAGTGGACTCGCCATTCCTGAACGCGAAATGTCCATCGCTCATCAGACCATCGACGCCAAAGAGTTTGAAGGTCTGCCCATGACCAGTGTCGATGAAGCCCTCCAAGGCCGTATCGCAGGTCTCGACATCGTGAGCAACTCTGGTAACTTGGGTGCAGGCACCAGCATGCGATTGCGTGGTGTCAGTTCCATCAATGGTAGCAGTGAACCTCTCATCGTGGTGGATGGCAACATCTTCGAGAGCGACTACAATGCCAACTTCGACTATGCCAACGCTACGGAGGACCAGTTCGCCGAACTCCTGAACGTGAACCCCGACGATATCGCCAGCATCTCTGTGTTGAAGGATGCAGCTGGTACCGCCATCTATGGTTCGCAGGGTGCGAATGGTGTCATCGAGATCAAGACCAAGCGTGGTGCTCGTGGCAAGACCAAGGTGCAGTATTCTTATCGTGCCACACTGACGCATCAGCCCAGTGGAATCCGACTCCTCAATGGTGACCAATATACCATGCTCATGAAGGAGGCTTACTACAATCCTACACTGAGCGATCAGGCTGCCGACATCCGTGAGTTCAACTACGACCCCTCTTGGAACGAATATGAGATGTACAACAACAACACCGACTGGCGCAAGGCAATCCGTCAGACAGGTCTGTTGCAGAAGCACTATGTCAGCCTGTCAGGTGGTGGTGAGAAAGCCAACTTCCGCATTGCAGGCGGTTATGACCATCAGACCGGTACGGTCATCGGACAGAAGCTCGATCGTTTCACGACTCGTGTGGCTCTCGACTACTTCGTCAGCGACCGCATCAAGATCGTGACTAACTTCAACATGACTTACACGGACAACAAGAAGAACTACTCCGACTTGCTCACCATCGCTTATCAGAAGATGCCGAACCTCTCCATCTATGAGCAGGATATCTACGGAAATGACCTTCCTGACTACTACCACATGCTGCCCACGGCTTCGGCAGAACTGAAGAAAGACCAGTTCACCTACGTGAATCCTGTGGCACTTGCCCGTCAGGCCAAGAACGACGAATCGACCTATCAGATTCAGCCTGAGTTCCAACTGGTGTATAACCTCTTGGGTACAGGTGCTGACCAGACGCAACTCAAATATGAGGGAAAGATTCTCTTTAACATCTTCAATAAATACAACGACACGTTCTATCCTTCCAGTCTCATCACCGAAGGATGGTCGAGCACCAAGAATAATCAAACGACAGCCAATGCCCACAAGAGCACGGCTGTGACTACGACCCACCGACTGACTTTCACACCGCATTTCCGCAACCCTGACCATTCCTTCATGGCGATGGCCCAGTTCCAGTTGACGGACGGTTCTTCCAAAACGACTTCTTCTACAGTGGGTGGTCTCCCAACAGGAGGCATCAGTTCACCCATTGCTGATGGTATCGTCACTTCGTTGGGTACAGCCTCTGGTCAGTGGCGCAGTGTCTATCTCACATTCTCTGCCCACTATGCCTACAAGGGTAAGTACATTGCCGACTTCTCTGTACGTCGTGACGGTTCCACCAAGTTTGGTGATGACAGCCGTTGGGGTAACTTTCCAGCCCTCTCTTTCCGTTGGAACGTGAGCGACGAAGCCTTCATGGAACCCCTCCGTTGGCTCTCCATGCTCTCCATCCGTCCAGGTTGGGGTATCGTGGGTAATCAGCCAACAGGTGAATACCTCTATTTCTCCAAGTACGTGAATGGCGACGCCTACAACCGTGGTGGTTCTGTTTATCCAGAAAACATCCGTCTTTCCTCCCTTCAGTGGGAAGAGAAGCAGACGTGGAACATTGGTTTCGACCTCGGACTCTTCAACAACATGTTCACAGCCGACTTCAATGTATATACCCAGCACACCAGCCATCTGTTGATGCAGAACCGACGCATCCCCACCTCGTCAGGCTACACAGCCCTGGCTTATCAGAATGTGGGTGATATGGTCAATAATGGTTGGGAGTTCAACCTCAACGGTCAGGACATCGTGAAGGCTGGCAAGTTCCGTGGCAGTTTCAATGTGTCCTTCGCCAACAACAAGAACGAGATCACGAAGATGGATGAGACCGTGTTGGCTTCGCTCAATTCTGACTTCGACAAGAAGAATGGCTCTTACCTCACTCGTGTACAGCTTCACAACGCCTTTGGTTCCATCTATGGATTCCGTTACAAAGGTGTTTATCAGTACAGTAAGTACAGTCCTACAGAGGTGGCTGGTGTGAGTGGTCCTAATGCACCTGTAGCACGTGATGCGGATGGCAATGTGGTGGTGGATAAGAATGGCTACACGACGCCTATGGTTTTCTGCTACGAGTCTTCCGACCGCACCTACATCTATGAGTTCAAGGGTGGTGATGCCATCTACGAGGATATCAACCATGATGGTAACATCAACGAACTCGACATCGTCTATCTCGGCAGTTCCCTGCCTAAGGTGACTGGTGGATGGGGCTTCAAGTTGCAGTATGGTCGCTGGAGTTGGAACAACCAGTTCAACTTCCGTATTGGTAACAAGATTGTCAATCGTGCCCGTATGTTGGCAGAGAGCATGTACAACAACAACAACCAATCCACGGCTGTCAACTGGCGTTGGCGTGTGGAAGGTGACCAAGCCCTGATTCCTCGTGCCCTCTATCAGGAAGGCTACAACTGGCTTGGTAGTGACCGCTTCATCGAGAACGGTTCTTACATGCGTCTCAACTACAGCCAAATCAGTTATGCTTTCGACCCCAAACTCATCAAGAAATGGGGACTCACTCAATTGAGCCTCTACCTTAGTGCCAACAACCTCTTCTGCATCACAGGCTATTCAGGTGCTGACCCTGAAGTGGGTTATGGTGGCTATGGTGTGACGACCGACAATGCTCGTACCCCTAACGCACGTTCATATACATTGGGTATAACGGTTCAATTCTAACACAATCAATCAGACGAGTATGAAAACAAAGAACATATATAAGACCTTTGCAGTTCTATGCCTTGCGGTATTATCGCAGGGATTACAGAGTTGCTCTGATTTCCTTTCCATCGAGCCACAGAATGAGATTGTGCTTGAGAACTATTGGACAGAGGAGAAGGATGTTGTGAGTGTGCTCAACTCCTGCTATGCCCAGTTGGAGAACCAAGACTGCATCCGCCGCATGATGGTGTGGGGTGAACTTCGTTCCGACAATATGACGACAGGGTCAGGTACCTACAACAACTTGCAGCAGATTCTCAAGGAAAACATTCTTGAGACCAACGATTTTACCAATTGGCAGAGTTTCTATCAGGTCATCAACAGGTGTAATACCGTGTTGTATTATGCATCGGATGTGAATGCCAAAGACCCTAACCTCACAGACTCTGAATTGAGAGCTACCATTGCAGAGGCAACCACCTTGCGTGCTTTGAGTTACTTCTACCTCATCCGCACGTTCCGTGATGTGCCTTACGTGACGAAGCCTTCGAAGGAGGATAGTCAAAATTTCCAGATGGCAGCTACGCCTTTTGCGCAGGTGCTTGACAGCCTAATCGCTGATGTGGAAGCTGTGAAGGAGGATGCCGTTCGTAGTTATGGTGAGGAGAGTGTCGAAAACACTTGCCGCATCACTCGTTGGGCTTGCTATTCGCTGTTGGCAGATCTTTATCTTTGGAAGGGTGAGTGGCAGAAGTGCATCGACTACTGCAACCTTGTCATCCAGCAGAAAATCAAGGATTATGAAGATGCATACGCTAAGAACCCTACTACGATGACGGTGGAACTGTATGGGGAGTACCCTCTCATCTCCGAAACCTTGACGGGCAGCAACTTTGCTGGTAACGCCTACAATGAGATTTTTGGTACGGGCAACAGTTTTGAGTCCATCTTCGAACTGAATTTTGTCACGAATCAGTCTGTCACGAATGGGGCTGTGTCTGGTTTCTATGGTTCCAACAGCAACAGAACGGGCCAGATTGGTGCGCCCACTTACCTCTTCAGTGAGGTCAATACGGGCCAGAACAAATACTTTGAAAAGACAGACTGCCGCTATTTGGAGAACATGGTAGAGCAGAACAACAAGGTCTATATCTCCAAATATGTCAATCAATCTGTTTCTTTCCGCACGACGTCCACATCGGGTTCTACACCCAACGTCACCAGTAGCGCACGTACTTCTGCTTATGCCAACTGGATTATCTATCGTCTGACAGACGTGATGCTCATGCGGGCTGAGGCTGAAGTGGAATTGGCTGGCGATGTGGCTGAAGGGGCTGTGCTGACTGGGGAGCAGACACAGCATTACCGCAATGCTTTCGAGTTGGTTTTGGCTGTATGGAAACGTGCCAACAACAAGCGTACCTCCAATACAGGACTGCCTACCTTCGAGACCTATGCCACTTCACGTACAGCGATGGAAGATTTTGTGCTGGATGAGCGTCAACGTGAACTGATGTTTGAAGGCAAGCGTTGGTTTGACCTCGTTCGCCTTTCTCGTCGTGATGGCAATAATGACCGTCTCATCGAGAAAGTGTTGCCTAAGTTCCAGGAGAATACCAGTGCTATCCGCATCAAACTCTCTGCTGCTGATGTGCTCTATTGGCCTTACAATCGTGAGGAACTCAAGCAGAATACTGAACTGATACAGAATCCTGCATACGTGACAGATCATACGGAACAAAACTTCTAACACCATCAATCTGACGAAAATGAAAACAAAGAATATATATAAGACCCTTGTAGTGCTGAGCCTTGCGATTGCGTCACAAGGATTTCAAAGTTGCTCTGACGAGCCAGACAGCAGCAACTACTACACCTTCACGGGTGAGATGGTCAGCGATTACCTCGATAATCGTCCAGAGCTCTATAGTGAGTTCACGCAGATTCTGCACCGTTCAGGACTCTATGGCATGATGGCTACTTATGGCACCTACACTTGTTTGGCGCCTACCAACCAAGCCATCGAATCCTATCTGGCAGAACGTGGTTATACCAGTGTGGATCAGTTGACAAAGGAGGAGTGTGACACGCTTTCGTGGAACCACCTCATTCCTGAGACTTATTTCACAACCGACCTCGCTGATGGCAATATCCCTACGGCCAACATGAACGAGCGTTTCCTCACTTTTTCATGTGACAGCAATGCTGTGGGTGGCAATGTGATGTACTACGTCAATATGGCTTCCAGGCTGATTGTGCGTGATGACTCAGTGGAGAATGGTGTGGTGCATACCCTTGACAGAGTGATCCAGCCTTCCAGCTCTTATCTCCCTGAGAAGATGTTGGAAGATATGAACATCAGCCTCTTCACCTCTGCCCTTACGCTGACAGGACTGAGTGACAGCCTTTACGAATATATGGATCTTCGTTATTCAGTGGGTGTGGACTCCATTAACAAAGGTATTCCTTTCCATCGTTCAGGGGCTGAATATCGTATGTACTATCCAGCCACACGCATGAAGCGTTACACGGCTTTTGTGGAGACCAACAAGGTGTTCGCTGAGGCAGGAATCATGAATCTTGATGACCTCAAGGCCTATGCCAAGACCATTTATGATGAGGTATATCCAGAGGATGCTGGATTGTATGACGCTGATTGGACAAACCGCAAAAATCCGCTAAATCGTTTTGTTGCCTACCACTTGTTGCCTTACTATGGCGCCATCAACGACTTCACTATTTCGGAGAGTGGTATCGACTACAAGACCACCTGTGCCATGCCTAATCTCATTGACTGCACAGACTGGTATGTGACGCTGATGCCAGGCACCATCATGAAGATGTCTTCTCCTTCCACGGGTCTCTTCATCAACCGCAAGGGTGTGGCCAACCGTTATTCTGTACGAGGCATCAAAGTCTATACACCTACTGAAATGAAGATCCTTCATGACCAGCAACTGGCAGAGGCTGGACTGCATGTTGATACCCTCAATCAGCAAGCCCTCAATGGCATTTACCACTATATTGATGGAGTGCTGACATATAACACACAGACGCGTGATGTTGTCTTTAACGACCGCATCCGCTGGGATGTGATTACGATGTCACCAGAGTTCCTCAATGCTGGTGCACGAGGCAATACCAATGGTCAGCATCTGACAGGCTTCAAACAGGTGGACGGATGGGATTTCCATGGAATCATACCGACGTTAGCTTTGCGTGAACGTGGTGTTTGGATGGCTACCTATTCTGATGCTGTCGATTTGATTGGTCAGTTCGACGTGTCGTTCAAACTGCCTCCTGTTCCTGCTAATACCTACGAGATTCGTTTTGCTTACGGATCAGGTGCCGACCGTGGTGTGGTGCAGATCTACTTTGGTGAAAAAGACAATATGCAACCGATGGGACTGCCAATCGATTTCCGAATTTTTGGTGGTGACCCAAGCATCGGTTGGGTGGCTGACACAGAAAACAACGAACAAAACCGAGCTATCGACAAGGCCATGCACAATCGTGGTTATATGAAAGATATGGACTCTTGGAATCAGGGTGGTTCCAACAATCTGCGAGCCATGAATGGTAAGTTCCGCAAGATTCTCACCACTCAGGCACTCGATCCCAACAAGGAGTATTGGCTGCGCATCAAACTCGTCATCGAGAATGCGGAAGCCGAACTTCCTATCAACTACTTCGAGTTCTGTCCTAAGAGTGTGTATGCAGGTCTGACTGCTGAGGACACCCATTGATTTTGACGATATAACAATTTACCATTTCAATTTTTGTAATATGAAACGAAAGAATATATATAAGGCCATCATCGCGCTATCCCTCCCCCTTTGGGGGTTGGGGGGCTTCTCGAGTTGCTCTGACTCGTGGAGCGACCACTTTGAGATGGAAGGGACGAATGGCGATGCCACCCTCTTGCAATTGGTGGAAAAGAATCCGCAGTTGAGCGACTTCCACACAGTGCTGAAGGCGACACATGTGTATAATAACAACCATCGGACGGGAAAGACTTTCGCAGACCTTTTGGGGTCAGATCAGACTTTGACTGTTTGGGCTCCTGTTAATGGATCCTTCAACGTGGATTCGTTGCTCACCCTCTGTCAAACGGAGAAGGGCGACTCGGCTGTGGGTCTGCATTTTGTGATGAATCATGTGGCGCACAATCTGTACAACATGAATATGGATACAGACGATCAGGTGAAGATGTTGAATGGCAAGCCCTTGTCATTAGGGGCAAAGACCTTGGATGAGGCAGAAGTGAAGCAGGGAAGCTATAACCAGCCTGCCACGAATGGTTTGTTGCATGTGGTGGAAACAGAGGTTCCCTATGCTTATAACATCTACGAGGGGCTGACCACGATGGAGGAGTTTAGCCACATTGGCGATTTCTTGTCACATTTCGAACGTCAGGAACTGGACGAGGAGCAATCCATTCAGGCTGGTTTGGTGGATGGTCGGAAGGTGTATTCCGATTCCGTCATGGTAAAGGATAATGCTTTGTTCCGCGTGTTCGACCAAATCATGTCAGAAGACTCCACGTTTACCATGTTGGTGCCTGATCGCTCCACTTGGGAGACAGTCTATCAGGAGGCGAAGAAATACTTCAATTATGCAGGGATAGAGAAGGCCGATTCTGTGTCAGAATATTGGACTTGTGTGTCATTGGCACGTGACCTCATCTTTAATCGTCGTGTGCAGCGTTCGGAGAAGGACTCCATCTTCTCCACGTCCTACAAGACGGAAGAATGGCCTTATCATGTGTTCTACAAGCCTTTCGAGGCTGGTGGACTGATGGATGCCAACAATATCAAGGATTCGCTCAGATGTTCCAATGGCCTCATCTACCGTCTGAAGAAATGGCCTTTCACTGCGGAGGATATTTACTTCCGTCCCGTGGTGGAACAGGGAGAGCGTGAAGCGAGCATCATTGATTATAAGGATTGTACGTTCAATTATCGCTTGGCGATCGGTGATTCCATTTCTGGCAACGGCTACGTGGACATCGTGCCTCGTACCAGTACAAGTAACTGGACGGTGACCTATGAGATTGGAGGCACTTTGTCTGGTACGTATGATTTGTATGCTGTGGTACTGCCCAAAACGGTCTATCTGTCCAATTCTCGTGACACGAAGCCAAACAAATGGAAGACTACTGTCACGTATGTGGATGAAAAGGGTGAGAAGCAGACGGAGATGTTTTCTGAAGAGGTGGAGAGCGATGGTGTCCATGTGGATACAGTGTTGTTAGGACGTGTCACATTGCCGGTGTGCAGTTATGGTCAGCAGGATGCGACGCTGAATGTGCAGTTGCGATGCTATGTGTCGAGTCGCCAGACTCAGTATTCGCGTGAGATGTTTTTGGATTGTATCTACCTCAAGCCTGTCTCTGATGATGAGGAGGCTGCTTTGGAGGCTAAACAAAGAAAGGAGGTTCGGAAATGAAGAAGATGTTTTTGGTGAGAGTGCTTTTAACTTTTCACTTTTTGGCCAGGAGGTGCGTGAGTTGCGTGGACGTGTGGTAGATGCTGCTACAGGTGAAGGTGCAGCAGGTGTGCAGGTGCAGGCGTATAACAATTCGCTGTATTCTGCCATGACGGATGAGCAGGGTGCGTATGTGATTCGTGTGCCAGAGTGGGTGACTTCGCTGACGCTGTGGGCTGATGGCTACACGAGGGTTCAGCAACCTGTGGGCAGCAGTCTGACAGTGGAGGATGTGAAGATGTATTCGGCTCAGTTTGGCGAGACGTATGCGGCACAGACTTCGGCTGTGAGCAAGAAGTCGGCTCAAGTGACATATTTGAATAATGACATGTCCGTAGATGGACAGATTCAGCAGCGTTTGGGTGGTGATATGTTGACCAGTGTACGAAGTGGACAGTCGGCACAAGGCATTCGTATGCTGATGAATGGTGTGAACTCGCTCAATGCCAATGCGCAACCATTGGTGGTGATTGATGGGGTGGTACAGAACATGCAGTGGGGTTCACCTTCGCTGCACGACGGTTTCTTCAACAACTTGTTGGCAAACATCATGGTGGAGGACATCGAAAAGGTGTCGGTAATGAAGAATGGTACAGCCATCTATGGTGCGAAAGGTGCCAATGGTGTGCTCCTCATCGAGACGAAGCGTAACAAGTCGATGGCGACGAAGATTGACGTGAGTCTGGGTGGTAGTTGGGAATTGGTACCCAAAACCATGGACATGATGGATGCGGAACAGATGAGGGTGTATGCCTCTGAACTGATTGGTACGACGGGTACGAAGAGCAATTCGTTCAAGTTCCTGCAGATTGATCCGAAGTATTACTACTATCAGGTGTACCACAATGCGACAGATTGGAGCAAGCAGGTGCATCGGGAGGCATTCTCTGAGCAGGCAAGCATCAATGTGCAGGGTGGTGACGACATCGCCAATTACAACCTCTCTGTGGGTTATGCAGGTTCAAATGCCACGGTGAAGGACTTCTCGTTCTCAAGGTTCAATCTGAGGCTCAACACCGACCTGTTGTTGACGAAGGACTTGACGGTACGCTTTGATGCCTCGTATTCAGATGTGACGCGCAACATGCGAGATGATGGTGTGAAGCAGGATGTGACTGACGGACTGGTGAGTTCGCCTGCGTTCCTCTCGCTCATCAAAGCCCCATTCCTCTCTCCATACGCTTTTGACTCCAACGGCCATCTGTCTGGCTATCTCGCTGAGGCGGATGATTATCTGAGTGATGTGGTGAGCAGCAAGGGTGGCTTGAACACCAGTTTGGCAAACCCATTGTCGATTCTCGAGAATGGTGAGGGAAAGAACAAAAATGCGTTTGGCAACCGTACCGTGTCGCTGGCTGTGAGACCACAGTGGCGTATCGGTAAGGGATGGACATTGACGGATCATTTTGCTTTCCAATTGGTGAACACGGATGAGAATTATTACCTGCCCACAACGGGTGTGCCTAGCTATGAAGTGGAAGGTGTCGGTGAGGTGGAGAACTGTGCCAGTGCTTTGGCTGGACGTCAGATCACCATCATGAACGACCTTGGCATGAGTTACAAGCGCCGTTGGAAAGGACATCTGTTGGAGGCGAAGGGTGGCATGCGTTATCTGAGAGATACGTACAAGCTCAACACGCAGGTGGGTTATAATACGGGCAACGACAAGACTCCTAACATGTCGGGTTCGTTGCAATATAAGCAGACCGATGGACAAGACAACAGAGATGTGGACTTGACCTATTACCTGACTGCCGACTACAACTGGGGTGAGCGTTACTATGTGGATGCTACTGTGGCGATGGATGGTTCGAGCAAGTTTGGTGTGGATGCGACGGAAGGCATGAAGATTGGCAATTATGCCTTTGGCTTCTTCCCCTCGGTGGAGGCTGCTTGGGTGATGACGAACGAGCGTTGGTGGACACCCAACCGCTGGGTGAACTACCTGAAACTGAATGGCGGTTTTGACCTCGTGGGCAATGACGATGTGAACAGTGTGGCATCGAGAACTTACTTCGTGTCTGGCAGAATGTTGAATGCGTTGACGGGTCTCTCTATGGGCAACATTGGCAACACCAAGTTGCAATGGGAAACAACGGCACGTTTCACGGTGGGTGCTCAGGCGTCGTTCTTCGACAACCGTCTGTGGGTCGGTTTCAACTATTTCAATGCGAACACCTACAACCTGCTCTCGATGGGCACGCTGTCGTACATCTCTGGTTTGGAAACGAACTGGCTGAACGATGGACGTGTACACAATCAGGGTATCGATGTGACAGCGGATCTGAAACTACTGAGTGTGAAGGACTGGACATGGAGTGTGTCTGCCTCTTTGGGACATTATAAGAATACGGTGAAGCGTTTGCCTGGTGGCAGGGAGTCGATGGTGACTGAACTGTATGGCGGCAACGTGATGAATCGTGTGGGCAGTGCTTCTGGCCTCTTCTATGGATATAAGACCGACGGTGTCTTCTCGACGGCTGAGGAAGCCAAGGCGGCTGGTCTGTATCAGTTGACGGAGACAGGTGCCAAGCAGGACTTCAAGGCTGGCGACATGAAGTTTGTGGATACGGATGGCAACCATTGCATTGACCAGCGTGATATGCAGGTGATTGGCGATCCCAATCCAGACATCTATGGTAACTTCTCCACTCAACTGACATGGAAGAACCTCTCGCTTTCGGCTTCGTTCAACTACTCCGTGGGTGGCGACCTCTATAACTACCAGCGCAGCATCTTGGAGTCTGGCTCTTACTTCTACAACCAGACCACAGCCATGTTGGGACGTTGGACACACGATGGTCAGCAGACGGTGGTACCAAGGGCTTCGTTCCTCGACGAGATGGGCAACAGCCGCTTCTCCGACCGCTGGATAGAGGATGGTTCCTATCTGAAGTTGAAGAACGTGACGCTGAGTTACCGCATTCCTGTGCGCAGCACCTATCTGCAGGGCATTACGGTATGGGCAGCAGCCAACAACCTCTTCACCCTCACGAAGTATTTGAGTAGTGACCCCGAATTTGCGGCCTCCAACGCTGTGATAGGCAGAGGCATCGACCGTGGGCTGATGGCTCCAGGCAGAAGCTTCTCGGTGGGCATGAAGATTAATCTGTAGCCCCAAGCCCCCCAACCCCCAAAGGGGGAGGGCTAACGCAGCGTTAGAAATTAGTAAATATAAAAGAAACACTCGAACTCATTATATACAGTATATGAAACTGAAAAATATCTATAAAACCCTCATCGTGTCAACCCTTCCCATTTTTGGGGTGGGGGGCTTCTCCTCTTGCTCTGAAATGGACAGCGACCTTGTGTCGTTTGTGGAGGACAATCAACTGGACACGCCCAACGATACGGTCTATTCTCTGATGGGCATTGTGAACAAGATGCAGGTGATTGCTGACCGCACTGTGCTGTTGGGCGAATTGAGGGGCGACCTCACGTCATTGACTTCCAATGCGCATCTCGACCTGCAAGACATTGCCAACTTCACGGCAGGCACAGACAATCCTTATAATAATGCACGCGACTACTATGCCGTGATTCAGAATTGCAACTATTTCTTGGCCACTGCTGACACGACGCTCACCAAACGTGGCGTGAAGGTGTTTGAGAAGGAATATGGGGTAGTGAAGGCTTATCGTGCCTGGACTTATCTGCAACTTGCCATCAACTATGGCTCTGTGCCTTTCTTCGTCGAACCACTCCTCACGGAGAAGGATGCACAGCCTTCGTCGTATGAGTTTTACGATGTGAAGCAGATCGCTAACTATTTCATCAAGGATTTGGCGCCATACGTTGATACGGAATACCCTGACTATGGTTCGGTGGGTACGCTCAATTCGCGCCGTTTCTACATCCCTGTGCGTGTGCTCTTGGGCGACCTCTGCCTGTGGGCAGGACGCTATCAGGAGGCGGCACAGTATTATCACGACTATTTGACCCGTCAGGGCCAAGTGCATCCCACTGGTACAGCACGTGTGGCTTGGTCGAAGTATGACTTCTCGGAGATGGAGGATGGTTATGCATCTCAGTTCTCTTCACAGTCGGATGAGATCCTGACCATCATTCCGATGGAAGAGGAAGAGTATAATGGTGTGGTGTCCTATTTGGCTGATGTGTTCAATTCGACGGAGGACAACAACTATTTCTATCAGGCCACTCATTCAGCTGCTTATGACGAACTCTCACGCAGTCAGCGTTTTGTGCTGGTTTATAATGACCCTGTGAGTCAGTTGCCTGATACAGTGTCTCCTGAGGGAATGACATTTCCGAATGAATCGTTGCGTGGTGACTTGCGTCAACAGAGCATCTATGTGCTGCGCAATCAGGAATCCACGTCCAACACACAGTCTTCGATTCTCCAGACTTGTTACAAATACACCTCTGGTCATGTGAACCTCTACCGTCTCCAGCATGTCTATCTGCGTTATGCTGAGGCGCTCAATCGTGCAGGCTATCCAGAGTCTGCCTTTGCTGTACTGAAGTATGGACTTTGTAAGGACAATATCGATCGCTATCTCCCAGCCAGTGAACGGAAGGCTGCTGGCAATTTGCTGTCTTTTAGCGAATATACTTTCTTGCGTGAGAATACCCAGGGACTGCATTCTCGTGGTTCTGGCAATGCCAATGCTGATACCACTTACGTCATCCCTGCCTTGGCTTCTGCTGCTGACAGTATATTATATGTGGAAGACCGCATTTGTGACGAGATGGCACTCGAGACAGCTGCTGAGGGACTCCGTTTCTACGACCTCATGCGTCTCTCCCTCCATCGCAACGATCCCACTTTCTTAGCAGACAAGGTGGCACGCCGCAAAGGTTCTGCCAACTACGATTCCTCCCTCTTCACCCTTCTTTCCGAACCCAAGAATTGGTACTTGAAGTTGGAGTGAAGCACTGCTTAAGTGAAAAGTGAAGAGTGAAAAGTGAAAAATCTAAGTATCCCCCATCCGGATGGCAGGTAATATAGATTTTTTCACTTTTCGCTCTTCACTTTTCACTTTTCATTAACCCCTTTTACCTTAACACTTTCTTTCCTTCGTGTAGATAAATGCCTTTCGTTCCAGGTTGACCACTGAGTTTGCGCCCATCAAGTGTGTACCAGGCTCCCTTGCTTGCGGAGAGGGTAGGGGTGAGGCTCTCAATCGCTTGTGGGTCACCGCCTCCCATGAAGTCGAAGGAGATGAGGCCATCCTCCGTCTCTGCGATGTTGGTGATGGGTTTGTTCATGTTGTTCGTACCGTCAGTGTTCTTACCAAAGAGCTGTCCGCCACAATCTTTGTGCGAGTCATTGGTGAGTTCTGTCACGTTGTCTCTGCCAGGGAAAAGTTGTGCTTGATATTGAGAGGGAGTAATGCTATAGGATTTGTTGCCAGCAGCGCCTAACGACGTCCCGAATTCTTTGCCAGCAGGGATGATGCTCATGCGTTGGTGCTTGGCATCTTTGTTGGGGCGATTCTCCTCCCAGGCCTTCTGGTTGAAATCGACGTGGCAGACGAGCATGCCATGACAATTGTTGGTGGTGTTCACATATTGGAACCACTTCTTGCATTGGCGGTTTTCAAGGGTGAAATATTCGTTACGGTTCACATCATTGCAGACCATGTAGGCTACAGGTTCGTCCTCTAAGTCAGGCATGCCCGTGATGGTGCAAGGTTCTGTGAGTTCTGTGAAGGTGAGCCATCCTGCATACCAGCGTTCGTAGGCGGTGTAGCCCACGGGGCATTCGCCATTGTGCGTGTTGCCGTTATAGCTGCCTGCATCCATCAAGTCCCAATGGTTCATGCCGAAACCACCATTATAAGAGGTGTCGTAGAAGTCGGGCAGTCCGAGGCAGTGGCTGAACTCATGGCAGGCTGTGCCGATGCCATTGAGCAGTTTACTCGATTTCGAACGCAGTTCATCGCTGGCAGCGTAGGTGTCGATAGTGACATCTCCAAAGGTGAGGGGACCATCGCCGTCACCATAACCCTTTCCGTTCGTCAGTGTCCATTCGTGTGGCCAGATGGTGTTTGCAGCACCGCCTGACGCCTCACCAACACCAGCATAAATGATATAGACTTGATCCACCTCACCGTCTTCGTCCCAGTCATATTTTGACCAATCGATGTCGTATTTGTAGTAGGCTGTGGTACAGACCTCCGCAGCAAATTCGGCCACATGGGAGTCGGTGCCTTTCGAGTCGTTTGCTCCGTAATAGGTGGAGTTCTTCAGGGTGGTCACGGGGCCATAGACATCGAAGGTGAGGTCGAATTTTCCGTATGACTGGTCGTGGAAGTAATCGTGTACAGAGCCAACGCATCCGTTGTTGGTGTAGCCTTCTTTATTGAAATAGTCGTTGAACTCAGCCTTTGTGTGGTTCGACTTCATGCTCAAATCAGGAAAGTTCACCAAGATGACAACACCTTTTTTCTGTCCTTCATAAGACATCTGACGTCCAGCCTTCACACGGCGAGCCCGCTGTTCAGTAGTCCGTTGGATGCGGTGAGCATTACGCAGTTGGCTCCTCTCTGTCCATTTGACTGAGATGGAGTCCGCCAATTCTGGTGCCAATCGCCAGTCTCCATTCTCCTCCTCCACCACAGGAACACCTTCCGTGGTAGCATAGAAGTGGAAACACTCATCACCACACAGTACAAGCGTCAGCACGGAGCCGTCACTATTCGTCACTGTGAAGGGAATTCTCTTCGCTGGGATGCTCCATGCCCCAAGGCACCAAATCCCAGCCATCATCATAAAAATAAATCTTCTCATTTTCATTTCATTTAAATTTCGTGCAAAGGTACGATTAAGTGAGGGAAAAACCAAATAAATTTGAGTTTTTCCGAATGTGAGTACCTTCGAGCGTTGCTCAACGGTACGATTAAGTGAGAGAAAAACCAAATAAATTTCAAATAAAATGCCAATGGCGTGTAACCCATTGAGCTACACGCCATTTGATAGTGTTTTGTTATGTCTTTACTTATGCGTCTCATTTGACTTCTTCGAAGTCTGCGTCCTGGACGTCATCTGCGCCGTTGGATTGAGAACCTGCATTAGGCTGTGCACCACCCTGGAATGGGTTGCCTGCATCGCCTGGGTTGAAGCCTGCGCCTGGCTGACCTGCACCAGCTGCTGCGTACATCTTCTGGGATGCAGTCTGCATGGCTTTGTTGAGGCCTTCGATGGCTGCGTCAATCTGAGCAACGTCGCCGCTGTCCTTTGCCTTCTTGAGGGCTTCGATAGCTGACTCGATGGTAGACTTTTCGTCGGCTGGCACTTTGTCAGCATTGTCCTTCATGAAGTTTTCTGTCTGGAAAATCATGCTGTCAGCCTGATTCACCTTGTCGACGCGCTCACGCTCCTTCTTGTCGGCATCTGCATTAGCTTCTGCCTCAGCCTTCATGCGCTCGATTTCCTCCTTCGAGAGACCAGAAGATGCCTCGATGCGGATTTCCTGTTCCTTACCAGTTGCCTTATCCTTGGCAGACACCTTGAGGATACCGTTGGCATCGATGTCGAAGCTTACCTCGATCTGAGGAACACCACGACGTGCTGGTGCGATGCCTGTGAGGTTGAAGATGCCGATCTGCTTGTTCTGGTTCGCCATTGGACGGTTACCCTGCAGCACGCGGATGGTCACTTCTGTCTGGTTGTCGGCAGCGGTTGAGAACACCTCTGTCTTCTTGCAAGGAATGGTCGTGTTAG